>NZ_JAHQUN010000001.1:0-496784 GCF_019052485.1 Bacteroides sp. MSK.20.82
AATCCTTGTCGTTACGGAATTGGCGTATCAGTTCGTTACTGTCGCCTGCCGAATAAGTAATTTTCTGAACAAAGCGGTCGTCATTCCGTCCGAACACCTCTTTAGCTATCTGTACGATATTTGTAGCGTGAGCTTCATTGAGAGCAAATATCAAGGTTTTGGGCAAATAGTCCATATTCGGCTTACGTTGCGGGTCATTAAACAATTCTGTATAAACCACATCCCGATAGGTCGAAAGGATTAACTTTATCTGTGCCGGATTAATAACACTCCGATTAAGTTCTTTATTTGTGTAGTTTTTGGTTTCCTTACTACTTACAGTCTTGACCTCACCTGTATATCTTGTTTCTTCTTTAAATTTCTCACCCTCTAATATAGCCCCACCCGTTTCCGTGACTTGGGTTTTTATTCTATATACCCGACAATCCACATTCACACCATCAACGATACTCTTTTCTAATGTATAGTTGACAATGCGATTGTTATTGAAAAAAGCCATTGTTTCGGGAATAGGTGTCGCAGTCAAACCTACCAATCTTGCCGATGCAGCATATTATGCTAATTGATTATCAGTAGTTTATGGCTTAAAAGATAGACTGCTCAAAAAATTACTTGTTTTTTCGTCAAAAATCGAAGATTTAACACTTTTCTTCGTTGCCAGTCTCAAAACAGAGGGAAAATGGGGAAAATCGCTCTCTTTCGCCTCGAAACCTCCGCTTCGCAAAGATAAGGTATATCGGGGATTATTTCGCCGGTTCAGGCTGCAAAATGGAAGACAGATTCACAGATTTCCGGGTTGTTTTCTTGTGACCTGGTAGGAGGTGAGTATTGCTTTGCTTGGAGTTGTATTTTGCTCAATCTTCATACTTAGATTGCTCATATTTTGCAGCCAAAAGAGAAAGTCTATAGGTCTGGTTCGGCTTGGTTTGGGCGAAGCTATCTCTTTTTCTCCCCTTTGTTAGCTTTACTTTAATGAACGTATATATGAATACGGAGATAAAGTAAAGTTGGTTTCGATAATTTATGCTGTGATTCGCTTGAAAAAATGTTGTGTAATAGGGATGATTCGTTGGAAAAAGTGTAACTAAATTCGATTTATTCGCTTGAAAAAATGTATTTAACCTTGGTTTATTCGCTCGAAAAAGTGTAATTTTGTAGCGGAAAGAATAAGATTGCGTTATGCTTAAAAGGAAAATAGAAACATATTTAGCTAATTGGAAAGAGGCCGAGGGCAGAAAGCCCCTTGTGATAAAAGGTATTCGCCAGTGCGGGAAGGCATATATTGTCCAGAAATTCGCAAGGGAGAATTATGAAAGTGTGGTCTATATGAACTTCATTCTTGAACCTGACAAGAAGTCTGCCTTTACTGGCAATATAGATGTCGATACCATCATTCTCAACCTCTCTGCTTTGATTCAAGGCAGTCGGTTCATTGAAGGGAAAACCTGCATTATCCTTGACGAGATTCAGGAATGTAAGGAAGCAAGGACAGCCTTGAAGTCATTTTATATAGACGGACGTTTTGATGTTATTGCCACAGGTTCTCTTTTAGGAGTGAAAGGCTATGGTCAAAGCAAGAAAAAGAAAGAGGATGTCGGGCAAGATTCTGTTCCTGTCGGATATGAAACCGTAATTGATATGTACCCATTGGATTTTGAGGAATTTCTATGGGCAAACGGAATCGGTGAGGCTGTTATCGATTCTGTCAAATCATGTTTTGAGAACGAAAAGGCTGTTCCCGATGGGATTCACAAGGCAATGATGGAGCTGCTATACAGATATGTTATTGTAGGAGGGCTGCCGGAAGTGGTGAATTGCTTCCTTGAAACCAAGAATATCGAACTCATATATAAGAAGCAGCGTAATCTTATTGCCGGATACGAAGAGGATATGGTTAAATATGCAGATGATGCGGACAAATCTAATATCCGTGAATGTTTTGAATCCATTCCGAAGCAATTAGCCAAGGAGAATAAGAAATTCCAATATTCCATAGTCAAAAAGGGAGGAAGGTCTTCTCAATACATCGGTAGCATTCAATGGTTGGAGGATGCCGGAATAGTCCGTAGGTGCTATAACACGCAGATTACGGAACTGCCGTTGGAGGGCAATTCCATCAAAGATTGTTTCAAAGTGTACACTACTGACATAGGTGTCCTTGTAGCAATGCTCGACTATGGCACTCAGGCTGATATATTGAAGGGGAATCTTCTTGGATATAAGGGAGCTATCTTTGAGAACCTCATGGCGGATTTCCTGTGTAAGTCCGGACAGAAGCTATACTATTTCCATAAGGACAGTGGGCTTGAACTGGACTTCTTGGTAAGGTTCAAAGGCGAATGCGTCATCCTTGAAGTCAAGGCTAAGACCGGTAAGGCAAAAAGTATGGCTACCATTCTTAAAAATAAGGATGTGTATCATGTCAAGAATGCAATCAAGTTGGGGCAATATAATGTAGGACGTGAGGGAGATATACTCACCATTCCGTTGTATATGGGATTCCTTGTCGAAGACAGGCTTGCGGACGTTATCATTCCTGATGTTGATGTGAGTCTGTTGACTACTATTTAAAAATTTTGATTATGGCAAAACAGATATTAGTTGGAATTGAAGAACAGAATTTGAATGAGGTGGCTCACTATCTGGTGATATACTTCCCATACAATGAGGAAATGTGTAGCTATACAGATGATTGGCTTGGTGAGCTATATGAAAACAAGTATCCTTTGGTTTCTAAAGGGATGTGGTCTGGCATAATTGACTTGAAAGTTCATAAACTTCTTGATTGGAAACCAGAATATGGAACTTTATATCTTCAAGCTAAGGTATGTGATAGCGGAACCTATTTCTTGCTTGATAAAGATAAAAAGGTAATATGTAAAATTACCGATTATGTACCTAATGGCTTAATTCCGGAGGCGGATGATTGTGGGGATTATATCCGTTTAAGAATCAAACATGACGGTATGATAGAAAATTGGATGGAGAAGCCAGACTTTTCCGACTTTATTAAAGATGCTGATGCTGTTAAGAAAATTGATACGAGCATAGAAGAAGAACCAATACTCGACACTAAAGTAGAGTTCACTTATAGCCATCTTATGGCAAAACTGCTTCGTCTTCCGAAATACCTACAATTGGAAATAGGGAAGGCACTGATAGCAAATGCATCAGAAGGTTTTGAGGAAGAGGATGATGAAGATTCTCTCTAATCAGATGGAAGATTAAGAATGATATACAGCTGCAATAATTTGATTATTAAAAGTATAATTCTATGGATATATTAAGTCTCACCAAAGTAACATCATCGTTCATCCTAACTTTAATAGAAAGAGACGATGGACAAAAGAAACAAATTTTGGAGACGCCAACAAATGGCTCGTGTGTTTAAGGCTCGCATGATTCTTTATGCCGCTTATGGTCATTGCATCATTCGTGAGGATGGAAGCTATTATGAGCATCCCCGTTGGTTTGAATTGGCAAAAGAGAAATGGGCACAAGTTTACAAAACAACAGGTACTCCGTGTAGCTGTTGGATGTGCAGGGGATTCGAATATGACCGCAAGGAGTATAAGAAAGAGACTCGGCGGATTATTCGGGAATCAATGGAGTGAGCTAAATGATAAGGAACTGAATCTGTGTATTAATTGCATAGGTTCAGTTTTTATTATGCGGCATATAGGCAAAAGGTTACGTGGATTTTCTCAGAAAGCGATGTGTGATATGGAATTTATTTGCTAATTTTGCGCTGAGTTTGAAACGATATAAAAACTAACAATGCAAAGAAATAGCATGAACATATTATCGAAGGTCACAATTTGGGGTAACAAACGCCCTGAATCTGTACTGTGTGTTCATGTCTTTGGCATTGAACCTTGTATTATAAATACTTTCCAACGAAGAACATAGCATGGTGTAGTTTATTCTACCCCTGATTGAAAATATAAACTGAATAGTTGGAGAGTCTTTACCGAACTTTCCAACTATTTTGTTTTTATACCCATTTGTGACAGTTATCTTACGATGCTTTTCTGTCATTTCCGTCTGATGGGTGATTGACAAACAGATTATTAACGTGCAGCGATGCACATAAATTGAGAAGAAATGAATTATAAATTTGATGGCAGTAAGGTATTTTTTACATCTGATACCCACTTTTATCACGGAAATATCATTCGTTTCTGCAACAGACCTTTTGAGGATGTGGAAATGATGAATGAAACGATTATCTCCAATTGGAATAATACAGTTGGCTTGGATGATACTGTTTTTCACTTGGGTGATTTCTGTCTGGGCGGTTCAGCTGAATGGACTAAAATTCTTGATAGATTGAATGGCAAGATATATCTGATTCTCGGCAACCATGATTTAAAGAACTTGAGGCAGGGGTATGTCGATAGGTTTGAGCATGTGACCATGCAGATGCATATAGAAGTGGATAAACAGAAGATATATTTGAATCACTATCCGTTTCTGTGCTTTGATGGCGGCTATAAAGATGTATGGCAACTGTTCGGCCATGTGCATACGAGGAAGAATAACACTGGAATTGATGCAGCCCGGCTTCAGTATCTCTATCCTACACAATATGACGTAGGTGTTGATAACAACAACTTTATGCCGGTTTCATTTGCACAGATGAAGATAATTATTGAAAAACAAGTTGAACAATTAAAAATGAAAGAGCAATGAAGATACAATACATGAGCGATTTACATCTGGAGTTCAGGGAGAACAGCAGATATTTAAAGCATAATGAATTACCTGTTACCGGTGACGTGCTGGTTTTGGCTGGAGATATATTCTATCTTAGGGATAGAATAGCTCCTATGATGAAATTCTGGAAATGGGCTTCGGATAATTACAGGCAGGTTCTGATTGTTCCCGGCAATCACGAATACTATAATTATTCGGACGTGATGGAACGAGGGCTACAATGGAAGTGGATGTTCCGTGAGAATGTAGGGTTCTATCAGAATCAGGTAATCCGTATCGATGATACCGATTTTGTCCTGAGTACGCTATGGTCACGGATTAACCCGAATGACGAGTATTTCGTGTGGAAAGGTATGAATGACTTTCGCCAAATCAAATTTGACGGAAAATTGCTACAGGTAGAGGAATTCAATCGGATGCATGAGACCTGTATTGATTTTATCCGGAAAAGTGTCGAAGAGAGCACGGCTGGTCATATTGTGGTGGTTACTCATCATTTGCCTACTTTGGAGGTGATTGATCCACAGCACAAGAACTCCGTACTGAATAGTGCATTTGCTAGCGAATATGGTGATTGGATTGCCAACAGTCGGATAGATATTTGGATTTATGGACATTCACATACCAATATAGACACAGAGATTGGTAGTACAAAAGTAATCTGTAATCAGATGGGATATATTTTTGCGAATGAGCACATTGTGAATGGGTTTGATCCGAAAAAGCATGTTGAAATTTAATGAGCATTAAGCAATGGATGAAAGAATAATAGATAGAAAACTCTTTATTGATTTGGCAAATGAGGTTGGCTTGAACGCTTCGCATATAGAAGCAATGGGTGAAATGCGTCATTGTGAAATCACAGTTAGCGGCAATATGCTGGAACGTCTAGTTGAAATTCAGCATCAGTTCGAGCAACTTACCGTAATGGGGGATGATGAATACCGTGGCTTCTACATTGTGGTACCGCGACCCACTCCAGAGGAATGGGGTGATGTCGAGGAACTGATTGCTTCGGGAGAGTATCAAAGCAAAGAAGCCTTCCTTGCGGACTGGCTTGCGTTCAATCCAACGGAAACGCAGTGGTTTCATGTTACCTCTTATAAATACGAAGAGTTCCGGTCGATTCGCATTACAGACCGAAAACATGCGCATTTCGTCATAACAAATCGCTCCTCTTGTGCCGACGGAGAATCAGATGACGGATGGTATCAGGATTCCCTTGCCCGACTTTTCTGCTATTTGCAGAGGCTGGTTGATGTTATTGTTGCAAATCCTGATGGGTTCAACGACTATGTGGCGCACAATCTGCCGTGCCAGCAACGGATTGGGCGGATTGCACGAAAGGAACTCAATAGGATAGCTCCGAGCTTTAAGATTAATGTGGAAGATCGGGAAACAGCGATAAAGGCTTTGGAGGATTCTGCGAAGGAACATTCCGCACTTCATCTGAAGACTATGACCATTCGGCAATATTGCACATATTATCGTATCGCTAACGAGGCTTATGAGGCATACTACCGGAAGCGAAGTATTGGAAACCGTCTCTACGAAGAACAACCGAATATCCCGGAAGAACTGCGAGATGTAGTCTATTACAAACGAGTGAAATTCGTAGATGTAGATAAACTCTATGACATTGACAGCCCGGAGGATTTTATACGGTTTGCAACAGACCACTATGGCGAGTTGGGGTTTTCGCGCTTGAACATCATTGCATCGAAGGTGCCACAGCAGGGTTGGATGATAGTTGTTTCTAATAGCTACTCGGCAAATGTCGAGCTGGCCATTGAGGTTGCCACTGCTCTATATAAGGTCGGAGTGCCATTATTGATTCGTGATGCCGAGAAACTTTTGAGGATTCTGCGCGAAGAAGATTATGTGCGGTTAATTCCTAATACGTACCATAACTATATGGGTTATCAGGAAGAAGGTACTGTTTACGAACTGCCGTGGGAATACGAATGCTCAGACGATAGTGAATCGGATTTGACTTTGGAGCAATACAATGCGATTGTTTCTCTTGCGGAATGGCAGGATGAAGAATTGGTGAAGCCCATCGAGTGATGCTTAAATTGAAGAAGCTGGCTTTTATCTTGGAAATAATCATAGATAAAGGTAGAAGTCTGCTTCTTTGAAATCTCTATTTTGGTAGCAAAATCAGTATTTAATAGTCGTATCTTTTGAATTTGTGATTTTTGCGTCCGCAATACATCATTAAATAGATATAAAGTAGTATCTTTGCATATTATATGATGAGTTAATATGACAAAGAATACAATGGGAACCAAGTTGCCCCGAAAGTTGGAGCAGAAAATGTCAGTTGTGGGAGAGCAGATTAAACTGGCTCGCTTGCGCAGGAATTTGAGCGTAGCTCAGGTGGCAGAACGTGCCACCTGTTCTCCGTTGACTGTGTCCCGAATAGAGAAAGGTGCGCCGACTGTGGCAATCGGAATTTATTTGCGAGTGCTCTATGCTCTGCAACTGGACGATGATATTCTGTGGCTAGCCAAAGAAGATAAATTGGGAAAAGCCTTGCAGGATTTGAGTTTGAAGACAAGGGAACGTGCCTCAAAAAAGGAGTAAACGATGAAGATGTTATATGTTTATGCCGATTTTGACTGGCTCAACGAGACAGAACTCGTTGGCGAGTTAGGCTATGAATCTCTTCGTGGCTCGGACAGCTATTGCTTTACCTTCAGCGATGAATGGCTGAAGAAACACGGAGATTTATTTCTGAGTGATGACCTCAATAATTATCCGGGACAGCAATATACGCAACCGGAGAAAGATATATTCGGATGTTTCTCGGATGCTTTGCCGGATCGTTGGGGACGAACGCTGTTGTTGCGACGTGAGCAGATTGCTGCGATGGAAGAGGGGCGACCGGTACGGAGACTATCTTCTTTCGATTTTTTGACTGGTATCGATGACTTTTCCCGAATGGGTGCTTTCCGTTTCAAGGAGTTAAAAGACGGAGGATTTATAAATGTAAGTGAGTTGTTGAAAATCCCACCTCTGGCGGATATAAGGGAGTTGATTGCGGCCAGTGCGGAAATTGAGAAAAGTGAAGAGGGGAATGTCCTGCCTGACAGGAAATGGGTTGCCCAACTCGTGCAGCCCGGTTCTTCATTGGGAGGTGCAAGACCTAAAGCCAGTGTGATAGACACGGATAAAACGCTTTATATAGCCAAGTTCCCTTCTCGCAAGGATGATTATGATGCCGGACTTTGGGAGCATTTCAGTCACCTTCTTGCTGCAAAAGCCGGTATAAATGCCGCAAAGACCAAAGTGCTGGCAACAGGAAAGAAATATCACACGTTGCTTTCTCAACGCTTCGACAGAACCCAAGAGGGGAAACGGATTCACTTTGCTTCTGCAATGACTTTATTGGGACTCAATGACGGTGACAATGCAACTACAGGGCATGGTTATCTGGATATAGTCGATTTCATAATCCAGAACTGCACGAATGTGGAAGAGAATCTGCAGGAACTCTATCGCCGTGTGGCTTTCAATATCTGCATTGGTAATAGCGATGATCATTTCCGTAATCATGGTTTTCTTTTGACTGCAAAAGGTTGGACGCTTTCTCCTGCATATGACATGAACCCTACTTTGAATGAGTATCAGAGTCTGCTTGTCTCATCAACCTCCAATAAGGCAGAACTGGGTATTTTGCTGGATGCTTGCGAAGACTATATGCTAAACCGTACAACAGCAGAAAAGATTGTTGTTGAGGTAACTGAAGCTATAAAAGGATGGCGAGAATTGGCAACACGATTGGGGATTTCCAAGAGAGAGATGGATATGTTTGCCGGAGTGTTGGATGAGCGATGTAAGATGGAGTAGTTTCAGTTAGATGAGTTTATAATTGTAATAATGATTTTGCATAACAATAATTTAACATTGTAAAAAGATTAAAAAAATGAAACATATATCTGTTCGAGTACCTTGGCACGACAATGGTTGGAATTCGCATGTATGTGCAAATCCTCGTTGTAATACATTCTGTAAACAACTACCTAATATTGTCAACTCAAAAGTAGATTGTGAGCAGTTGTCGTGTGGAATCGACTGGTCTAAATTAACTACAAAAGAACGTCCTGCTTGTGCTGGAGAGAATGGGGGATTCATGAATTACAAGGCTTATGAGCGTGAATTTATTCACATATATGCTTGGAATTCAGACAATCCACATTCTAAGTTATTACCTACAAAAGTAATGATACCAGCTTATTCAGCTCTTGGAATACCATTCCGTTACTTGAATATGGATGCACAGAAAGACCTTAGCAAGGAGCATCCTGAATTTCGCCCTGCCGAAAGTGCACCTTTCGGTTCGGCTTGGGTTTATAATCCTGAGCGATTGTATGATGTGCTTAAATGGTTCAGCTCAGAGATAACCGAGGAATCGATATGCGTCTTTTATTGTAAGAAAGGCAATCCGATTGACGATGAAGGTTTACGAATGATTGTGGGAATGGGGGATATAGTAAAAAATTGTGGTGTTCAAGACTACGAAACAACTGCCGATTATACATATCCCTTATGGGAGATAATGTTCTCTCATTCCATTCGCCCAGACCTGAAAGAATCTCGCGGCTTCATTCTCCCCTATAAAGAATATCTGGAGTTGGATGAGAATATATTCCAAGGGAAGGGTCTGTCAAAGATACAGGCTCTTGATGAGATCAAATTATCGCTGGATAAATTTGACAGTAGCGGAAAGATATTTGATGAACTATCATATGGTTGTGATTTTATAAGCAATCATTCAATGCTATTGATTCTTGAAGCTGCTCGGCGTTCGTTGGAGGCAGTAATTCGACATGGCTTGGCTGGCTCAATCGAGGGATGGCAATGTCAACTCAGGTGGATTGATGCCCGTATTGAGCATGTCAAGAAACAAATCACTCCCTTCCCTTCATTCGCTTCAGCACTTAAAGCGCTGGGAATAGATTATGGCAATCTGATTGAAAGCGACCTGCGAAAAAAAGGATGTGGACCGAAAGACAATCCCTGGGGGCATTTTGAAAAGTTGCTAAATAAGGAAATCAAAGTTGATAGTGCTGTTTACAACTCGTCTCTTCCTACGTATCGAATAAGTTGGGAGGGCCAAACAAGTAATGTACGTGAGCGTCTTATCACTTTATCCAGATTTGAACTTGAATCCGATGTTATTGAGCATTTTATAGATGATGTAGAGTCTGATATACTAAGCAATCCATACCTCATCAGCGAATGGTGCGCTCGGAATTTTATAGAGAAAGTTTCAACGCGTACAATTGATCTTGGAGCCTTCCCCGACCCAACAATTCAGGGTGATAATGTTCCAGTGCCTCCGTTCGCAGCGGAGTCCATTTTGGATACTCGACGCCTTAGATCATTAGTCGTTGAAAGGCTTTATTCCGTTCTAACAGATGGTGATACCCTTGTGTCAATAAAAGAGATGGAGGACTATCTGCGCGACATAATGACGGAAGAAGACAAAGCTCGCCTCCCGAAAAACATACTTCTCACACATCGCCAGTTTTTTGAAGTATCCTTCGATTATGTTCCTGATGAGAACCCTACTGCTATCCAACTCAAGGAATATTATCAAATGGAGGAGTTTCTTCGGAAAGTGCTACGAGAAAGAGCAAAGAGAGATGTTAAGAAGCCTACCGGTGAGGACTGGCTATCCCTCGCTATGTCAGACAAGAATTATGATCCTACAAACGAGCGCAGTCAACAGGCTACTGAGCAGCAGGCCAAAGCTCTTGAAATGATGGACAAAAAGCGCCTTTCAGTTCTCACGGGAGGCGCAGGTACCGGTAAGACTACCGTAGTGAGATCCTTTCTCTGTTCTGACAAGATAAAAGCAGAAGGCGTTCTGCTGCTGGCTCCCACTGGAAAGGCGAGAGTAAGGCTCAGTAATATGGCCGAAAATGTGAGTTCAAAAACCGTAGCTCAGTTTCTTGCCAGTCTCGGCGCCTTCGATTTTGAAAACATGAAACCGCGTCTAACTGAAGACTCGCGCAAATACTCACGTGCTAAGAATATAATCATTGATGAATGTTCGATGCTAACTACCGACACGTTTCATGCGCTTATTATGTCGCTTGACCTGAAGTTCATAAACCGAATAATACTTATCGGAGACCCCTATCAGCTACCTCCGATAGGTCCGGGCAGGGCTTTCTCGGATTTATGCCATTATCTTAATTGTGATGACGCGGACGCCAATCTGAAATCTGCCATTACCTATCTCCGCACCGTTGTGCGCACAATAGCCAGTGGAGATTCAGATGTCTTGACTTTGGCCTCTTGGTTCAGTGGAAACAAACCGGAGAAATTTGCCGATGAAATATTTTGGAAAATCGAAAGCAAGAATCTCAAAGGCGATCTTTCAGTTTATTACTGGAACGATGAAAAGGATCTGCCTCAAATCCTTAGGGATGCAATTTGCAAGGAACTCGCTTGTTCCGATGTCGAACTGCCAGAATCCTTGAAGCAAAAAATAGGTATTGACGACTTAAAATCGCTTGAGTCAGATCCGGCAGCGCTCGAAAATCTTCAGATTCTTGCTCCAGTAATAAATCCCGCATGGGGTACATATCAACTGAATTCCTATCTTCAGTCATGGGTTGGAAATAATATCAATCGCAAAGGGGATTATCAGGAAATCGGAACCCAGAAGATATATAAGAATGATAAAGTCATTCAACTTCAAAATATATTACGAGAATCCTATCCATCAAAAGAAAAATATCCTCTCTCCAATGGCCAGATAGGCTTTGTTAAGTCTATAAATAAAGGACATATCAATGTTATGTATGTTGGCATACCTCATGAAACCTTCGGCTTCAGGGGAGATAAAGGGGAAGACCAGGATGCTGCTATTGAGCTTGCATACGCTATTACAATCCATAAAAGTCAGGGCAGCGATTTTGATACGGTTTTTGTGGTATTGCCCAAAACCGGCCGCATTTTAAGTCGTGAGTTGATATATACAGCTCTTACCAGAGCAAAGAAGCGTGTAGTCCTGCTTGTTCAAGATTCTATTGGTTGGTTGAGAGAATTTACTAAACCACAAGCCTCAGTGCTCGCGCGACGAAATACCAATCTATTTGACTATTCCGTTCGAGCCGAACGTCTTAATATTCCTTATGTTGAGGGCCTGATTCATGGAACAGCCAAGAAAGGTCTGTTTGTGCGTAGCAAGTCAGAAGTTGTAATTGTAAACCAATTGGTAAATGCTGGGGTGGAATTTGAGTACGAGCAACTACTGGAAGAAAATGGCCACCGATGCATTCCCGACTTTTCCTTTGAAACCCCATGGGGTGATAGAATCATCTGGGAACATCTGGGAATGCTTGTCGTTCCGGAATACAAGGCTTCATGGGAGCGTAAACTAAAATTCTACGAGGAAATAGGTTATACCCTCGGAGAAAATCTTTTCACGACTTGCGATCATGAAAATGGTGCAATAATGACCGAAGAGGTGGAAGACGTCATCAGAAAAATCAAGGAGCAGTTATGAATCAGGAGGAGGAATTATATTTCAAGGTACTCAGTAAACAAGGTCGGGAGGCTTGGACAATCTTCAAGAATCCTATGTATCGTGGAGCATTGGAAATCGCCCAGAATCTTTATAAAGACAAAGCACATTTTGTGTATGAGTTACTTCATAATGCCGATAACCAAGGCGCTACCCATTTCTCAATGAGGACAAAAAGCCGGAACAAGTTGAATTTGATGTGATGGCAGAATCGCTCGATAAAAAGTATCTGCTGGTTGACGAATGCAAATGGACAACCCAAGAGAATGGCAAACAACTGACAGGCGAACTTCTCCGTAAAGCTAATTTGTTACTATTTATCAAGAACTACACCATCGTTCCGGTGCTGTTTCTTAAGAGTGCTCCGAAAGATGATGCTGGGAATGCAATGTTGCCAGAAGATGTTATTGAGTTAATGAAATAAAAGGATATAACAATTCACGACTTAAAGATGCTAGATTTTAGAAAACAATTTCAGGAAATTATAGAGCAATCCTATATTCCGTTCAATATAGATAAAGCTGCAACTTCAGATGTATGGAGTAATATTTACAAATTGATACTTCCTAATATTCCAGAAAAACTTTTTAGATATCGTAAAATAGACGATAAAGGTTATACTATTGAATCATTAAAATCCGGAACTATTTCATTATGCCATGCAGGAATGTTTCCGGATAAGTATGATTCATATTTATATATAGATCAAGACAAAATTCGCGAAGATTTAAAAAAGGCATTAAAGGATGCATTGCGCATAACATTGTCGCATATAACCCAGAAATCCTCTGATATAAGGGCAGAAAAGGCAACGCAAATATGTTACTACAGAGAGTGTGGATATACGGATGAACAAATTATAGATAAAATATTGACAGATGAATATATGGATTTTTGTAACAACATTGGGTCTGCGATAAAAAAGCAAGAGTCGCGTTTTAGAAATCCGAGAAATAGTGCAAAAATAGCATGTTTTACAGAAAGTGTACAGTCAAAATATATGTGGGATAGATATGCTGATGGGTATAAGGGATTTGCATTAGAATACGATCTTAGAAAATGTATTTTTAAATATAACTCATTGGGAATGGATGTAAATCTCTTTCCTGTGATTTATACTGAATTAAGACCTGACGTTACATTGGATGAGGGAAATATTCATACTTACGAGTATTTTAAGCAAGTTGGAGATAAAAATTGGTTGAACTTTTTGTCTTCCATGATATCAGTCAATCAATTATATTGGTATCGATCTTATCTTTATAAGGACCAAAAAGAATACGAACATGAACATGAATGGAGAATGCTGTATTATAACTTAGAGGATGAGAATAATTATGCATCAATTCCAGATGTCGGATGTTTGAATGCAATTTATTATGGTCCAGATATAATCCCAAAGGATAAGGATGAATTACATCTGATTGCAGTTGAAAAAGGACTGAAAGAGTATGATGTTGCTCTTGATGCTGGTAGCCGTAGATATGATTTAAGGATAACAGCAATTAAATAGGAATATTCTTTGCTCAAAAAAAATCAATCAACAACCTGAAAGTTGTGTCATCTCGATTATTTATACTACCTTTGCCTACAGAGTAAGGCAAAGGTATTTTTTGATGTATACAATGGCTGAAAAACAGATAGACACGGTTTTAGGATTGGTTGAAGGAACGGAGGAGAATAAAGACGAAAAGTGGATGTGTCATTCGCAAGCTATCGCTGCAACTATGTCAAACCGAATGGAGGAACTTGGTATGACACAACGAGCGTTGGCCGAGAAGATGAATTGCACTCAGCAATATGTCTCCAAGGTGTTGAAAGGTCGCGAGAATCTGTCATTAGAAACCTTGTGCAAGATAGAAAATGCATTAGGTATCAGAATACTGCAAGCCGGAATAGATAAGTAATAACACCATAACAGGGCGCAAGAATATGTCAATACAGAGCGAAGCGGCGTTGGAAGCCGGACTGATAGCCACACTTCGGCAAATGGACTACGAGTATGTTCAGATTACCGAAGAAGATAATCTTTATGCCAATTTCAAGCGGCAGTTGGAAATTCACAACAAGAAACAACTGGCGGAAGTTGGCCGTAACTCATTTACGGATGAAGAGTTCGAGAAGATATTAATCTATCTGGAAGGTGGTACTCGCTTTGAAAAAGCAAAGAAGCTTCGCGACCTATATCCTCTTGATACGGCTAACGGACAGCGCATTTGGGTAGAGTTTCTTAATCGTACCCAATGGTGTCAGAACGAATTTCAGGTTTCGAGCCAAATTACGGTGGAGGGACGAAAGAAGTGTCGCTATGATGTGACGATTCTTATCAATGGTCTCCCTTTAGTTCAGATTGAATTGAAACGTCGGGGAGTAGAACTCAAACAGGCATACAATCAGATTCAACGCTATCATAAGACATCCTTTCATGGGTTGTTCGATTATATTCAGTTGTTTGTCATCTCCAATGGTGTGAACACTCGTTATTTCGCCAATAATCCCAATGGCGGATATAAATTTACATTCAACTGGACGGATGCGGCAAACCTGCCATTCAATGAACTGGATAAGTTTGCTGTGTTTTTCTTGGAAAAGTGTACGCTCGGTAAGATTATCGGAAAGTACATCGTA
Source organism: Bacteroides sp. MSK.20.82 (assembly GCF_019052485.1). Classification (NCBI taxonomy): domain Bacteria; kingdom Pseudomonadati; phylum Bacteroidota; class Bacteroidia; order Bacteroidales; family Bacteroidaceae; genus Bacteroides; species Bacteroides sp. MSK.20.82. The sequence goes on from NZ_JAHQUN010000001.1 coordinate 14,888, forward strand.
TTACATGAAGGTGATAAATGCTTGATGGTGTTGCGCCCATACCAGTTCTATGCAGTAGAAAAGATATTGGATCGAGTGCAGAACTCCAATGATAACGGTTATATTTGGCATACAACAGGGGCAGGAAAGACTTTGACTTCATTCAAAACTGCGCAACTCGTTTCGGAGTTAGATGATGTAGATAAGGTAATGTTCGTTGTCGACCGCCATGACCTTGATACACAAACACAGTCGGAATATGAAGCCTTTGAACCGGGAGCCGTTGACGGTACGGACAATACGGACGAGTTGGTAAAACGTCTGCATAGCAACTCCAAGATTATCATTACCACTATTCAGAAACTCAATGCAGCCGTAAGCAAGACATGGTATAGCAGCAAAATAGATTCGATACGCCATTCTCGTATCGTGATGATATTCGATGAGTGCCATCGTAGCCATTTCGGGGAGAGTCATAAGAAGATTATGCAATTCTTCGATAATGCCCAGATATTCGGATTTACCGGAACTCCAATATTTACAGAGAATGCAGTTGATGGTCATACGACCAAAGAGGTGTTCGGCAACTGCCTGCATCGCTATCTGATTAAGGATGCCATTGCTGATGAGAATGTTCTCGGTTTTCTTGTGGAATACTATCATGGCAGTGAGGAGGTGCAGAACGGCAGTACCAATCGCATGACGGAAATAGCCCAATTCATCCTTAATAATTTCAATAAGTCAACATTTGACGGAGAGTTCGATGCGCTGTTTGCCGTGCAGTCAGTGCCGATGCTTATCCGTTATTACAAGATATTCAAGGAACTGAATCCTAAGATTCGTATAGGTGCAGTATTTACCTATGCAGCCAATGGAAGTCAGGATGATGAACTGACAGGAATGGGTACAGGTTCTTATCTGAATGACAGTGCAGGCGAAGTCGATGAGCTGCAAGCCATCATGGATGACTATAACGAAATGTTCGGCACATCGTTTACGACTGAGAACTTCCGTGCATATTACGATGACATCAACCTGCGCATGAAAAAGAAGCGAGCCGATATGAAGCCGCTTGATCTTTGCCTTGTTGTCGGAATGTTCCTTACCGGTTTTGACAGCAAGAAACTTAATACGCTCTATGTAGATAAGAACATGGAATACCACGGCTTGTTGCAGGCATTTAGCCGGACGAACCGTGTGCTGAACGAAAAGAAACGCTTCGGAAAGATTGTATGTTTCCGTGATTTGAAGAGCAATGTGGATGCTGCTATCAAATTATTCAGTAACAGCAACAATCCGGAAGAAATAGTGCGACCTCCGTTTGAAGAAATCAAACAGGAATACAAGGAACTTGCATCCGATTTTCTGAAGAAATACCCGGACACAAACTGCATAGACCTTTTGCAGAGCGAAACGGCTAAGAAAGAGTTTGTTTTGGCATTTCGTGATATTATCCGTAAACACGCAGAGATTCAAATATATGAGGATTATAGCGAAGAAGCTGATGATCTCGGCATGACGGAACAGCAGTTTATGGATTTCAGGAGTAAGTATCTTGATATCCATGATACTTTTGCACTCGTTGATCCAGCACCGTCACCCAAACCGGATGATGATACAGATGTTCCGGATGACGGAGACTTCGGTGATGTGGATTTCTGCCTTGAACTCCTACATAGCGACATTATCAATGTGGCATATATCCTTGAACTCATTGCAGAACTTGACCCATATAGTGCCGATTACGCAGAACGCCGTCAGAATATCATTGATACGATGATTAAAGACGCAGAAATGCGCAGCAAAGCCAAACTTATCGATGGTTTCATTCAAAAGAATGTGGATGACGATAAGGAAAACTTCATGATTCAGCGAGACAAAGCTGACGGTACAAGCGATTTGGAAGAACGGTTGAACCACTATATTGCCGTTGAGCGAGAAAATGCCGTCAACTCATTGGCTGAGGAAGAGGAAATATCGTCATCGGTATTGAATCACTTCCTCAAAGAATATGACTACCTGCAAAAAGAGCAGCCGGAAATCATACAAAAAGCATTGAAAGAGAAGCATCTCGGATTGATAAAGACGAGAAAGGCGTTGACGAGGATTTTAGACAGATTGCGTAATATCATACGCACTTTCAGTTGGGATTAAAAGAAATACTGATATGGTAAAGACAAATGAACCCGGATATGTGTATATCTTGACTAATCCAAGTTTTCGTGAGGATTGGGTCAAGATCGGTAAAAGTGCGCGGCCTGTAGATATACGTTCCAAGGAACTTGACAACACGGCTGTTCCGTTGCCTTTTGAGATTTATGCAACCATTCAGACGGTCAAATATAACGATGTTGAAAAGCATGTACACAAGACTATTGATCGGTTGACGGATTTGCGTATTCGTCAGAATCGGGAGTTTTTCAATGTGCCGCCACAAATAGCTTTGGATATATTCAATGACATAGCCAAGATGATTGATGATGCGGTTGTTACGGTCTATGTAGATAATAAACCGGTTTGCCATAACGAAAAAGATTCATTGCCTGTCGTGCAGAAGCGAACCGTAAAGCGAGGTCGTTTCAAATTCAGCATGGTCGGTATTAAAATAGGGGAATGCGTTACCTTTATTCCTACGGATACGGAAGTCAAGGTGGCAAGCGATGATTCCGTTGAATACGAAGGTCGTATTTATAAATTGTCCCCTTTTGTCGGTACGTTTATGCCGGAAGAGAAACGGAATACATCGGGTGCATATCAAGGGGCAAAATATTTCTCATATAAAGGGAAAGTGCTAGATGACCTGAGAAGTATAATAGAGAGCAATATACCATTGCCGGAAAGTGATGTAAACAAGATAATATAGAGCAATAAAGATATGAGCGAAGAACTGCAACAGAAACTCCGTGACCAGCTTTGGGAGGTCGCAAACCGTTTGCGTGGCAATATGTCGGCAAGCGATTTTATGTATTTTACCTTGGGATTCATTTTCTACAAATACCTGTCGGAGAAGATAGAAACATACGCTAACAGTGCGTTGGATGATGATGAAGTTACATTCAAGGAATTATGGGAAATGACCGATTCGGATGCACCGGAATTGCAGGAAGAGGTTAAGAACCAGTGCTTGGAAAATATAGGCTACTTCATTGAACCGAAGTTCTTGTTTTCGTCCGTAATTGAGGCTATCAAGCGGAAAGAAAATGTTCTTCCTATGTTGGAACGCTCGTTGAAGCGTATAGAAGACAGCACTTTGGGACAGGATAGTGAAGAGGATTTTGGCGGATTGTTCTCGGACATTGATTTGGCTTCGCCTAAATTGGGAAAAACAGCAGATGATAAAAACACGCTCGTCAGCAATGTGCTTCTTGCATTGGACGATATTGACTTTGGTGTAGAGGCCTCGCAAGAAATTGATATTTTGGGCGATGCTTACGAATATATGATTAGCCAGTTTGCAGCCGGCGCAGGCAAGAAAGCCGGTGAGTTCTATACTCCGCAAGAGGTCAGCCGCATATTGGCGGAGATTGTTACTCTTGGGCATAACCGTTTGCGTAATGTTTACGACCCTACTTGCGGTAGTGGTTCACTATTGCTCCGTGCAGCAAGTATCGGTAAGGCGGCATATATCTATGGACAGGAGAAAAATCCGACTACTTACAACCTTGCCCGAATGAATATGTTGCTGCACGGTATCCGATTCAGCAGCTTCAAAATAGAGAATGGCGATACGCTTGAATGGGACGCATTCGATGATATGCAGTTCGATGCAGTGGTTGCAAATCCTCCGTTCTCTGCCGAATGGAGTGCTGCCGACAAATTCAACAACGACGACCGTTTCAGTAAAGCAGGACGACTTGCACCTAAGAAAACAGCCGACTATGCTTTTATTCTGCATATGGTTCATCACCTCAATGAAGGTGGTACGATGGCTTGCGTTGCTCCGCACGGAGTTCTGTTTCGAGGGAATGCAGAGGGTGTTATACGCCGCTTCCTGATAGAGAAGAAAAACTATATCGATGCTATTATCGGTTTGCCAGCCAATATATTCTATGGTACAAGTATTCCGACCTGTATTCTCGTATTGAAGAAATGCCGTAAGGAAGACGATAATATCTTGTTCATTGATGCCAGCAAAGAGTTTGAAAAGGTCAAGACCCAGAACAAACTCCGCCCTCAGCATATACAGAAGATTGTAGAAACCTATCGTGACCGCAAGGAAATTGAAAAGTACAGTCATCTTGCTACGTTGCAGGAGGTTGCCGAAAATGACTATAATTTGAATATTCCTCGCTATGTCGATACTTTTGAGGAAGAAGAGCCTATTGACATCAAAGCAGTCATGGCTGAAATAAAGGAATTGGAAGCCAAGCGAGCCGAACTGGATAAGGAAATAGAAGGCTATTTGAAAGAATTGGGACTGGTTGAATAATTACACTATGGCAGAGATAGACAACATCCCCGAAATGCGTCCATCATTCGACAATATACGCCGTCAGGATGAGGGCGGAAACGAATACTGGAGTTCTCGCGACCTGTGCGCTGCTATGGGCTATTCGGCTTATTGGAAATTCCAAAGAGTCATAGACAAGGCTATCAAGGTGGCAGGTGAAAAAGGAATGAATGTAGACGACCATTTCAACCAAGCGGTTGATATGGTAAGGATTGGAAGCGGCTCATTCCGTAAGGTCAATATCTTCCGTCTTTCGCGTATGGCGTGTATGATTGTTGCCGAAAATGCCGATGCCCAAAAAGTGTTGGTACAACAAGCTCGCGATTATTTTACTCGAACAATTTCGACAAACGAATTGATGCAAAATTCGTTGAGTTCTAACATTTTGCTGTATAAAACGGCGCAAGGCGAGGCACGAATAGAAGTGATATTCAACAGTGAAACATTTTGGATGTCACAAAAGCGTATGGCCGATTTGTTCGGGGTGGATGTACGGACTGTCAACTATCATCTTGGTCAGATTTACGAAACAGGCGAGCTTACAAAAGAGGCAACTATCCGAAAAATTGGGATAGTTCAATCAGAGGGAGAACGGGATGTAGAACGTACACCTCTGTTCTATAATTTGGATGCCATTATTGCGGTAGGTTATCGTGTCAATAGCTATCAGGCCACTCAATTCCGTATCTGGGCTACATCTGTATTGAAGGAGTTTATTATTAAAGGATATGCCCTTGATGACGAACGCTTGAAGCAGGGAAAACACTTTGGCAAAGATTATTTTGATGATTTGCTGGAGCGTATTCGTGAGATACGCACATCAGAGCGCAGATACTACCAAAAGATAACAGACATCTATGCCGAATGCAGTGCCGATTACGATTCGAAATCGGATTGTACCAAATTGTTCTTCAAGATGGTGCAAAATATGATGCACTTGGCTGTAACTCATCGTACCGCTGCCGAAATAGTATATGAACGTGCCGACTCGGAAATGCCGCACATGGGATTGACCACTTGGAAGAAAGCTCCCGATGGCAGAGTCCAGAAGTCTGATACGATTGTGGCAAAGAACTACTTGTCAGACAAAGAGGTTTCAGAACTCAACGGCATAACTAACGTATTTCTTGAATTTGCAGAGCAGCGTGCCCAACGCCATATCATTACAACGATGGCCGAATGGAAGCAGCGTCTTGAACAGTTTCTTGCTACAATGGACTATCAAGTACAAGATTCAGCTGGTAAAGTTTCTCAAGAAGAAGCACGAGAGAAGGCGTATGGTGAGTATGAAAAATATAAAGTGATTCAAGACCGTTCGTTTATCTCTGATTTCGACCGGTTTAATAATGGCGACAAATTGTTGCCGTTTGATATCAATCCCGATAAAGAATAATGATTATGACAGATAATAACGAAAATAAAGTCCTTAATGTTCCCCATTTGAGATTCCCTAAATTTAGTGGAGAGTGGGAAATATGTAAAGTGTCTGAGCTATTGGATTTCTATTCAACCAATTCTCTGAGTTGGGAACAACTTGAATATGGGGAGAAAGCCATGATGAACTTACATTATGGACTCATTCATGTTGGGCTTCCTACTATGGTGGATTTGAGAAGAGATAAACTACCCAATGTCAAAGAAGGTAATATGCCTAAAAACTTTGAATTGTGTAAAGAGGGAGATGTAGCCTTTGCTGATGCTTCGGAAGATACGAATGAGGTTGCTAAAGTCATTGAGTTGTTTAATCTTGATAATAAGGATATTGTTTGTGGTTTACACACAATTCATGGGCGAGACAATAAAAATAAAACTATTGTCGGCTTCAAAGGATATGCTTTTTCGTCATCCGCATTTCATAATCAGATTAGACGAATAGCACAGGGAACAAAAATCTATTCCATCAGCACAAAGAATTTTTCCGAGTGTTATGTTGGTATTCCATCCAAAGCGGAGCAAACTAAAATAGCTACACTGTTACGACTAATAGATGAGCGTATTGCCACCCAAAACAAAATCATTGAGGATTTGAAAAAATTAAAGTCCGCAATTAGAAAAAAGATGTTCTCCTTATTGAAAGATGAATATACAGAGAGCTTTGAAATCAATCAGCTACTTGATTACGAACAACCTACTGCATATATTGTAGCTAATGATGAATACTCTACCGACACAAGTTTAACCCCTGTTCTAACTGCGAATAAAGGTTTTATCTTGGGGTATACAGACGAAAAATTTGGCATATATCAAAAAGGAGAGTGTATAATCTTTGACGATTTCACAATGGATGCAAAATATGTATCATTCCCTTTTAAGGTAAAGTCTTCGGCAATAAAAATACTCACAGCAAAACCGAATGTAAATCTTCGATTTATGTTTGAATATCTATCATATTGGGAACTTAAATCGGAAGGACATAAAAGGCATTATATTTCAGAAATAGCTTCGCTTGTAATTGAACTACCTTCAAAAGAAAGACAAAGTATAATAGCCTCACTAATGACTTCGTTAAACAGCAAATTGGATATTGAAGCAAAAACAAAGATAAGATACGAAGAACAAAAGAGATACTTACTCTCGCAAATGTTTATATGAACATCTGCGAGAGCAAATATTGTTTCTGCTTTGAATACTTGATGATCAAACTATTATGTGTCTCTAATAGTCCATGTAACTTTCTGAAAACAACGGAGATTCTTTTTTGTTCTTCTAATTTTGGCAGACGGATTTGTATGTTTCCCATTGTGTTATTCATAAGTTTCGGGTTTGCTAAATTAGTTGAGACATACATCCTTGTTGCTTCTGCTAAGACTAATGAAACGAAATGGGCATCAAATCCTTTTTTGAGCTTTAACAAGCCACAGACATTAGTGCAATTAAACTTTCCATTACGATAAAATACCGTTCCTGCATTTGCACCGTCAGTCGTCCAACTGATATATTCACCTTCAAACATAAAATCATCAAGATAACCCATAATTCCGTCATTTGATGTTTGAGAAGAATACACAGGGTATAACGGATTTTCTTGTTGGCTAATTTCTACCGAACTAATAACTCTACCACGTCCTATTGATGCAATATCTTGAATCTTGAATTGTTCCCAAGAATCAGAGTGAAGCATTTTCAAACTAATTGCGGACATTACAAATAAACAATCCTTAATTTCATTATGATAACCAGACGGTTATACCTCAAAACATCGCATTATTTGTAACATTATGCTCTACATCCATCACATTAGAAACGGAATATTCCTCATTATATTATTATCAAAGTGTGTAGAAGAGTCAATCTTGAAGCAGTGTATTCTGCTATTTTGCATAGTTAGCTTGTGTGATATTTAATTAAAGATAAAATTTTTCGAATTATACAAATAGGTTTTGATCTAAAAGACTACCTTTGCATAAATTTAGCATTATGAGTACAACAGAATATATACAAATCATTATCGGCATCGGTCAGATTATTGCTGTTGCTATTATCCCAATTATTGTTTGGGTATTAGGAATAAAGTACCAAAATAGAAAAGCAAAAAAAGATGCTCAATTAAGAGTCTTCCTTACACTAATGGCAGATCGAAAATCAACCCCAATAACAAAAGAATGGGTTGATGCCTTAAATACAATAGATGTAGTATTTCAGGAAAACAAAAAAGTTAGACATGCATGGAGAGAATATTTAGATAGTTTAAACGAAAAATCACCTCATTTTGATAGTAGTAATTCTTTTAGACTTGACTTACTTTCAGAAATGGCCGTTTCTCTTGGGTATAAAAATTTAAAGCAAACAGAGATTGATAGATTTTATTCTCCTAAATATTTTGGTTCTCAAATGAGCCGACAGGAAATATTATTTCAAGAGAATCTACGAATTTTAACTCGATCCAAAAGTTGTGCTGAAAGTTTTACTGATGAAGAATATGAACAGCACTATAAGGAGTTGATGGAACAGCAAGGAGAGTAAAGAATATGGGGAATATCCCTTTCCTGTGAAATTGCTGATTTTTTATCCTTAATTAAAGGGCTTAGTCAGCAATTGCTTTCATCAGAGAATGATTGGATTTTATATAGACTGGATGACTTGGCGCAAATAAAAAGTGGCTATTCAGGAACACAAGTGAGTTATCAAACCCCTTATAAGGTTTCTCGCATAGAAACTATTAGCAAACATTGTATTGATATACAACGAATTGGCTATGTAGAGTGTATTCCTGAAAGCTATAGGTTAAACGTAGGTAATATTCTGTTTAGCAATATCAATAGTATTCAGTATATAGGAAATACAGCCTATCTTGACAAAGATTATGGACTTTATCATGGCATGAATTTATTGCGAATTATACCCAATACAACCATAGTTAGACCTCGTTTTTTGCATTTACTTCTTTGTACTGATTGGGCAATAAACCATTTTCAAACTATTTGCAATAAAGCAGTTTCACAAGCAAGTATCAACCAAACTGCGTTAGGTAAGAGTCGATTCCCGATCCCACCAATGTCTGTTCAACAACAAATCTGTAGTATGTTTGAACTCACTGAGAGAAAATTGGATAATGAGCAAGAATACATAAGTTGTCTTCAACAGCAGAAACGGTATTTGCTTCAGAAAATGTTTATATAAACATTAGGCTTAATAGATACTTCTTCAATAAAATGTATTGTTCCGTTAATGACTTTTCATTTGCCAAACGGCAATGCAAAGCGTCAAGAGTGTTAGCTATATGTCCTTGTTTCTCTAAGCTTGGTAGTAAAAACTTCATCTTCATAAAGTCATTTTTTTGAAGATTAAACCGTGTACTCCCTTGTGCTAACGGATATATAGCCCTACGAAATGAAGAACTTGAAATGAAGTGGGCAAGGTATTGAGGTAATACACGTTCATCATAGAAATGAATGCCAAAGCAGAAGCTATTCAAATAAAGTTTCTGCGTATTGCCCAAATATACTGCACCTATACCAACTTCTTCCGGAGTTTCAGATGAGAGTGTGAATAAGGCATCACCGTACTGCACACTGTTTTGTTTTTCGTTGGGAGCGATTTGTACCAATTCATAATCCTTTTCCGAGATGTAAGTATTCTGATACACGTTCATATAAGTAATGAATGGCTCACCATATCCGAAATCATCACCGCCTTTTCCGCTTAATCCAGAATAAGCTTCACCCAAATCTGAAAAGCAGACGGTTTCTCCCTTAATACCTTTGTGGATATTATCGTTTAGCCCTTTAATTAAGGATTGCAGTTTCTCAATGATTTTGTTTTGGGTAGCGATTCGAGTATCTATACATTCAAATAGTTTTGCTATTTTCTCTTGTTCTTGAATTGAAGGAATATTAAGACAAACTTTACTTAATCCATCTTGACCTATATTAAAGTGCTGTGCTCCGGCTCCTTTTACGATTATCTTTTTTCGTGCAGTTGGTGAAGCCAAAAGATAACGAAAAAACATAGGATAATAGTTACTTTTACTTTTTCCACGAATAACAAAACCACCAAACACTGCGGGTTTGCTATCCAAATAGACATTGGCTTGACCTACATCTTCTAACGTTTCAGAGCTGCGCTGAAATAAGATATCGCCGTAGTTTACACCATAAGTTTCAATATCGCCATCCACAACTTCAACAGAGGCACGGATATTATCATAACAAATGAATTGGTTATTAAGAATATCCATCACCGAAATGAATTTTGTTCCACGCCCAAATCTTTTGGCATCAGGATTCATTCCATTTTTGAAACTCATAAAATCTGTAAGAGGATAGATTTCCCACTCCCCACTAAATTCCGGAAATCTCAAATGGGGAACATTACCTATTATATTTCTCTAATTATTAGAACCAATTAAATTCAAAATTATGATTCAGAAGACAATTAGAGAAATTTCGGACGCATGGCGAGAGGACAAGCGACCGTATGTGAAACTATCGACATTGGCAGCCTACATGTTGATTCTTGAAAATCACATTTTGCCAAAGTTTGGTGAGAGTAACGAACTTCATGAAAATGATGTACAAGGCTTTGTGCTTGAAAAGTTGGAAGGCGGATTGAGCGTGAAATCTGTTAAGGACATTCTTATTGTCCTGAAGATGGTTATGAAATTCGGAGTGAAAAACGAATGGATGAACTATTACGAATGGGATATTAAGTACCCAACAGACGTTGCTGGTAAAAAGTTGGAGGTCTTGTCCGTGGCAAATCATAAAAAGATTCTGAACTATATTCAGAGCCACTTTTCCTTTCCGGGACTTGGTATCTATATCAGCCTTAGTACCGGTCTGCGTATAGGGGAGATCTGTGCTTTGAAATGGAGCGACATCAATGTATATGATGGAATTCTAACCGTTAACCGGACGATAGAACGCATCTATATCATAGAAGGAGAGAGAAAACATACAGAGCTGGTCATCAACACGCCAAAGACAAAAAACTCTTGCCGTGAAATCCCGATAAACAAAGAATTGCTTACTATGTTAAAGCCTTTGAAAAAAGTAGTTAATGATGACTATTACATTCTTACCAATGACGAGTGTCCGACAGAACCACGTACGTACCGTAACTACTATAAAAGGCTTATGGAGAAACTTGATATTCCCAAGCTGAAGTATCATGGACTCCGTCATAGTTTTGCGACTCGTTGTATAGAGGTCGGTTGTGACTATAAAACAGTCAGCGTATTATTAGGGCATTCCAATATTTCAACTACGTTGGACTTATATGTTCATCCCAATATGGAGCAGAAAAAGCGTTGCATTGCTAAGGTGTTCAAGTCACTGGGTAAATAAAGTTATGTATAGAGCGAGGGAATTAATGCTGTAATTTCTTCGCTCTCAATTGTTCTGTGATTCAGAATTATGTTGTATATTTGAATATCATTTTAGAAAGTAATTATGTTATTTGAGATTATTGTTGATTGTATTATGGCTTTGGGAGCCTTGGCGACAGCTGCAACTTTTATTCTTGTCTTAAGAAATCAGAAAGGAACTCAGCAGCAGATTAATAGCTTGTCGCAAATGGCTGAGATGTACTCACGTCATTATCAATTAGAGCGAATTTAAGCTGGAAGTAACATATATCCCAAAATTCAGATAAGTTTGAAGAATGATACGATGTGGGGATTGAAGATCCAGATTAAAAACAATTCATATCCGGTAGAAGTGTATCGCATTATGATAAATGAGGCTCGTCATCATTTAGATGTAAGGTTAAAACCGAAAAGCGATTATATTCAAATACGGCAAGGAGAAACAAAGACTATTTTGCCCGGAGAATTATGCCGTCAACAGATATACACATTTGATGCATCAATAAGGATATATCTCATAACTCCTTTTGAAGAGGCGTATGAAATAAGATATATAAATACAGACAGGTTAAACTACTATCAGTCAGAACCAGTTCCTATTCTGTATTCCAAAGAAGATCATGAGTCTTCAAAAGTTCAAACTACTCAAGTCAGGCAGTATTCTATACATGGTGGTATCAAAGGAACTATTAAAGATAATTTCCCTGAAGTCGCAAGAGATTTAGAAGACTAATTTAAGCATGAAAATAAAGTCTCAACTGGTAGTAATCTCTATCCGATTGAGACTTTTCGTTTATTTACCTCTATCCAAAAACTTCTGTATTGCTACCGTTATACCAATCCCCGAGACAGCCATAAGAATACAACCAGTAGTAGCCTTCCAAATCAATCCGGAATGCAAAATCTCTGCATTAGCCACTATCATGCACACGAAAAAAGAAGATAGAGCGACTACAATGATAATCAAAATGTAGAATGCCGTATATGGGAGGGGGATGGCATTGTCGGCTTTCTTCATTCTCCGCTCGGCTTCCTTGCATTTGCTCTCAATCTGATCAAGAAAATTGCAGAGAAGCCTTGCTCCAAATTCAACTGCCAACTTATGCATTTCTTCAGAAATGATAGGTTTGCACTCACGTATAGAACCGGACAGATTTTCAACTTCTGTTCTCAGCTTATATACATTGTTATTCAGCCTAGCAAGTTCTTGCACATTGATATCGAGTAAGTGGTTTTCTTCCTCCAGATATTCATTCTTGGGAGTGGATCTTATGGATTCCGCTTCACTCATTTCTGCGGAAAAATCAAATTTCTTCTTCATGCGCTTATCGTTTTAATCCTGTTTTCGGTTTCTTTCCTAAGAACCGGCTGGCGGCACGAGCACATCTGCGCGCCCAGAGCAAGTCGTCTTCGTCCTTATCTCTCCACGGAAGGTCGCTTTGTGAGCCACCGCCACCTCCTCCGGTTGTTACATTGGGGGTATCTATCAGTCCGACAAATATAGCTACAGCCATATCGGTAAGTTCTTGACAGTTGGCAATAAACCTGTAATCAAATTCGTCATTGAAACAATCAAGTACTTTTTCCGGGATATAAAATTTGTAATCCTTACCTTCATGGCTGAGGGTATAGGAAATCATCTCCTGACTATATGTGAGATATTGGGTATAGTCGATAGGAGCAATCTTATGTATCGCTGCCTGTTGAACGGCTTGGGGTGTATTGTTTCTAATGGCAGTAGCTGGCTGATGATGCAGTTTCTCCCATGTCGCAGGAAGTTTCGAGACCATCAGGTTTCTGCCGATTCCCAATTCTGAAGCCTTGTATTTGGTGTTTCCATTCATGAGGGCATATCCACGAAGAATACCTTTCTTGTCCTCTCTTTCATGGACGGTATAACCTTTCCGTATAAGAGCATTCTTGTACTCATCCCATGACCACGATGGCATTGCTTTCAACACCTCCATACAGTCCCGGTTCACTTGTGGAATGTTTCGATTTCTGATTTGTGCCGCTGTTGTCCAGCCACGTTTCTTTGCCACTCGCTCGGCTGCACGTTGCGCCCGAAGATGAATGTTGTGGTCGTTGTTGATATTACCGTTTTCATCCAAACGGCAAACCGCTGCATGAAGGTGGGGAACTTCGCCTTTAGATTCCGTATGAAGCCAAACCGAGTATTTGCTACCCACCAAATTGGTCGGACAGGAACGGACTTGTCCATCCTTGCCGGTAATCACTTGTTTGTCGAACTCCTCGGCGAATTCCTGCCAAAGATTTTGCCAATCTTCGATGTCATAAAATTGGGTATGTTCGGGCGATGGACTCAGCTCGATTCTGATAACGGAATTCTTTATCGGTCGATGTTGGGATAGGGTCAACTGCATGGAGCTCCATATTCCCATAGCGTCCGGTTCTGAGGGCAACAGATTGTCCAATACCCGATAAATCTTTTCCGGATGTTTTTTGTGCTGTGATTCGCCGGTAATGTAACGGATGTCGTTTATACCGTGCGATATGGCTTTGGCTTTCGCAATCATTCTTCTTCGGATTTTGGGTTAGACGGAATTTTATTCTTCTCTTTTACTGCATTCAGGAACTGGCAGACACTTTCGGCTACATTGCCTAATTCTTTCAGCCAACCCACCATAAACGGAATCTGATTGAACATTACCATACGTTGCTTTGTGGACATTCCGTGTAGGGCGGAGGTGTATTTTACGAGGTCTGACCGACAATCGTCCAGATTCTGTAACAATACCGCTTCTTCTTTCGTGAGCCTTGCTTTGGGCTTGAAGTTATACGCACGTGATAATATGTAGTCACTTACAGTCATGCCGCATTGTCCGGCCAGTGATTTTATCTGCTCCTTCTGAGTAGGAGTGACTTTTGCTCCGATGAAGACGTTTCTGGTTTCTTTCGAGGAGTCCGATGTATTTTTAATATCTTCTTTCATTTGAATTATTTTATAATGGTTGAATAGGTGCGAGCTTGCGAGTACCGCACCGGCGAGGGAACTGAGCAGGCGAGAGCGCCAATGTACAACCGTAACGCAGTGAGGTTATACCTTGGCATATCTCGCAACAGTTACCTGTTGATGCTTCACGACAAGCCATATCGGATGCGTATAGTGAACTGGCACTCGGATAGGAAACATAGGATGATACGAGTCTCTAAAAGAGGGGAGAATATGAATATCTCACATGATGTCTTCCTCCGACTTTGCTTTATTCTTATATATATGCCCCAACAATAAAGTAAAGTTGAACTCAATAATGGTATTCTGGATTGAATGCATAATCTTTCCCTTCTTTTATAACCATTTGTTTGTCGCTGAGCAATGTTGCGACCTTTACCGCCTTGTTATAACCGAGTTTTATACCCTGCAATCCGTAACCCTCTTTCAAGCGTTCTATATAATCATCGTAATTGCTGATGTTGCCATTGGCAAAAACGGCATCCAATGCTGGACGATGTACATTTTTTGGAATCTCCTTGTCCGGATCGAACGGTCCTTTGATTGGTCGTCCGGTCTTCTTCTCTTTGGGCAGATAGGACCCTACCGGTTCGGGCATGGCTTCCTCGTTTATGCGGAAAGCGAAAGGTTCAAACTCGCGGTCACGGATATGGACGGCTTCGACCACGCTTACAGTCTTGTCCTCTTTGTCCACTTCGACCTGCATGATGGTTTCCGCTTTGTTGTTGAGTTCCGTGCCGATGTGACCACGGGCATGCTCATCATTCTTGTTCTGATGCAAGACGGTATGGATATGGATTTGCCTGTCATCCGTCCACTGCATGAATTTGGAGATGATGTCGGTGGATTCACTGGAGGAATTGATGTCGTAAAGGAAATCACGAATGCCATCTATGATGACCAATCCCAAATCCGGTATTGTGCCAATGGCCTGTTCGACTATCGCCAGACGTAGTTTAGGGGAAAACTTGCGCAGAGCCAGCATAATCAGATTATCCGGATTCTTGTATTCCGGTAAGTCGGCCAAACGTAAGATGCGTTTCAATACCAGCTGGCAATGATACCGCCCCTGCTCTGTGTCTATGTATAGAATCTTCCGCTTATTTTCGGGAAATGTAGACCGATAATGAAGAACGCTGCTGCCACTCAATGCCGATGCGACAATGGCTGAAACGTTGAAAGTTTTCTTGCTTTTGGCTTTCCCGATGGAAGCACTGAAGTTTCCCAATGTTCCGATAACAGTATCGTCCACCATCAGAACCACCGGGGAGTGTTCGTATGTACTTGTTACGCTTATTGTAGACTCTGCCATGTAAGCGGCCAATTCTTCCGGAGAAAGAATAATAGTGTCTGTCTTTTCCATCGCTACCAGTTTTTAGGGTTCGGTTTACGGCGATGGGAGGCGAGCAAGGATTCATTCTCTTCCTCGAAACTTTGCGGAGCCGGATTCTTCCGGGAAGATTCCAGCCATCTATCCAGTTCGTCACGATAGATGTAGAGATGCTTTCCTTGTTTTATAACCGGAATATCGTCCTTCTTGACCTTGTAATAAAAGGTCGACAACGGCATTTTAAGATAGTTGCAAGCCTCCTGTACGGTCATGGGGACGTGCGTATTCTCTTTGGTTTCGTACTGCTTGGAAAGTTTCTCCGTAAGCAGGTTTTCCATACTTGCGATTCTGTCGCATAGTTCGCCTACCACAGTCGGCAGGTCGTTGAATGTCAGTTGGTCTTTTTCCATATTATGATTGTTTTAATCGTTTAACATGCTGCGAACCAACTCAATGAAACCTTGCAGAACAATACAGACCGGATTAATTATTTCGTCTGCATACTTTTTTTATTGCGAGTCATCATTATCTACATCTAAATGGAAGCGATAGTCGCCTTTATCTGGTACATCAATGGGAATCTGGCTTGAGACATTATCCCGTAAATTAAGTTTAAGATATTCAAGGGTCGCGTTTACGAGTTCGTATGGAAATGATTTCTTGATAAAAATGGCTCTTTTCGCTAAGGGCACTCTCAAGCGTTCACCGACATTCCATGCCAAATGGCGAAGCCCCGGCGACCTCAGCGGATTGTCTATATTGGAACGAATCGGTTTATATGACTCAGGTTGATCGTAAGCCATATACTCTATATTGGCAATGAGGGTGGCAATATCCTCTTTGGAGAGATAGGGGGCAGTTTTGACGGTTACATATTCCCGAATCGCATCCATGATTTCCACTTGCCTTTCAATCTCTTTCTTTTTGAGTTCCACCAATATGGAATCATATTTATTCAAATGAGAATCTTGCGGACAATCAGAGTTTACAGTATCTTGATTCGACTGTTGGGATGGAGAAGACTCTTGTTCAGGCAAATCCATCGGTTGCTTGATGGGCTGCGTTTCAGTAGCATCCATAGATTCTATGATGTTCTCTGATTTTACAATAGGGGTAGATGGCTCGCCAAAAGAGAAGTTGATAGGATTTTTTGTCAGCCATTTATAGAAAAATTTGTGCAGGAGTCCGCATAATATGATAGCTATTACCAGTCCAAGGATGACAGGAGTCGTTATGCGCATGATATTGATGTCATGGCAAAGGAAAAGATAAGTGTCTATAGCCGCATAAATGATAACGGACAGTGCGAGGATAAAACTTATCTTTTTAGTCTGAATTTGTTTTTTATTCGTCATGGTCTGCAAGTGTTTGGAATCGTTTTGCGCTAAAGATATAATCGATATTCCAGATAGTTGCAATAAAAAGAATGATAGTTACCACGTATCATGCTAAATATCACGGTCAGAGTATGATTTTAGGTGAAAAATCATACTCTGACCGCAGAAATCGAGGACAAAGCAGCTGTCAGTCTTGCCGTGTCAGGGTAATTTTCTTGCTGGCTTCACGTTTGTTGGCATCCACGACTTTGATATACCTTTGCGTGGTGGTGATACTCTTGTGCGCCATGATGCTCTGTATGGTGCGGATGTCCGTTCCGGCAGCTGCTTGTAGCGTTGCAAATGTTCTACGATACGAGTGAAATGTTATGTTCTTGGTAATTCCGGCAGAACGAATCCACTCTTTCATCGGTATTTGCGTCCAGCTACGCATAAGCCCCTTGAATACCAAACCTTTCTTTTCAGAACTATAGCCAATCAATCCCAAAGCTTCTTCACTGATGGGAATGATGTCTTCCGCCTTGTTCTTTTGCGTAATGATGTGTACGCATTTTCCTCCGGCAGAATAGTCCACGATGTCTTCCCAACATAGCGAGAGAATGTCACTGATGCGCAAGCTGGTCATACAGGAAAACAGCGATGCCGTTTTCAGAATAGGCTTCTTACAAGGTGTCTCGGCCAATTTGTACAGTTCCTCAACAGACAGGGCCTCTTTCATTACATCTTCTGTCTCTATCTTTTCCAAGAAGTCATTGACATTGGTCTTTATCATCCCATTACGGTAGAGTATTTTCAGGAAACCTCTGAAAGTAGACCAATATCCTGATGCGGAGTTCCGTGTGATACGTCCGTTACGCCTTAGCTTCTTGGCATTCAGCAGATATTCCCGAAACTTGTTACAGAGGTCGATGTCAATCTCTTCAAAGGTGCATTTGCCATGTACGAAGTTATTGAAATGCAGATAGACAAACTCCCATTTCTGGTCATGCTTACGGAGCTGCTTGCGATAATACTCCAGAAAGTCTGCCTTGAGTTTGTACTTGTCAAAGAAGTCATACCGTTCATTGACTACCGACTCGAACCTGCGGCAACGGATGGCTTCGGCTTTCTCGGTCATTACCTCGTTGAAATTCTGTTCACGTTTGTTCCTCGGATTGGCATAGATATAAATACCAAGCGATTCATGACGGATAACTTTCATTGTCTCTTTGTCTCGATACCCCGGATAATAATCCAGATAGAAAGACATCATCCTGCCTTTTAGCGGACGTGTCCTTAATGTCACGGTCTTGCATTCATGCATAATGTTATATTTTTATGGTTATTATTAATTCGTCGGCGAAACTCTATAATGTAGTCATGCAGATTACCTACAGCAGGGATTAATTTTTGAATAATTTACGGATAGCCATAAATTAGACTATTTGCGGGCACCCATTACCCGGTCAAACTCCACTTTCAGGAATCTGACGAACCGTCCGTTCTTCTCCCGGTTGATCTGATGGAATTGCAGAATACCGTAAACCGAATCACGAGAGAGTTTGAATTTCTCCATCGCCTCCTTGACGGTGTAGTATTCCGCCTTGCTCTCCTGTTCGGAACTCTTCGAGAGGTCGAAGTGGAGCTTTGAGTAGAATATCTGCCCATGCTCTTTCTTGGAGGGAATGTTGTTCCGATACACTTGCGAACGGATGGCGACACGTGTCATACCGTACTTCTCCTGAATCTCTTCCGGTGTGTACCATTCAGTAAGGTCGGAATCTACCTCGTATTTGGCAAAGGCAGCATCGATATGTTTCTTGCTGTAATAGTTGAACTGGCGGATTCTCACTTTCGGCACTTTATGTTGCCGAGTGTAAGTCCACACCCATTTGGCGTTGACCTTATATTTTTCCGCAATCTCTTCGGCTGTGTAATACTCGGAGATGTTGAAGTCGTTTTTCGCAACCAGTCGTTCGTAAGGTTTGCTTTTGAGCATTAACTCTATGTCTGCACGCCTTACCAAAGCCATTCTTCCGCTAATTCGGGATGCTCTAAGTTTATCCTCTTTGACTAATTTATAAATGTACTGACGACTCACACCCATCAATCGGGCAGCCTGCGAAAAAGTGAAATATTCTTGTTTCTCCAAACTGGAGCGCAACTCCTGCATTTCCTGAATATGGCGCAGTTCCATTTTGCGCTCCTTGATACGATGTTTGTAACCTCGCTTCGAGCATTGAGGGCTACAATAACAGGTCGTTGTTTTCTGTGCAATGAATGGTTTTCCGCACCATTGACAAATTCTCTTTACTTCCATATTTCTATATCATTTTCTTTGTTTTTTAATTTCCCTTTTTGTCTACACATGTAAACCATTGTCAACACACGTCAACTAATGCGTCACTGTGACATTCGGGCTAACCGTGAATTTGTGTCGCGGTAGAAATATGATAGAAAAATATGGATAAAAACCGTTACTTCCAAATACGGATTGGAAAGTGTTAAAATAGAAAAGTCGCTGAAATACAGCGACTTTGTTCTGAATGGTTATAGTTGGTTATGGCAGATTCTAAGCCATCACTTGCCGACGCAGCATATTTACATCACTGATTATCAGTGACTGTTCATTTTAATCGGTACAACCTCTGTTTTGACAAATACACAGAATGTGGGGACAAATGCAAATCGGTGTATTTCATAGCTTTGCATATATGTGTTGTACCGCTTTCTTTTAGCCTTTTTTGCGAATGTCCGCTATCAGATACAAGGTGTTGAATGATAGGGCATTTCCGCAGGTATGTTACAGAACACTTGTTGAATACAAAGGTAGTGGTTTTCTTGGAATTTCTGTGGTTTGCGGTGTGTTTTTTATTTTCCAGAAGGTGTTGGATGATAGAATCGGTCATAAAACCTGAAAACTTTTGTAAGGTTTACGTTTGATTCGCTTGAAAAAGTGTAGAGCAATGTGCAATGGGTGATATACGTTGGGAAAAGTGTAATAAGGTTGAATTATTCGCATAAAAAATGTATGCGCGTATTACATACCTCTAAAAGATACAAACAAATTATACCCATACTGGTATATTGTTGATGTTTTGTCTTAATTTTGTATCCGAAAGGGTATAACATTAAAGGTATTATGCTATGGATATATTAAGTCTCACCAAAGTAACATCATTGTTCATCCTAACTTTAATAGAAAGAGACGATGGACAAAAGAAATAAATTGTGGAGACGCCAACAAATGGCTCGTGTGTTTAAGACTCGTATGATTCTGTATGCCGCTTATGGTCATTGCATCATTCGTGAGGATGGAAGCTATTATGAACATCCTCATTGGTTTGAGTTGGCAAAAGACAAATGGGCACAAGTTTACAAAACTACAGGAACTCCGTGTAGTTGCTGGATGTGCAGAGGATTTGAATATGACCGCAAAGAGTATAAGAAAGAAACTTTGCGTATTATTCGGGAATCAATGGAGTAGTTTAAAGGGACAGGATAGGAACTAAATCTGTGCCATTATGCGCACAGGTTCAGTTCCTTACTTTTTTGTGTAGGGCAAGGCTTTATCAAAGATTAAAAACACTACCGATATTCAGAATAAATATCTTGTAATGTATCATAAAATCCCCAACCACAATCCGATACGCTATCAATAAGCTTTTCAATCCGTTCGTAATAACAGGCTAACAATCCGTTGAGAAAGATAAAGCGCATAGCTTTGTCGAAATTTCCCTCCAGTGTTGTATAGAACTGTTCCCACATATCGCCAAATTCAAGTGTGTATTCGCATCCTTGTTCGATATAGAACAACATTAAATCGGCAACAGTGGTCGGCTCCGGTTTTAGCTTTTGAAAATCGGAAATGACTTTTCGACATTTGGCAAATGACGGCTTTTCGGAAAATCCACGAGTTGGGAAGAACTCGTTTCTGATAGCTTTCTTGCTCTTTTCTAATTCAGCGTTGCAATCTGGGGCAAGATAAAACTCCAGATAATCTTTTGCCTCTTTACGTGCATCGTATAGTTCAAGAACAATGTCGGTTATCTGTTCTTTTGTAAGTGACAACAAGTGTTTTTTTAGCTTTGCTTTTGACATAGATTGATTTTCAATTGATTGTGTATTTTACATTCCTGCTAATTTCCAAACAATCCTTTTTCTTCCATATATGCTTCCAATTGATATGTTATTAATCCAGCTGTTTTCTATAAACTGAATCCAATGTGTTTCCATCTTTGTCTTTCCATATCAACCAGCCATTATTACTGCTACCAATACAGAAATCTGCGGCAGTACTGGGACTTGAAAAAGTTTTATCTGATGTCAATACCAATATTCCGTTCTCAGTAGAAGTGTAATCTTGAAGCATTTTTTCTCGTTTTTCTTTCCAGTTGAAAGACGGAACCATTGTTTTGGCAACAGTACTTCCTTTTAGGACTGTAAAGCCATCGGAACTATAGAAGCCCTTTGCATTGCATCCTCTACCTTTGGTGTAGAATAGATGTTCTTCTTTGGGTTGTGATACATCAAAAATATTGCAACCGATAAATGATGCCAGAAACTTCACATCTTCGAAAAATTCATCCATTGAGTCCTGTTGATGCTCTGGTAGATTCGGTGCTTTAGGGATTTGTTTATTATCGCTTAAAACAAAAGCGTTTGCTTTCTTGGCTTCGGCTATCGCTTTATGTTCTAGGTATTGCACATCAACTTTAGTCATATCGGCATCTTTCGATACGAATATGAGTGCTTTTTGCCAAAACGCTTTTTTGCTGTCGTGGTCTTTTACACGTTCTTTGAAATTTTCCGTTTCACCTATATATGCCTGCGGTTTTGTTGATTCATCTTCCCCCAGTAATATATAGAATGCAGGTTTTTGTAATTTCTCTTGTGTATTCAAATAGGAGAGATTAGAACGTGGTACGACAAACATTTGGCAAATTTTGTTGCTAATGAATGCATATTGAGTTCCTTTAGGATCTCCGTCGATTAAATATGTTGTTACAGTCTTTCCCATTGTTATTCAACTTCAGTGATTTTGAGGATAGTTGTACTTACTGTTATATTCGTAATCGAAGATTTTGCATAAATATGTCTAATTTCAACTGTTTTGAGGTATAACTTATTTAAGTATAGCCTTTTCTTAATGCAAATATACACCATTATCGAATATAATTCGCTATATTTGCACTATAAAATCGCATTAAACAATGAAGCTAAATAAAATAAAGACTGTTTTGTCGGATAAAGGCATCTCCCAGACATGGTTAGCCAAGCAACTTGATAAAAGTTTTAGCATGGTCAATGCTTATGCGTGCAATAGAATTCAGCCGAATTTGGAAACACTTCAGCGGATTGCTGAGATTTTACAGGTGGATTTAAAGGATTTGATAACAGATAAAGAGGAAAGGTAAAATGCAATGAAAAACTTTACGGAGAATACAAGAGTACAAGTCCCGGCTGCATTGCATCTTTGCAAGCTCGGTTATACATATTTGGATGATTTAACATCATACAATCCCCAAACGAATATTTTGACGGATATTTTTATCCGTTCAGTAAAACGTCTGAATCCTGCTTTGACGGACTTGGAATGCAGCCAGTTACTAGATAAAATTGTCGGAATCTTGAATAATGATGATTTGGGCAAGGAATTCTATACTATGCTTTCTTCCAACAGTGGTGTGAAGTTGATAGATTTCGCTGATGCGAATAATAATGAATGGCACGTTACGACAGAGTTTACATGCGAAAATGTCGAATCCGGTGATAGCTTCCGTCCGGATATTACGTGCTTTATAAACGGCTTGCCTTTAGCTTTTATCGAAGTCAAGAAGCCTAATAATCACGATGGAATTTTAGCAGAGCGGGATAGGATTAATAAACGGATGCGGAGCAAGAGTTTTCGTCGCTTTATCAATCTTACCCAATTGATGATTTTTTCCAATAATCAGGAATACGATAATGAAAACAGAGTTCCGATACAAGGTGCATTTTATTGTTGTGCAGCAAAAGAGAGAGCTTTCTTTAATGTGTTTAGAGAGGCTGATGCTACTTTCGTGTCGAAATATCCATATTTAGCGTTGACGGAAGATTCAGAAAAACAGGTTCTCAAACATAGGAACTGTATCGTTATTAAAAACTTGCCCGATTATGAAACCAATAAGAAGGTAGATACTCCAACGAATCGTGTTTTGACATCAATGCTTTGCCGGGAGAGGTTTTTGTTTCTGTTAAGATATGGCTTTGCGTATGTTAATCGAACTATAGAGCTGGAAGATGGCAGTAAAATCACAACTCTTGAAAAACATGTGATGCGCTATCAGCAATTGTTTGCATCATTGGCTATTCGCAAAAAACTATCTAAAGGTGTCAAGAGTGGAATAATATGGCATACACAAGGCAGTGGCAAGACAGCATTGGCGTATTATTCAGTTCGTAGTTTGACCGATTATTATGCAAAACGCGAGACGGCTGTTAAATTCTACTTTATAGTGGACCGTATTGCGCTGATGGAGCAGGCGAGTGATGAGTTTGTTGCACGTGGCTTAGTCGTAAGGAATGTCAATAGTCGGGATGATTTAATGAAAGATATCCGCGATACCACCCCTGTAGTGAACAGTGAGGGTAAAGCGGAAATAATGGTTGTAAACATACAGAAATTTAAGGAGGATTCCACTAAAATACAGATAGAGTCAGGCTATAATACTAATCTTCAGCGTGTATTCTTTATAGACGAAGCACACAGAGGATATAGTCCACAGGGTAGTTTTCTTGCAAATCTTCTGGAAGCTGATAAGGATGCTGTAAAAATCGCATTGACAGGAACTCCTTTGTTGCGAGAAGAAAAAGAATCTTGGCGTGTCTTTGGTGATTACATTGACACCTACTATTATGATAAGTCGATAGCGGATGGTTATACGCTAAAACTGATGCGTGAACCGATAGAAACCATTTATAAAGAGCGTATTGAGAGCATTCTTGATAAATTGGCTGGAAACGTAGAGGTCAAGAAAAGTGATATAGACAAAAATAAAATAATTGAGCATGAAAGTTACCTGAATGCTTTGCTTGATTATATCATTTCTGATTTGCGAAGATTCAGAAAAGAACAAGCTGATGATTCTATCGGGGCAATGATCGTGTGCAAAACAAATCCACAGGCTCGTGAAATGTTTCGTTTATGGCAGCAGCGTTTTAGATTTGCGCAGCGCATTGAAGATAAATGGGAAGAACAGTTGGGAATGGTAGCAGAGCCAATGGTTGCGTATGGTCATGCCAAACCATTACGTGCCTCTCTGATATTGCATGATGAAGGAGACAAATTAGAAAGAAAGGCATATATTGAAGAATATAAGAAGCAGCAGACAGTAGATGTACTGATTGTCAATCAAATGTTGCTTACCGGATTTGATGCTCCCAGGTTGAAGAAACTATATTTGGGACGTAGTCTTGACGGTCATGATTTGTTACAGGCTCTTACGCGTGTAAATCGTCCGTATAAAGATTTTAAATATGGCTATGTGGTTGACTTTGTAGATATAAAGGAAAACTTTGATTCTACAAATGACCGCTATCTGAGAGAATTAAACCGTACAGCGGATATTAAGGAGATCCAACAGGACGAGCCTGTTGGTAATGCTATTATCGAAGATAAGGAAGAGATAATAGCGAAAATGAAAGAAATCAAGAGTATTCTCTTTAATTTCACTTGCGATAATCCGGAAGAGTTCAGACAGGAAATTGATGAAATTGAGGATAAAGACAGGCTCTATGAACTACGGTCAGTATTGAATGATGCTAAAGCTATTTTGAATCAAGTCAGAGCCTTTGGTGATGATGAATTGAAAGAAAAAATAGAGTCTTTGGCTTTTGGTGGTATTCCTACTTTGGTTACAGAGGTTACGCATCGCATAGAGAGGATGAATCTGTTTGAAAGTACAGAGCATAAAGCAGATGTTGCCGGAATAATCAATGTCGCTCTGTCAGAATTGGAATTTGAGTTCAAAAAGGGAATATCTGAGGAACTGAGAATTGTTGTCAATGATATTCGTGAGCGTTGCGAAAAGGTACAAACTGAATTTGATGCCAATTTTGATAGGAATGAAGAAAAATATGTCATCCTTGCAGATGAGTTCCGAGCATATTTCCGTAAAAAAGGTTTTGTTCCGCAAAATACTCAAGATGCAAAAGACAGCATTGATTACATGGATAATGTAATGAAAAAGATTCGGGAAATAAACAGACGGAATAATATCTTGAAGAAAAAATATAAGGGTGATGAGCGTTTTGTTCGTATTCACAAGCGGATTGAGGAGGAAAATCAAAAACGTGAACAGCCTATTATATCTGCACACGAATATGAAATAGCCGAGAATCTGTCACAGATGAAGTCTCAAATAGACAATATGTTATTCTTGAATATCAATGTTTTGGATAATGAAGATGCCTTTAAGCGTGATGTATTGGCTATTATTGGTCGTAAATTAATAGACCTTGGAATTAAGGCAAATTTGACAGACCGTAAATATATCAACAATCTTATCACAACAGAATATTTCCAACAACGTAATTTTGCATATTGATTATGAGCGATATAAATATAACAGAATCAACGATTGCCCTGATTGATTCTTTGAAAAGTACAACAGGTGCATTTGGTTTGGCAGGAACAGGAAGCGAATATAAAATTGTCACAGAAATGTTTCTGTACAAGTTCTTTAATGATAAGTTCGGCTATGAAGCCAAGCGAGATAAAATGTACGGAGAACGGCTAAGCAAAGCAGAAAAGTGGGATGCCGAATATGATACATTTACAGAGGAAGAGGTAGAAGACCTTTTCAGTTATTTGCCTGCTTCTGTGCCGAGACTTAAACCTGAACATACACTCTCTCATCTATATAATTTCACAGGAAAGGGAGATTTCTCTACATTGTTGGATGCTACATTAATAGATATAGCCAATATCAATGCAGATACCTTTTCTGTAACAACTTCCGGAAAAAGTAAGGTAAATATCTTCAGTGCCATAACAACATTTGTAACTGACCAACAAAAGCGTGATGAATTTGCAAAATCGCTGATGCGTAATGTTGCTTCATTCAATTTTGAACATGTATTTATTGAGAAGTATGACTTCTTTTCAAGAATATTCGAGCATTTGCTGAAGGGATTTAATAATGCCGGAGGTGGTAAATATGCCGAATATTATACTCCACGTGCCATAGCCCAAGTTATGGCGAGATTATTGGTCGGGGACAATGCAGATTTACGAGGCGTGACTTGTTACGACCCATCGGCTGGAACAGGTACATTGCTTATGGCTCTTGCTCATCAGATAGGAGAAGATAGATGCTCGATTTATAGTCAGGATATATCAGAAAAGTCGAGTGAAATGTTGCGTCTAAACCTTATTCTGAATAGTTTGTCTGCTTCTCTGCCAAATGTTGTACAGGGCAATACATTGACAGAACCATCACATACAGAATTAAGTGGCGCATTGAAGAAATTTGATTTTATCGTTTCAAATCCTCCATTTAAACTTGATTTTCCAGAGTATCGTGATACATTAGCTGCTGATACGATTCGGTTTTGGGCTGGAGTTCCGAATAAGGTTAAAAAAATCAATCCCGAAAAGCCTCAGATGGGAATATATTTGTGTTTCTTACAGCATGTAATAAACTCTTTAAAGGATACAGGGAAGTCAGCTGTCGTAGTCCCAACTGGTTTTATTACATCAAAAAAACGTAACAATGTTGTTGCCTATAATATTCTTCAAAAAATTGTAGATGAACATATAGTATGTGGATGTATATCAATGCCTACTAATGTATTTGCTACTACCGGAACGAATGTGTCCGTTATATTCTTTGATAAGTCGGCAACAGCAGATAAAGTAATTTTGATTGATGCAAGCAAATTAGGTGAAGAATATAAAGAAGGCAATAACCAGAAACGACGTTTGCTTGATAATGAGATAGATTTAATAGTCAATACGTTCCGCAACAAAGAAGTTGTAGAGGATTTTTCCGTAGCTGTTTCTTACGATGAGATAAAGGAAAAGGGCTATTCTCTTTCTGCTGGACAATATTTCGACATCAAGATAGATTATGTAGATATAACGGAAGAAGAGTTTAACAACCGTATGGCAAATTATAAACAAATACTCTCCGAGCAATTTAAAGAAAGCCATCGGTTGGAAGAGGAAATTATGAAGCAGTTGGATGCTTTGCAGTTCAACGAAAATGTAGGAAACAATGAGTA
Source organism: Bacteroides sp. MSK.20.82 (assembly GCF_019052485.1). Classification (NCBI taxonomy): domain Bacteria; kingdom Pseudomonadati; phylum Bacteroidota; class Bacteroidia; order Bacteroidales; family Bacteroidaceae; genus Bacteroides; species Bacteroides sp. MSK.20.82. Next base: position 42,008 of record NZ_JAHQUN010000001.1, read on the forward strand.
ACGAAATACAGTTTTTGTTATACAATCTTCCCGATAAAGAGGGAAGAGTACAGGTGGTTATAAAAGACGAAACCATTTGGTGTACGCAAAAGGCTATGGCAGAGCTTTTCGGTATTGATAAATCAGGTATTAGCCGCCACATAGCCAATATATTTAGAGAGGAAGAATTACAGCAAGACACGACGGTTGCAAAAATTGCAACCGTCGTAAATCGAGGCATAAGAGGCGAGGTTGAAGAGTTGGTTGATTTCTATAATCTTGATATGATTATTGCTGTTGGCTATCGTGTATCTTCTCCAAAAGCTACCAAGTTCCGTCAGTGGGCTACCAAGATTCTGAATGAGTATATCAAGAAAGGCTTTGTGCTTGACGATGAACGCTTAAAACAGGGAACGGCAGTATTCGGAAAAGACTATTTCCGTGAATTGTTGGAAAGGGTACGTTCCATCCGTGCCAGTGAACGGCGTATTTGGCAACAGATTACCGATATATATGCAGAGTGCAGTATTGACTATGACAAGAACTCGCCTACCACACACGATTTCTATGCCATGATACAGAACCGTTTTCACTATGCCATTACCGGGCAAACAGCAGCAGAAATCATCTACACTAAGGCTGACCATACCCAAGAACACATGGGGCTGACTACATGGAAGAATGCTCCCGATGGGCGTATCTTGAAATCGGATGTGTCAATAGCCAAGAACTATTTGCAGGAAAATGAAATCCGTCGGTTGGAACGTGTAGTAACAGGATATTTCGACTATATAGAAGACCTTATAGAGCGTGAAAACACGTTCAATATGGAGCAATTTGCAGCCAGTGTCAATGAGTTTCTGACTTTCCGCAAATATCAGATATTGCCCGACAAAGGGCGAATCTCTGCGGCACAAGCCAAGACAAAGGCAGAAAGCGAATACGATATTTTTAATAAAACCCAACGGATTGATTCTGACTTCGATAAAGAAGTTAGGGGAATGTTGGGTGAATAATATAGATATAGTATGACAGAAGACGAAAAACTTATCCAAGAAGTACAGGATCAATGCGAGTATTTTGCAAAAGGCATCATAAACAGTCTTTGTAAGCGAGCCATTCGTAAAATAAACTCCTGGAACATTCACATAGGTACAGATGATTATCCTTCTTCGTTTAACTTTTTTAATATTCTCTCAATAGAGTACCAAAGCAAGTGTTACGATGAAATATCACCCTGCTTAGAGGACGCCATAGAGGGGGTATTGGACAATGAGTACGAGAAACTATTGCCGCAAGAGCGGTTCTTTGTGGATTATAGCCAATGCTATTATGATAACGAATTTGACTCTGAGTCTATTAAAAGAAAGATATATGACCGCTTCTACGAAATTCTCAACGAGCATTGGGAGTCAAAGAAAATAGCTAATTTTGAAGAAAAAAGAAACTGGTAATAAAACTACAAAAGTAAATATATACGATTAGATATAATGACTGAAATTAAAGAATTTCTTAAAAGTGAAACCAAAATATCAAAAGATTGCCGAGTGAAATATTGGCTATTCTGTAAAATCTTGGATTATTTACTTGCCAATCAATTTTATATTGGTAAGGACTATGTATCATATAAGGACATCCATACGTATCTTGACAAACAATGCACATTTGACTATATTGACTCTATTCATGCACAAACTGAACTTTGGGTCCATGAAATGTTATGGTTGGGTCTCATCAATTTTGATGAAAACTCACAGCAAATGTCTCTCACACCAGAAGGCTATAAAGCTTGTCAAGAGCAAAGATACCATAGTATTCTTGCATCATTGTATGAAGCAAAATACTCTCGTTTAATTGCAAAGTGGGCATTGATAGTTGCGCTCATATCTGTCATCCTTTCAATAAGTATTAACGCTATCTGATTTCTTAATAATGAAACTAATAGAAACCATAGAGACTTTTATATCAGGTGATTGGGGCAATGAATCACATACGGAAGACACTCCTTGCGAAGTCTTCTGTGTACGTGGTGCAGATATTGAGCCCATCAAAAACCAAGATTATAATCATATACCCAAAAGGTATATTTCAAAACGTAGTTATGAAAATAAGCTGCTACAAGTAGGTGATATAATTGTAGAAAAATCAGGAGGCAGCCCCACACAATCGACAGGAAGAGTTTGCCTTATAACGCCTAACCTTATAGAAAAGTTGCAATCGGTTGATTGTTCAAACTTTTGCGCAGCATTCCGTGTGAAAAAAGAGTGGGATGCGGAATACATTTATCTCTACATTCAGCACTTTTATAACATGGGAGCTTTCTTCAATTTTGAGGGCAAAACTTCAGGAATTAAGAACCTACAACTAGAGCAGGCATACCAAGCCATTGAAATAAAGCCAATTTCTATTGCTGAGCAAAAGAAACTGGCCAAAACTATTCGTACTATCGATGGGAAAACGGCTATAAACCGTTCGATAAATCAGAATTTACCGATACTTGACCATTCATCAAAAGCGGCAATAGTTCGTCACGCTGCATAGCCAATGAATCTATTTGTTGATAGTTATTTACAATCATTTGGTAGATACTTCCAATCTTCTCATCAAATAGTTTCAGAATATTTCTTGTTGGTATAGGCAATAAGATATTCTTGATTGTATTTTGAGAAATATTATCCCTTGCGGAACCCGTACTGAGTGTAATAAAATGGCTATATAACGATGATATATGGAAGTACACATAGTATAACATATTTTCTATTGTAGGGATAATGCCACAAACGGCTTGATTAGAACAAGCTTCGAATGTTAGCAAGCTAACTTTACCTGCTGTTGCGCCATACATTGCGACCAATATACTGTTGCTTGGATATAACTTTGCACTTGAATTTTCTAATCCACATTTTGTAATATAATTGGTAGTCTTAGTGATTATAGGACTATTCAGTTCCCCACTGTTTATCCAAGCTATTTCTCCGTTGTTGTAGTATTCTATATTTGTTGATTTGGGTGTACCTCCTGAATATGTGGTAGCAAAATCTTTTATTAAAGATATATTCCATCCTTTTGGAATCTCTCGCTTCAACTTTTTATTCCAAACCATTTCCCCACCACTTGATTTATAAGGCTTCCCTTCTTCATTCGGAAAATCAAATTGCACAAACCAATAGTCGTAAAGTTGTTTCGCCATTGCCGTTAAATTCTGATTTATCTGCTCATTGAGTCTGATTTTTTGGTCAAGATTCAAGAAAAATGTGCCAATGCTTTCCTCCGAACAAGAAAGTGTTGGCATTTCATATCTTAGAATTTGCTCTTTATCTCCACGAGGCATTTTACTTCCTTTGGCTCCTTGCATTACATAGTCAAAAAAAGAATCTTGAAGTAGTACGGCATAAAGAAAACTTGGCGAATGTCCCTCTTTAGCTCTAAAAACCAACACGTCAGAAGAGGCTCCACCGTCTATATCTGCAAACCAAACCTTTTTGAGATATGGTCTGATATTTGCTATTAATACATCGCCATGTTGATAGCGAGTGAGACAACAAGACTGTGGCGGAAGATTGGTTGCAATTTCCCGTCCTTTTTTGTTTTGTAATATGCAGTCTGTAGTAACATATTCGCGTAAGGCAATATCGTTGCTACTGATTTTGTCGGTTACATAATCTGCGATTGATGATAACTTAGTCATATACATCCTGTTTTGGATGCAAAGTTACATAATTTTAGGCAGATTCTTGTGGTTCAGTTATCCCAAATATTTCTTATGCGCCAACTTTACATTGTTTTGATTCACAATGGCATAGTGCAGTGTTGTGTCAATGCGTACATGACCAAGTAGTCGCTGCACCTGTTCGATGGGCATACCTTTGTCGATAGCCATTGTTGCAAGGGTACGACGGAACTTGTGAGGATGAACTTTTGGCATAGAAAGTGCTTGCCCCATTTTTCTGATTCTAACTTCCACACCGCTAATAGTCAGTCGTGAGTGTGGCGAATTGAGGGAAACGAATAAGGCTGGATTGCTGTCTGTTCGCTCATTAAGATATTGTTGCAAATGTAGTTTGGTACGGGCGTTGAAGTAAACAACACGTTCTTTGTTACCTTTTCCGAACACCACGCACTGCCGTTCGTGGAAATCAATATCTTCACGGCTCAGTTTGACCAACTCACCCACACGAATACCCGTGGATGAAAGAAAGTCTATAATAGCAAGATCTCGTTTGGTCGTGCAACTATCTCGAAGTTGCTCCAATTGTTCGTCAGAAAGCACCTCTTTTACAAGTGAATCTGTCTTAACCTTGTGAATGCGTCTTACCGGGCTTTTGGCGATATAATCTTCATCTTCCAACCATGCAAAGAAGCTGGAAAAGATTCGTCGCATATTGTCAATGGTCACTTTGCTCGATTGGTGTTCTTCTTGATAATCGGATAGATAAGTACGAATATCTGTTGTCGTAATGTGACAAATTGCCAATGAAAGCGTGACTAACAACCGTTCAATGGTATTACGGTAGTAAGTTAATGTCTTTTCTGAACATCCCTCTATCTTTTTGGCTGATATAAAAGAGTTAAGAAGATGTTCATTCTCCTGCGTTTGCTGTGTGGCACAATCGCTCTTTTCAATGATTTCTACATTATGCAGTTCTGATGTAAGCACAGCTTTAAGCCGTGCCATTTGTCGGCAATCTAAGTCACGCTGCATTTCCGCAACTATCGCCTGAATGATGTTTTCTTTCATAATTCTAATAATTTTGTTCTTATATATAATATTAATTCTCCGGTAGCAATGAGAGACTTGACCAACAATTCGTTCATTGTGTCAGCTGTATTGAAGTCATATGATTTACCTGAGTCTGGAGATGAATACGTTATGTTGTCTGTAGTCAGTTCTTTTATGGCGCGAAGAATCGTGTCTGCGCTGCAGGTTTTAAGTTTGGGATGCAGGGAAAGATGGGGCATGAGATGAGTGGATATGTCTTCAATGCACGAGCCGCCACAGAAGAATACGCACATGAGAGAACGGATGATTTCACTGTATTGGTAACCATAGGTTCTGCTACGCAGTCCTATATGTGGAGTCGATTACGTCCGATAAAAGAGCATCAAATTGCTCCATGATTGAAAATATTCCGCCAAAAGGTGTGATTGAATCGAATTTTATTTGTACTTTAGCCATGTCTGCTGAAGATTGGTTTGATTTTTATTGCAACACGAAGTTAAGTGAATCTTCTGACATGACAAAGCACTGGGTAATACATTACTACTCAGTGCTTTAAATTATTCTTGTACAAAAGTGTTGCGGAAATTAGGTATATCAACAATTGAGGAAGCGTTATGCTTGTTTTGTTGTGACTCCACTCAAAATGCGGTGTTCCGGTTTCACGCTTCCATGTATTATCAGGTTCTTCCAAGAAACCTGGAAGGCGTAAAATAATCCACATTTATGAAGCAGTATTGGTCTTTTTTCAAATCAGGCAAGTTTGCTTTTCTTGCCTTGTTCTTCGTATCACTTACGGTAATATCTTGTGACAACGATGACGATAACAATGTTTCTCCCGATCCGCCTATTGAGAAAGGCGAAATTGAGCTTGCAGAAAATGCCCAAGCTCTCAACTATTTTGATTTTATCAATCCGAACGATGTGGAGATCTTAAATGCTGACACAACACAGATTCGTGTGAGCCAGGCATACCTGGATAAGATAAAGACAAAGGTAAACAAGAACGATGTGTTGTCTATATGGCGCAGCATTGACACGCCACCTTTCATTCGGAAGGTATCAAATGTATCGGCAAACGGAAAGGATGCTATTCTGACGACAACCCAAGGTACATTGGCAGACCTGATAGAGCATGGCGACTTCAAGCTGAGCACGGAATTGTATGTTAACTACGGCGAGAAAGGCTTGAAGAACCGTTATTCCAAAGACGGCGTTTATCATCCCAGCGTGGTTATCTTCAGCGGTACAGAAGACAATGGCAAAAAGTATGCAACAGCCGAAGAGCTGCTGGCCCAAGAAGCTACATGGCACATTTTCAACAAGGATGGAATAACCAATTATTCATACGAAGAAAAAGGCTTACGCATTGGACTGAAGGATGTACAGACCCACACAGCATTAGACCTTGAAATCGGCATCAACATTTCCTGGTTCAAATTACGTAACTTTGATTGCTACTTCACAGGTGAGTACAAACTGGATGGTCCTCTGTTCGTTGAATGGGATGTGAAGGATAAATCAAGCGGCGGTGAAGTCCCATTAGTCTATTATCCTCCTATTGTAGTTGTATTCCCGATAGCAGGTCCCATTCACATTTCGGTCATGGTTATACCCACTTTAACTATGGACTGTAATGCACATGCAAAAGGCACGATAGGCATAACTCTGCCCATGACTTTTGATTCTTCCTTTAAGCTGGGTCCTTCCTATGCAAGAGACAGAGGCTGGGTCTTTTATAAAGAATACAACCATTCGTTTAACTGCTATGTAGATCGAACCAACATCACTTACTCTGGTGAAGTGGCTGCAAGCCTGGGTGTATATTTCAAGACGGAAGTCAATATAGCCTATTGCGGAGGTCCTTTCGTTAAAGTAGGTCCTTCTGTTTCAACAGATCTGTCTGCAAGTGTAGTAACGGGTTCCGACTATCAGTTCAAGGTCAACACCAGCGGCAAGTTTAAGCTGGCCGGTAAGACAGGAGCCGAATTGCATATAGTGGGATATTCGTTAGGCAAGTGGGAAACGGAATATGTTTTAGCGGAGAAAGATGCCTGGAATAAAGAATTTATAGTAGATATGTGGCCTAAGTAGGGCTTTTAGCGGATAAACCTCAATCAGTCATTAGAACGAGAAAAGTAAAGCGACTGACTATTTTTATTCGTTCTAACGACCGAATTGGGTTAAAAGAGACAAAATGGGCGAGGAAGACCACTGAGCTTTCAGCCTATTTTGTGACTTTCACTTATAGTCTTAACAGTCCGTTAAAAATTCAACATATCGGCTAAGCGGCTTCTGCCACTATGCCAAATAGTTCTTGGATAAGTTTAGTATTAAAAGTTCTGTTCGGTTTCAGACCGGACTTGCTAAAAAATCTTTTGAACATATAAATATTACTCAGATAGGCCTTTAGCAATCCGATGGAAAGCGACGGATAGTATTGTTTCCGCATGACCTTTGCGATGTTTACCGAGGCCAGTGAAGCATTGAAAGCGAAGTCGAGTTTCTTCAAGTCTCTTGCTTGGCAATCATTGAGTCCGGTAAACTGCTTTGAATCCCGAAAGCAAAACTCAATCTGGAATCGTGTACGGTAGTATTCGATGATGTCTTTGGCCGGCATGTCAAGATCGGTGGAGAAATAGATTTTATGTCCTCCTGATTCCGGATAATGAACCACTACTTTGATGTTGCGTTTCATTGCTTTTGAATATGCCTTGACTGAGTAAGCCCTTCCTCCTTCAATGTCTAGAATCTCGCAATGCTGAAGGTCGAGTCTCTCAAAATCAATCTTCTCTCCTTTGATACGCGGTCGTCCCCGTTTGCCTGTGCGGACACCGTTATGTGAATACCACAAGGCGGCATCATCACGTAGGCGGCTGATGACATGAAATCCCAGCAGACAGGCTTCACCCACGAACTTAGCCTTTGAGAACCAAGCATCCGCAACGATATAACGTGTTATGCCGAGCAACTTGTCCCTGTATTTGCGGAGTACGTCAAGATACCAGTCCACAAGGTTGTAATCTTCGCCTTGCTTTTCCATATACGCCTTGTCCGGTGTCTGTTCCGCACGTAGCATCATACAGTCCCGACTATCAATGTCGATAATGCCAATGCCGAGAATCTCCAATCCTCGTTTCATTGCAGAAGCGCATCCCGACCAGAACTTGCCGATATAAGGGAGTCTTCTTTCCCGACTTTGAAATGTAGCTTGCGTCTATGGCAATGGCTTTCCTGGCGCTTTCACCAAACCGCTGCCGCATAAGGAAGAGATTGAACTGCATCCAGTCAAACCCACGTTCAAACAACTGTCGGAAGCGTTGTTCCGAGCTATCTGAGTAACGCCCCATTTGTGTGAAATTTATCTTTCTTGGTAGTACCATATACAAAATCATGAGTTGGATGAATGCTGTTTCAAAACTTTTGCGTAACTTCGCCGAACAACTTTTCAAAGCATCGGTTACGATTTCCTCATATTGGTCAAGTGCTGTCTTATTCATACCTTTAATGTGTGGTAGGATACCATTAAAGATAATGATAATCAGCCACTTGACCTATTTTATTTTGCTAAACTTTGTCAATTAACTTGTTTGTTCTCAACGGATTAGGTATAAATTTAACGAAGTATTGTAATATAAGAGACTGCTAAATCAGAATTTACCGATACTTGACCGTTCATCAAAAGTGGGAGAAGTTCGTCTCGTTGCTTAGTAAGGAATTCGTTTTCTTTTTGAATTACAAACTGTTTGTTATTAAGAGCTGACACTTGCTTTTCCCATAAATCCAAGATTGCATCACTTGGCTTTAGAATTGGAAATTTCAGCACGTCTTCACGAGACACCTCTTTGAATGTTGTTCCAGTGCCTAGTTGTTCTATCTGCTTGATGTGAATGTTTAGATAATAATACAGGTAAGTTGATATGTTTTCCGCTTTGGGAACAAAGCTCTTAAATCCTTGATTGGTACACAACTCAGTCTTAGCAATAGATAACAGACCTATTGGCGCACGGCTTGACATCAATATTGTATTTGGAGGCAATAAATGAGTACTGCAAGAATTATATCCTGCTTGCGAAATATTGCGTTCTCCTTGATATACAAACTTTTGCTTCTGGTCAGATAAATCTTTCGGAGTAATCCAAACAATATCTCCTCCATAATTTTGTTCATTAATAGTAGAAGGGGTTGCACCATTGTAAACATCAGCAATATCCTCTATATTTTTGTTTTCCCAAGATGCAGGAATCTTACGTTTCAACTTCTCATTCCAAACCATTTCACCGCCACTTGACTTATATGGTCTTCCATTCTCATCTGGAAAGTCAAATTGCACAAACCAGTAATCGTAAAGCTGCTTTGCCATTGCTTCTAAATTCTGATTTATCGGTATATAAGAAAAGGAGAGGAAAAGTCCCCTCCTCAATTTTAAACGATGTGTCAGACATTTAAGTCTTTAATCGGCAATCCATAATTGTTTTGATCAAAGATTCCTCGATAGATGAGCTTTAAACCGAGTGTTTGATAATACTTGTAGTTATCACCTTCGGTACAAAGGTATTTGTAACCGTAGCGTGGCATGTACTCCTTGAAGAAGCGAGCCAAATCTTTCAGGCTTTCTTCTTGGTTCTTCTTGAAGTTACTGCGCACAATGATGATAGACCAGTCGGGGAAATTGCCTCTTCCACAACTATACTCCCAGAAGCGGATGTAGCAGTCTAGATCACGTTCACTGATGTTCACACAAAAGCCATTGGCATTTTGCATCACGCTACAACTGTTTCTGTAGCCGAACTTCTCACACAAGTAGAGATTGAAATCTAGAATCAAATCTTCCATAAATAATTGATTTAAAGTGTTAATAAAAAGTGGATTATAAATGAAAGCCTCGCTTGCGCTTAGCCTTTTTCTTTTTCATCAGCCGATTGAACTCGGCTTCTTCTGCGGCAGTGGCATCGTAGGACGAGTTGCCGTTTAGCAAGCCGAGACTGATGCTTGAGCCATCATCGGAATGGGAAACGCTTTGTTGTACATTATCTTCCTTATGTCTGGATTCCTGTTTGGGTGATTCAAACAAGGATGCACAAGCATTCTCTTCCAGTCGGTTGTCGATATTCAAGTAGCTGAACTCTCGGCTAATCTTAGAGCCGGAGAAAGAAAAACCGTTGTACTCAAATTTTACACCCTGTATTTCCCGTGTAGTTCGGCTGACCTTGAATTTCATATCAATGTCTCGGTCGGCAAGTGCATCCTTTAAGTCAGCCCAATTTTGTACTTGGGACAGTTCCTCTTTCAACGCTTTGTATATCTCATGCTTTGCTCGGTCATAAGGGCGCAATCGTTCCTCCTTGATATGGTCTTTACCATTGGCAAAATGCAAGCGATATTTGGCGGTCAACATTTTGCAAACTTTCTCATTCCTGCGAAAGTCATTCTTGTCGCTAATCGTTTTGCCGTCATTGTCCACTCGATTAAAGACGATGTGGCAATGCGGATGTTCACGGTCGATGTGCCGGGCAATGATGTACTGCGTGTTTTCGATTCCCATCAGTTTCATGTAGTCGTGGGCAATTTGCAACATCAGTTCATCATCATATTTCAAGCGTTCGCTATCTTCCGGTGAGAAGTTGAGCGAAGTATGTCCGACAATATTCTTTACCTTATCATTGAGCAGCGATTGTAACTCAAATTGCTCCGCCATCTGTTCGGGTGTACCTTCTACTCCAACTGCTTCCAGCAATTTGGATTTCTCCTCTTTGAGAACATAGCTAACACAGCCACCGAACGATGTCCCTTTAGTCTGTTTACCTATCATCTTTCAAACGTTTTATAAGTAGGTTAATGTGCTGAGCCATTTCCTTGCATCTGTCCGCTACGGCGAAGAAACCGTAGGTGTTTGCCTGTCTTGCCAACTGGTTAAGATTGGTACTTTCGCCAATCAGTTGACGGATGATGTGAATATGCTCTTGCGTGATTCGTTCACGTACCGAACCGTTTTCGATGAGCGAACGGATCACTTCGCTTTGAGTCTGCTTGCTCCGTCTGCAAAGCGCACCAAGCCATGCGTATTGCTGATATGACAGACGGAGTGTTACTGTATATTTCTTTTCCATTTGAATCTGTTTTTAGTGAATAATGTGTGACCATCGGGAGCCGCCTCCTCAGACTTTTTGAGGAGCAAGTGGTCGGGGAATGTAATACACCGACATTAACTTGCTACAGTAAAAAAGTCTCGATTCCTCTCCCTGAGTTCAAAGTCTGAATCCTCGCTTCTTGGGTGGTAAAACCTTCGGTTGTGGAGTGCCTTGTTGTACGCTGATGAGCTTTAAATCGAATGTCTCTATCAGTGTTTTCAAGACAGGATTCTTCCTTATCATTTGTTGAAGAATGGCTTCGTCAGGCTTCACTTTGAGTAGATAATCAGCTATGTCGTAGCCCTCTTTGCGTTCGTCTTCGGTAGCGTTGGCTTCCAGATAATCGAACATTTGTACTTCAATTCCGCAGCTTTTCATCAGGCTGATTTTGCTCTGCCAATAGTCGGTTGCACCTAAATCAGGGAATAATACAACGCTTCTTCCTGCTAAAACGGATAGGCTGTTGACATTGAAGCAACCGTTCTTTCCACCTGATGCTATCCATAGGAATTGCGGCAGATAGTAAGATGCAATAATTGCCGTTTTCTCGCTTTCGACCAGCGCAACTGGACGGTTTTTGTCTTCGGAAAGCAGATGCTCACCGAAGAAGCACTGCTTCAAATTGTAATCATCTTTGTGTAATACGGAGTGCACCCACGTAACATGATTGTATGGTTCTTTTATTCGCTTACCCGTTTTGGAATTGTAAAGCATTATCTTACCAGTTCTGACTTTACTCCGATTGTCCGTTTGCCAGAATACGGTTGCACCATCCCAATACTTGGATGTACCAACCTTGTATCTCTTCATAAGATTCAATGTTTCCGTCTCTCCGAATTGGGCCGATAGAAACTGAAATAACTTGTTCGCAGAATAGCCTCGTAATGATTGGTTGACTATATCCAAATCCATGTAGGAGATGGCTATCGGTTTTACTTCTTTAATAGGTGTATAACTTCCGAAGCTATTCTCTGCAAACTTTTCTTTCTCAGATGGATTCTGCTCAAAGTAATCACGAGGCGTGAAGTGATAACCACATTTCTGCTCATGATCACAACGCCCCACGTATTCTGGGAACTTGATTTGCTTCTCTGTATCAATGTATTTGGAAAAGCATCTTTGGCGGTGACAGTTCGGACAAGTATGTCGAGTGCTGACACCTTTGTAGGGTTCTAATATGAATCTATGTGTACTCATTGTATGTTTCTTTTTTAGTGTGTCACTTTTGTCGTTATTGTCGTTTTCGTTTGGAAAGTGTCAATACCGACAAAAATGTCACGGGTTAGTCTTTGAATATTCTCCATGTTTCTCTTTGCGAAACAATGTCCCGATGTTGTCATTGAGAAAGCGTTGAAACGTGCGCTCCTTCATCCCGTTTTGCTCGGCTATCTGCATAGCTTGGGCGGTTGTAAAGGATGGAGGAAGCAGATTGACTATTGTCTGTTGTTGGCTGTTGAGCGTATTTTCATTGAGGACATTTTGAACGTTCAATGCAGACTCTTTGAAATACTCCGTCAGTTTGATTGCTCGTTCCACTGTCAACAGGTCGATACAGGTCTTATCACATTCTCCGCAAGTCCATCGTGCTAATTGGATAATCAGACAGAAACGGATGATGTATATTTCCAGCTTGCAATAGATACTTACGATGGTGTCGTTTGTTTCCCGGTCGCACAGCTCAGAAAAATGGTGCTGCCACTCGTAAAGCCGTTTCTTGGCATCCTCTGAGAAAAAAAGGATTTGTGGTTCAATCTCTCCATGTTCATTGAGGTGGCACTCTGATTGTATCAGCTTGTCAATGATGGCATTCCACTCTTGCTCTATATCTTCCGGCAGTTCTTTGTCATTCCACCGTGCTTTCTGTTGCAGATTCGGCATTACAAACAGGATGCGGTCGATAAACCCGTTGCTGGAACGTTCACCTTTAGCCAACTCATTCAAGATTTTATTTTGGATAGTCCCAATAACCGATATGTACGGACGCTTGATGAAGATGGAACTCTTGGCGTTCTTGCGGTCGGACATGGTGGTCTTTGCACTGAATACTGAGAGCCAAAACTGTTCCTCCGAACCGTTGTTATAGCGGTTGAAATTCTTGAACCAAGCGGATAATTCATCAGCCCACAAGCATAACCCACGTTTGTTTTGAGCATGAATGAGGCTCAATCCTTCGGGCGTTACATCCGAAACCAAGAAGCGTTTGCGGATAGGCTCTTGTGGAAATTGCTCACTACCGCTTTCCGCACGTTCCTTGCGGCTCATGCTCATCAGCTCATCGTACTTTGCAAGTGCCTTTTCAAATTCCTGATTCTGTCGGTAGTCATAATCAAGAAACGGCTTCATCGCAAAGCTGAGCGGATGGCTTTTGTTTGCTCCCGGTCGTCCAATTAATGCTATATATAGGATAGGGCTTTCCACCCAGCCTTGCTTGATTTGGACAAGATGCGTGTTGCCAATGCCGACTGCTAGTGCCGTAAGGATAGCTGCGGCAATGTAGTCGGTTGGGTAGTTATGGCATTCGTGTACCTCGCTGATGATACGTTGGATTCTTGTAGGGAATATGCTAACAGGGAAATCAGTACCCGTTAGTCGCATACTTAAATCAACCGCTTCGTCAATGATGGATGCCGGATTAATAGAATATGTATCCATAGCCACACCTATTAAAGTTTCACGGATGATTTGGGCTTATGACGGATGCCGCCTTGCATATTGGCAAGCATCTCTTCGTATGTTTGCTCGGAAGTTTTTCTTCGACCATTCTCAATCCATGCTAGAAGTTCGTCTTCGTAGAAATAGAGTTTTTTTCCTTTCTTATAGGCAGGAAGCAGCCCTTTGCGTACCAATGTATAAATGGTAGGCTTGGCTTTTCTGATAATACGGCAAGCATCCTCAATTTCAACCAACACGTGTTTGTCTGATGCGGGCGGTTGAAGTTCCGATACCATTCTTTTCAACTCGATGACTTGTTCGGTCAGATAACCTACCGCTTCGGGCAGCTTATCAAATGTTACTGTTTCTTTTTGCATACGCCAATCGTTTTTAATTGTTCGATGGCAAAGGAAACAGGTGTTTCAATGGTGGAATTATTCACCAAAATATAACTGATGAATAACTTTTTGATGTAGTTGGTAGAATAATTGCGAAGATTTCGCTATGTTTACAATGTATTAGTTCTTTGATAGACTGAGGAAGGCTTTGGAGACTAGATTATGCTAAAACCTAAAGCGAGCAATCGCACCAAGTCATTGGTAAAATGGGGCGGATATAGTTTTGAAGTATGGCAGAATGGAGACAAGAACATCTCATATAGTTCGTTCATTATTTCCGATTGTCGATACATGGAAGATTCGTATCTACTTCATTAATTTGTGTCCATTTTTTAGGCACGTGAAAATAGAGAGTACAATGGAAGACAATGTCTAAGCATATTTTAGTTAGGTCATATTGATTTTAGGCACGTGGCAATATTGCCCGAACTAAAATTAAATGCTTATGGCTAAAAAAAAGAAGAAGCCTTCAAAGAGAGGGAAGAAGGCTTACAAAATTTCCCTCCATTGTTCTCCAATGATTGTAACACAGGAGAAGAAGATAAAAAAATTGGCAAAATGGATTAAAGCCATTGCTGAATTTATAAAGGCATTGATTCAATTATCGAATGTAATGAAGCCTTTGATTGAATGGTGCAAATCTTTTTTTGAATTGTTATAATCAGCTCTCTAATTTCTTTTTTTGATGATAACAAACGAAAAATATTTACTATATATACTGGGTGTTAATAAGGGACAGTTGGATTACTTATTGGCACACATAGAAGATTACTATTATTCTTTTGAAAGAGTAAAATTTAATAAGTTTACTGACAAACCAAAGAAGAATAGTAATGGAGAAATTGCCACTAGACAAATAAACTCGTCTAGAGGAAAACTAAAAGAGGTTCAAACGCGCCTTTACGATTTTATGTCAAAGCAAGTTAAAATTCCTCAATATGTTTATGGTGGTATTCGGGGGAAAAATAATGTGCGTAATGCTCGTCTTCATCAAGGAAATAAATATATATTTACGACAGACTTGAAGTCATTTTTTCCATCTATTTCTCATAAGCAAGTTTTTCAAATGTTTCTTCGAGAGGGTTGTACGCCTGCTATAGCAAGAATATTAACTAAACTAACTACTCATAAATATCAAGTTCCGCAAGGTGTTCCAACCTCAACTTTAATTGCTAATTTGGTATTTAAACCCATAGGTACGGAAATTGACCAGTTAGCAAAGGAGCATCATATTAAATTTTCAATGTTTGTTGATGATATAACTTTGTCATCTAAAGTTGATTTTAAAAATCTAGTACCTCAGTTCCTTGCAATCATTAAAAAGTCAGGATTCAGAATCAGTCACAAAAAGACACATTATCAAACTAAAAATCCTATTATAACAGGTGTAATATGCCAAAATAACCGACTTCTTGCTCCTTTGGGTTATAAAAAAAAAGATAGCAATACTATCCAAGCAGCTCTCAACGCACGAATTTATAAAGAATAAGCTACAAGGAATAAAAGCGTATTTGTCAATAATTGAAAAATCAAGTTCGCTTTGACTATTTATGTTGTCATTATATGTGGTGATTTTATGCAATTCTCCTATCTAATTTAATCTTGCATACGGATTCCGTATGCGACATCTTACGCTCAATGGTAGATATTTCTGAATCACGGAGGGTATGAGCAAATACCCTTTTGATAAATGTGGCTGTCTGCAAACGTGGCTTGCCAAATGCCTTACCTATATTCCAACCAAAGTGCATGATGTCAATGGTTTTTAATTGGGCATCAACCTTTATTTGCTCGACTTTGGGCATAGTATCTGATAAGTAATATTCTGTAATATATCCACATAGACGATTGAGGTCAGTTTCGCTAAGGTAGAGAACCAAGTTTTGTTTCGTATATGCGAGAACCTTATCTAATTTTTCTTGCGATGCTCGTTCCTTCTCAGCCATAGCGTTGGCACGGAATATCTCGTATTCTGATGGCTGATTGGATTCTGCGATGGGTATATTATTGATGGTAGAAGGTGTGGCTTCTTCCTTTGGAAGTTCTGTCACATCTTCATTGAGTTCAGAACACGAAGGGGTAGAAACTTCTTCTGTTGTGTCAGATTTAATTTCAATTTCAGGTTCAGAAATGATGGATTTTGAAATAATGGTACTTTCGGCAAGTTTCGAATGTTTCACTAGAGCTTCTACCACCACAGCCTTATTACGGTAGCCCTCAAATCTCAAAATGCATCTTTCTATTGTTGGGGAAAGGAGTTGTCTGAATGCCATTTGTAGATTGAGGTAGATAGCTCCTATGACAATAGAGCATACTATAAGAATAAGGTAGCTGCTGAACTCGTCCCAACCATAGTGAAGTACGGTCTGACGGGCTAAAACACTAATGATAATGATTGTACCAAAAACAATCAGATGCAATGTTATCTGTTCTATCTTTTTCTGCTCCATAGTGAGTTGTATTAATCGTTTGTGTGCAAATATATAGGATTAATTTTTGAGAAAATCCATAGTTTTGCTTGTCAATGGGCTTTTGACGATATATTTCATCACTTTTCATCATGTTACATGCTTAATAATAAGCGTATTGCAAATTTCTTGTTTTTAGATGAAAATAGTTGGTGCAACAAACTTGTGTATCTCAAAAATAAAAATTATCTGCATCATTTGGGATAAACAATGCAGATAATCAATAGGGTATAGAGGTATAGTTTATTAGCAATACAATGTATGGTTTGTACCTTTGTTGAGATATAACAGGATGTTGTAATCTTGATTATGAGTAACTTTGTTTATTAACCATCTCCTGAATGCTGCAGAATGTCCAGTGTCTATTTGATAGGATAGAGCTATAATCATGTTGAGATTATATACATCGGCACTATTCCTATTTTCCAACTTTATACATTGGCAGATGTCATACTTCTTTAAGACATTGGCTTTCAATATTGCTTTTAAACGGGAATTGATTGATCCAACTGTTGTATAGAATAAGTCGGCAATCTCCCAAACGGTCATCCATACTTCTCCATCAGAAATATGGATACCATGTCCGTTGTTTGTTATGATTCCTCGTTTCATAGCTGTAATTTATTTCAGTGAAATCTTATTGGCTGTCTCTCGTTTCTTTACATTGACCAAATCTGCGTAGATTTGAGTAGTGGAAACGTTCTTGTGGGTTAGCATCTTTGAGACAGTGTAAATATCTGTGCCTAAAGAGATTTGGATAACTGCGTAGGAGTGACGAAATCCGTGGAAGGTTATCGGCTTCGTTATTCCTGCCTTTTTGAGCCAGTTCTTCAGCGGATAATTAATCATACTTCGTTTCAACCCTTTGAATACCTTACCTGTGTCGGGCATACCGCATAGTTCATAGGCTTCGTAGCTGATGGGGAGTGTCGCTTCCGTTTGGGTTTTCTGAGTTCTGATACGCAAGCAATAGCCTTGGTCGGGAGCAATGGCAAAATCTTCCCATTGAAGATTGAGAATATCGCTGATGCGTAAACCTGTCAGACAAGCAAACAATGAGGCGGCTTTCAGAACGGGGATGTCGCAAGGAGTGGCGGCAAGTTGTTTCACTTCGTCCAGTGTCAGGTATTCTTTCTTCACATCTTGTGGTTCAATCTTGTCAAGATAGTCATTGATGTTTTCTCGAAGCCATTTGTCTCGGTAAGCAATCTTCAACAATCCTCTGAAAGTAGAGTAGTAGCCGGATGCCGAATTGAGAGATATGGGACGATTGCTGTGTTTGAGCTGCTTGGCATTCAACAGGTACTCACGGAACTTCTTACATAAATCCACATTCACTTCGCCGAAGGTACATTGCCCTTTGACGAAGTTGTAGAAATGCTGATAGACAAACATCCATTTCTGGTCTTTGCTTCGGCACATCTTTTTGAAGTAGGCGAGAAAGTCGGCTTTCTGTTTGGTCTTGTCTAAGAAACCGAACTCTTCATTGATGAGCGATTGCACTCTGATACAACGGATAGCCTCTGCCTTGTTTAGCATATCGTTGTTGAATTCCCGTTCCATTTCATTTTTAGGATGGGCATAGATGTAGATGCCGAGATATTCCCGACGGCTCATCTGCATGGTTTCGGGGTTACGAACTGCCGGATAATAATCCAGATACAAGGAGATGCGATTATTCCGAATCGCTCTCTGACGAACTGTTACTTTTGTACACGTGTGTGTCATACTGTTTAATATTTAGAGTTTTACATTTGTTTGGTGCAAAGGAATAAGGTGATTCAATGGTGAGAACATTCATCGATAAATAACTTATTCAATTTTTGGGGCTGCAAGTAGCTTATCCAATTCAGGTTTGGAGATAAGCGTGTATTTGCCCTTCTTGACCTTTGGGATATTATGATATTTCGCATAATGATAGAGTTGGTCACGGGTAAGATTGAACTTCTCCATAGCTTCGGCTACCGTATAATACTGAGGTTCTTCGGGTACTTCCACTCCTTTGGCTATATCGACATGTTTCTTGGAATAATACACCATGATACCTTCTTTCTTCTTTGGAATGGCATTCTTAGAAACGAAAGTGTAGATAGCGGATAAGGTCATGCCGAATTTTTCCTGCATTTCTTGTGTACTATACCATTCATTGATGTCTGGACTCGGGGCTTTCTTGGCAAAGTAAGTGTCCATGTGCTTCTTGCTCCAGTAGGTCTTGCCACGATTGAAAGTGCGAGGAATGTTGTTCTTCTTGGCTACCGCAAATATCCATGATTCATTTACATGATATTTCTCTTTGACTTCGGCTGTGGTGTAGAAATCGGTGATAGGAATAGTGTCCTTCGGATGTCGTTGTTCATAAGGACGAGCTTCTACCATCCGGTCAATATCTTTTTTACGGATAAAAGACAACCTGCTACTGATGCGGAATGCTTGCAGCTTTCCGGCATATACCATTTTATATACGGCTTGTTTACTCAGCCCTAATAAAGTCGCAGCTTCTTTGAACGATAGATATTCTTTATCCTTGAAATCGGATATGGGTTGTTCACTGATGATCGTTTGGACTTTGGTTTCTACTTCTTGTATTCTCTTCTGCCGTACCGTTTCTTTGTATGCAAGATTATTGCACCGATGAGAACAGAAGCGTGTTGTTAGCTTTTGGGCATAAAATGTTGTGCCACACCACTCGCATACCTTTTTGATTTTCATTTTACTTGTTGCCATATTCGTTACTTTTTAGAGGTTTATTTCTCTTGTTATTTCTCCATTTTGTTCAACTATCGTCAATCATAGTCAACCACAGTCAACTTTCTCCACGACCTTTCCGACCTAAAATCGGAGAGTAACAAGCGAGTAACAAATACGGTACAAAAATGAGCTGAAAAAGCCCTATAAACGATAACCATCGCTTATAAGGCTAAAAAGAAAGGCGCTCAAAATGAACGCCTTAATAATCATTGATGATATATGCTAATCGCTGGTAATCACTACCTACTTACCGATGCAAAAATGCTGAAAGATATTCTGAAGCACCATATCATTCGTCACTTCCCCTGCAATATCCGAAATGAAGAAAATACACTCCCGTATATCTTGCGAAAGAAAATCTCCAGATATATGCGTTTCAAGCCCATCCTGTACCCGGTGAATAGCATCTAAAGCTTTACTTAAAACTTCATAATGCCTTACGTTTGTCACAATAATATCATTCTGTGTTACCGTAGGCAGATGTGCTGCGTTAATAAGCATCTTTTGTAACTCGTCGGTCTGTTTACGTTCTTTTGCCGATATGAAGATAGACTTCGTGTATTCTTTAGGAAAGTCCTTTAATAAAGCAGATAATTCTTCTTTCTGCTTTTCCTCAATCAAATCCGCTTTGTTGAATACAACAATTAGTTGCTTCTCTTCACAACGAGGAATGATCTTTTCTGATAATTGCTTTATCTGAGAAGATGCATCAGATGAATCAACCATCCAAAGTACAATCTCCGCTTGATCCAGCTTTTGGAATGTACGTTCAATACCAAGACTTTCAATGGTATCATTTGTTTCCCGGATTCCGGCAGTATCAATGAATCGGAAAGTGATGCCACCTATATTAATAGTATCTTCAATGACATCACGCGTGGTACCATGAATATCACTGACAATTGCTTTATCCTCGTTCAGTAATACATTCAGTAAAGTTGATTTCCCCGCATTCGTTTCACCGATGATAGCTACCGGAACACCATTCTTAATGGCATTCCCAACATTAAATGAATGAACCAGTCGGGAGATAACCTGCTCTATTTCATCTGCGAGTTTTCGCAATGCCGAACGATCAGCAAACTCCACATCTTCTTCGCTGAAGTCAAGTTCCAGTTCGATCATGGAAGTGAAGTTTAGCAACTTACTTCGTAGGTCCGTTAACTCTTTGCTAAAACCTCCCCGCATCTGACTCATGGCCAAACGATGAGTGGCTGCGGAAGAAGATGCAATCAAATCGGCTACAGCCTCCGCCTGACTTAAGTCCATCTTTCCGTTGAGGAATGCGCGTTGGGTATATTCTCCCGGTTGAGCCATACGGCAACCGTTCTTAATCAACAATTGCATTACTTGCTGAAGAATATAGGAAGAACCATGACACGTGATTTCTGTACTATCCTCTCCCGTATAAGAATGAGGAGCCCGGAAAAGACTCACAAGGACTTCATCTATGACTTCTTCTCCATTATAGATACGCCCGAATGTCAGCGTATAAGGCTTTTGTTCACTAAGTAATTTGCCGGCTTTGGCTGGTTGGAAGATGCGGCTTGTAATGGAAATAGCTTCAGGACCGGAAACACGGATGCTTCCGATGGCTCCTCCTTGAGCGGTAGCAATAGCGCAGATAGTATCTTGATTCATTATATTTCTTTTTGGATGATGCAAAGATAATTGTTTCTAAGTAAAAAAAATAAGATTAGACACAACTTGTGTTTTATTTGTTTATATTTGCTGCCGTTCAAACAATGCACATACAAAATATAATGATAGTCTATGGAGCCGGATACAAACTTATATTCACCGAATGAGAATAATGAAATCATACGGGAAAATTCACAAAAGATACTTTCTGTACTTGCCGCACATCAAATAGCTTTATGGGAATATGACATTCCGACAGGGAAATGTAGCTTCACGGACGATTATTTCCGCACGTTAGGCTTGAAAGAGGCGGGAGTAGTCTTTAAAGACATTAATGACTTTTACCATTTCGCATACCCCGAAGATATAAATGCCTATCAGACAGCTTTTGCTAAAATGCTTGCTTCGGAGTCCAAAGCATCTCAGATACAGGTCCGTTGTGTCGGGGAGCATGGTGAAGTGATTTGGCTGGAAGATCATTTCTTGTCTTATAAAGGGAATGAAGAAGGAGATCCGGATAAACTGTTGGCATATACTGTAAATGTTACCTCCCAGTGTGAAAAGGAACAGCATATTAAACATCTGGAAGAACATAACCGTAAAATAATAGAAGCTTTACCCGAATTTATCTTCATCTTTGACGAGAATTTCTTTATAACGGATGTGCTGATGGCGCCGGGTACGATTCTGCTGCATCCGGTAGAAGTGCTGAAAGGAGCGGACGGGCGCAGTATTTATTCTCCGGAAGTAAGTGATTTGTTTCTTTGCAATATTCGCGAATGCCTGAAGGACGGGAATCTGAAAGAGATTGAATATCCATTGGAAGTGGAGGGGAGTAAACATTATTTTCAGGCACGCATCGCCCCGTTTGAAGGTAATACCGTGCTGGCGTTAATACACGATATTGGCGACCGTATCCGTCGTTCCGAGGAATTAATTGAAGCGAAACGGCGTGCAGAGGATGCCGACCGGATGAAGTCTGTATTTCTCGCAAATATGAGTCATGAGATTCGTACTCCGCTGAATGCTATTGTGGGATTTTCGGAGATTATGGTTTTAACGGAGAATGAAGAGGAAAAACATGAATATCTGGAGATTATCCAGAAGAATAGCAATCTGCTGTTGCAGTTGATCAATGATATTTTGGACTTGTCCCGCATCGAATCCGGTAAATCGGAGATGCACTTCCAGCAAGTTGAAATAGCCGGTTTGGTGGATGAAGTGGAGAAGGTGCATCAGTTAAAGATGAAGTTGAATGTGGACTTGAAAGTGGTTCGTCCGCAAGGAGAGTTCTGGACTTCTACCGATCGGAACCGTGTGATGCAGGTACTCTTCAATTTTTTATCCAATGCCATTAAGAATACTGAAACGGGAAGTATCACATTGGGATTGAAACAGGAGGGAGACTGGCTGAAACTGTTTGTCAGCGATACGGGCTGTGGAATTCCGGAAGAGAAACTTCCTCAAATCTTTACTCGTTTTGAAAAACTGAACGACTTTGTGCAAGGTACCGGACTGGGGCTTTCTATTTGCAAGAGTATTGTAGAACGTCTCGGTGGCCGTATTGAAGTTAGCTCGGAACTGGGACAAGGTAGTACGTTTGCGCTTTATCTGCCTTATCAGGAGATACCGGTAGAAGTTGCCGAACGGAGTCTTTCTACTAAGATTGATTCTGAATCCGTACGTCATAAAAAGATTTTGGTTGTGGAGGATATCGAATCGAACTTTGCCCAGTTGAATATCTTACTGAAGAAAGAGTATACTATTCTGTGGGTGCGTAACGGACAGGAAGCAATCAATAGCTTTATTCGGGAAAAACCGGACTTGATATTAATGGATATTCGTATGCCTGTGATGGATGGCATTCAGGCTACAGAGAAGATTCGAACTATTTCTCTTTCGGTTCCTATTATTGCAGTCACTGCCTATGCGTTCTATACGGAACAGCAACAGGCTATTCAGGCTGGATGCAATGCAGTTATCTCCAAACCATATTCTTTGGAGAAACTGAAAGAAACGATAGAAACCTATATCGGATAATTAATTTTCTAAAAGGAGACCAACATTCTGAAAGTTAGATTGTTATTAAAGTAATAATAACAATCTAATTTTTGTTGGAATATGGAGAAAGTGAAAAAGATAGTCCTCATCGGAGCTAGCGGCTTTGTTGGTTCCGCTCTGCTAAATGAGGCATTGAATCGTGGCTTTGAAGTGACAGCTGTAGTTCGTCATCCCGAGAAAATAAAGATAGAGAACGAGCATCTGAAAGTAAAGAAAGCGGATGTCTCTTCGCTCGATGAAGTATGCGAAGTTTGCAAAGGAGCGGATGCCGTTATCAGTGCATTCAATCCGGGATGGAATAATCCTGATATATATGACGAAACCATCAAAGTATATCTGACTATCATTGATGGAGTGAAGAAAGCGGGAGTAAATCGCTTCCTGATGGTAGGTGGTGCCGGATCACTGTTTATTGCGCCGGGATTGCGACTGATGGATTCGGGTGAAGTTCCTGAGAATATCCTGCCCGGAGTTAAAGCTTTGGGAGAGTTTTATTTGAATTTCCTGATGAAGGAGAAAGAGATTGACTGGGTATTTTTCTCTCCGGCAGCAGATATGAGACCGGGAGTACGCACCGGACGTTACCGTTTGGGCAAAGATGATATGATTGTGGATATCGTGGGTAACAGCCATATTTCTGTAGAAGACTATGCGGCTGCAATGATCGATGAGTTGGAACATCCCAAGCATCATCAGGAGAGATTTACGATTGGATATTAATGAAAAAATGGCTTGAAACATACAATACAGAGTATGATTCAAGCCATTCTGTTATGATGGATATATCTCTTATATTCTATCGAGCACAGTCTTAATCAGTGTATCGATTGTATTCTTATATCCGGTATTAGCCTCTTTGATCAGTCGGTTGGCTATCACCATGCAGACGGTCATTGCCTTATGTCCCATCAGTCGGCTAAGTCCTGCAAGTGCCGAACTTTCCATTTCAAAGTTGGTAATCTTAAAGCCTTTATATTCAAATGCTTCAATCTTATCATTTTGTTTCGGGTCTGCTAACGGAATACGGAGTTCACGTCCTTGTGGCCCAAAGAAGCCTCCTGCGGCAATCGTTACACCACGTACCATATCTTCTTTAGCAATCCGGTCAATCAGTTCTTCACTGGCATCAATAACATAAGGCGCAGGGGCACACATATTTCCCGACCAGCCCATGTGATTAAGGAAAGCACGTTCGAAAGGAAGATCGCATACCGCATTGCGTCCGGCGTAAAAATTCAATAATCCGTCGAAACCGATAGATTTCTGTGAACAAACGAAGGTGCCTACCGGAGTATTTGGCTGCAAGCCGCCGCACGTACCGATACGTACTAACTCCAGTTGGCGGAACTTTTCTTTTTCTTCCCGTGTCTCAAAGTTGATGTTGGCAAGTGCATCCAGTTCGTTCATAACGATGTCGATATTGTCGCAACCAATTCCGGTAGAAACCACTGTGATTCGTTTACCTTTATATGTACCCGTGATTGTTTTGAATTCGCGGCTTTCCACTTCGCATTCTTTGTTTTCAAAGTGAGAAGCTACGAGTGCTACACGTCCTGGATCTCCTACAAGGATCACTTTATCTGCCAGCCATTCGGGCTTTACGTGAAGATGGAATACCGAGCCGTCTTCGTTGATAATCAGTTCAGAGGATGGAAAGTACTTTTTCATGTTATTGAACGGTTTTAGTTTTACAATAAGTCGTATATATAAATAGAAACGCCGGAACCGGATTTTAGTTCGGAAGAGGTATCTTTCTTTTCTTTTGCAAGTTTGTCAAAGAGAAGATACGCAGATGAACTGAATAGGAATCGGGTTCCAGCGTTTGGTAGACTATTTACTCAAAGGCTGGTTGGTGGTACCACCAGTCGTTGGTTTGGCAATGTTTTCGCGCATTGAAGTATCGGCTTCGATATTTTTCATACGGTAATAATCCATTATACCCAGATTGCCGCTACGGAAGGCCTCTGCCATTGCTTTAGGTACTTCCGCTTCCGCTTCGATTACTTTGGCACGTGCTTCCTGTGCCTTAGCTTTCATTTCCTGTTCGGAAGCGACAGCCATTGCACGGCGTTCTTCTGCTTTAGCCTGTGCGATGTTCTTGTCTGCATTAGCCTGGTCAATCTGCAAAGCTGCACCAATGTTTTTACCTATATCGATATCCGCGATATCAATAGACAGAATTTCGAAAGCTGTTCCTGCATCCAATCCCTTGCGGAGTACAAGTTTAGAGATAGAATCCGGATTTTCGAGTACTGACTTGTGGTTTTCCGAAGAACCGATAGAGGAAACGATACCTTCACCTACACGGGCAAGGATGGTATCTTCTCCGGCACCACCGACCAGCTGCTTGATGCTGGCACGTACTGTTACACGAGCTTTCGCTATCAGCTGGATACCGTCTTTGGCTACTGCAGTAACAGGAGGAGTATCAATCACTTTCGGGTTTACAGACATCTGAACAGCTTCAAACACATCACGTCCGGCAAGGTCGATAGCGGTTGCCATCTGGAATGACAGCTCAATGTTGGCTTTCGATGCGGATACCAGCGCATGTACTACTTTTTCTACATGGCCTCCGGCAAGGTAGTGGGCTTCCAGTTCATCACGGGTGATGTTCTTCAATCCGGCTTTGTGGGCTTCGATCATGCCCGGAACAATGATATACGGCGGAACATTACGGATGCGCATCAGGAAGAGTTGAATCAACGAGATGTTAACGCCTGATACTTTAGCCGACAACCAAAGGAAGAACGGCACATAATGGAAAAATAGTATTAGGAAAATAATACCTCCAACAATCAGAACGATAGGTAAGTACAAAGATGTTTCCATTGATAATTTATATTAAGTGAATATTATATTTTGTGTTTCTCAACCAGGATGGTACCGTCAGTGATGCGGCTCACAATGATGGGAGTTTTTTCATTGAGGAAGCCATCTATCGATCTTACTTCCACGATGTTACCGTTAATCTCAGCATAACCGATTTGTGCCAGGCGGGTAGTGCTGATTCCTGTGTCGCCTACCTTGACGCTCTTTTCCGCACTGCGGTCTACTTTCGAGTCAATATCTTTTTTCAAAGCCAGCTTATCCAGCATCTTCGAACGCATGAACCAGATAAGCGAGCCGATACAGGCGACAGCCGATATCCCTAAAGTGATAAATCCTCCTGCCATACCCAGATTGGCGAAAGCGTAATAGTTGGCATAGAGAATACAAGCAAGTGCTGAAATGCCAGCCAGGCTAATCCCCGGAATGACAAACAGTTCAACCAAAAATAGTATTACTGCAGCAATGATGAGAACGGTGATAATCAGTATGTCCATAACTCTGTATTATTTTGATTTTGTTTTTTCGGCATTACGCACACTTACTCCAAGAGCATCCAGCTCTTCATTCATTTGCAGAATTCTTTTTTCCAGATCAAGGATTGCGGGAGCAAGTTTTTCTTTTCCTTGTTGATTGGCGCTTGCATATTGCTGGCGCAGACCGTTCAGTTTATCTTCCTGTTGCAGATAATCTTTTTCCAGTTGCCGGTAACTTTGGAACAGTAGCTTTGCTTTGGGTGATTTGAAGTCACTCAACTGATAATAGGTCGTGCTATCATCGATGACAAACTCGAAATCAACCACACGACGTTCCTGTGGCTTATGATTGATTGCCTCTTTCAGACGTTGCAGTGCCTCCGTTACTGTATTTTCATCTTTCCAAGTTTCCTTCAGCGAATGAATCTGTGCCAGACGGATCATCTGCTGCGGGTCCATCGCCTCATAATTATAAGTCTGTTTAGACGAATTAGGAATGAATACATAGATGCAGACTTTCTCTTCGGGCTGGAAACGGTCGGAGGCAAACCAACCCAGATTATTGTATTCGTCGATGACGTACATATAATCATTATAAGGTGAATTGAACGGCATTCCCACATTTTCCGGCGTCAGATAAGAGTCCGTATTTGTGTTGTAACGAGTGACAAAAATATCATATCCTCCCAGTCCTTCGCCATCGGTTGCATAATAAATAGTAACACCATCCGATAAAACAAACGGGTAGTTGGCGTTTCCGGATTCGTTGATGCTGCCGGGCAACGGGCGACCGTTGCTCCATTCATTCAGTAATTTATTTTTGGAGAATATATCCAGATTGCCTCTTTCTCCCTTTTCGCTATAATAGATTTTATTACCGATTTCTGTTTCATAAACTGTTCCCGGATGATCTCCTTCGGTCTGGAAGAATTCGTTGAATGTAAATAGCTTGCCAGACTCTTCACTGATCTTGTATGCGCTCAGGAAATTTGCTTTATCTACCACGAAACTGTCAATAATGCACACGTCTTCTACTCCTTTGAGCATACGCAGGTCAGCTTTGCTCTTTTCCAATAGAGCTTCAGCTTCTTCCGTCGATCTTTTGCGTTTGCTGAGGTCGGCGATATATTCTTCAAAGCAGTTGACTGCATCTTCGAAACGATAAGTATCATTGTAAGCTTGTCCCAGATAGAGTTGTCCACCGGCTACCCGTCTTTTTACAGCGGTTTCGAGATACTTCACGGCTTCTTCCGGTTCTCCGGTTTTCAGGCAGCAGACACCGTACCAATAGCTGTAGTTACCATTGGATGGTTGAGATTTGGCATATTTCTGAAATACGGGTTTGGCTTGTTCGTAGTCACCTTTTGTAAATAAGGTGCGTGCCTGTTCCAATGTTTGTGCAGATACTCCTCCGAGGAAGAAACTGCAAATTATAAATAGAATATATTTTCTTTTCATTGTTTTATTCACTAATCCATGCATCAATTGTTCAAAAGTACAAATTTATTAGAAATAAACCCTTTTTCAGAGATTCTATTATGTTAATTCTTCTTTAAATCATTCTTTTCGCTTACTTTTGCAGCCGATTTTTGAAGATATGACACAATTTACGGAAGAAGAGAAGACGATCCGCCGTATTGAACGGCGATTCAATAAAGGAGTGGTGCAGTATCGACTGATAGAAGAAGGGGACAAAATCCTTATCGGACTGTCGGGCGGGAAAGATTCGTTGGCACTTGTAGAGTTGCTGGGCAAGCGGGCGCGTATTTATAAGCCTCGGTTTTCTGTGATAGCTGTCCATGTGGTGATGAATAATATTCCTTACCAAAGTGATACTGAATATCTGAAAGCATATTGTGACTCTTTTGGAGTGCCTTTTGTGCAGTACGAAACGTCCTTTGATCCTGCTACGGATACGCGCAAGTCTCCCTGCTTTCTTTGTTCCTGGAATCGTCGGAAAGCTCTGTTTACGGTTGCCAAGGAGCAAGGATGCAATAAGATTGCTTTAGGACATCACATGGATGATATTTTGGAAACATTGTTGATGAACATTACTTATCAGGGGGCATTCAGTACGATGCCGCCTCGCTTGGTGATGAAGAAATTTGATATGACAATTATCCGACCGATGTGTATGGTGCACGAGGCTGATCTGATTGAACTGGCTGCATTGCATGACTACCGGAAACAAGTGAAGAATTGTCCTTATGAATCACAGTCCAGCCGAAGTGATATGAAGGGTATTCTGCGACAGTTGGAAGCGATGAATCCGGAAGCTCGCTACAGCTTGTGGGGGAGCATGACGAATGTGCAGGAAGAATTGTTGCCGGATAAAATAGACTGATAATTACTAATTTTAGTATATAATAAGATGAAAGGTTTCTATACAATTTTATTACTCATTGTATCCAATGTCTTTATGACCTTTGCATGGTATGGGCATTTAAAGATGAAACAAGAGTATTCTTGGTTTGCTGCTCTTCCGTTGATAGGTGTGATTACCTTTAGTTGGGTTATTGCATTTTTTGAATATTCTTGTCAAATACCGGCGAATCGTATCGGCTTTGTCGGGAATGGCGGTCCATTCTCGCTGATGCAGTTGAAAGTGATTCAAGAGGTGATTACTTTGATTATATTTACTGTTTTTACCACTGTTTTCTTTAAGGGAGAAACATTGCACTGGAACCATCTGGCAGCATTTGTTTGCCTGATTGCAGCTGTTTATTTTGTGTTTATGAAATAATTGTTTCAGCCACTCTGAAACAGAGGCTTCGTTTGGCTTCAACAGAGGTGCTGTTTTATATAAACGGAGGCTCTATTCGTATGAAATGGAGCCTCCGTTTATATGCTTATTTGCAAAGCATTTTTCTATTTGGCATCAGGCATATATCGTTTCATACCATCCGTATAGTAAGTCTTAAACTCTCCATTCTCGCCGCTATATATAAAGTAGGCATCGATCATAGGATTTGCTTTACAGAATTTTTCGGCTTCTTCCAGTTCCATTACCATGAAAGAGGTAGCCAAAGCATCAGCCGTCATACAGTCTTCGGCAATCACAGTAGAAGATAGGATACTGTGCTGTACCGGATAACCTGTTCTGGGGTCGATGGTATGAGCATACTTTTTGCCATCCTTATAATAATAGTTGCGGTAGTTTCCCGAAGTAGCCATACCTAAATCTGTCAGGTTGAGTACTACTTGTATATCTTGCTTAACAGCTAATGAGTCGTCGTACGGCTTGTTTATTCCGATACGCCACAGATCTCCTGTCGCATTTTTACCTTTTACTACTACTTCACCACCTATATCTACCATATAGTTTTTGATTCCTTTCCGATCGAGTAGACGGGCTATTACATCTACCGAATAGCCTTTTGCAACCGCACTGCAACTTAACATTACACGCGGATCTTGCTTGACTACCTTTCCGTTTTCCAGCTTCACTTTTTCGTAACCGGTAATCTGTAGCAGGCTGTCTATCATCAATGAATCAGGGAAGGCGCCTTTCTTAAAGCCAAATCCCCAGGCATTGGCAAGAGGGGCTATCGTTATGTCAAAAGCTCCTTTTGTTTCACGGGAGATTTCCATAGAACGGTTGAAGCAAGTTTGGAAAAAGCTGTCTGTCACCAACTCTTCGTTGCGATTGACGCGACTAATGACCGAACTGTCATTGAACGGTGAGAGAGACTGGTCGAAACGTTTTAATTCCGCTTCAATCTCCGGTTTCAGATCAGCGTCATGTTGATACGCGATCTTGTATACTGTCCCAAACACAAAACCACTGGCGGTATTAAACTCTGCTTTTTGGTTACGTCTGGCTAATATCCAGATCGTTGCCAAGATGAGGAAGGCCAGCCAAAGGAAACTCTTTTTTGTTTTCATACGTTTTTCTGTTTTTTTTATTAGAGGAACCAATGCTTATTATTGTAAGAATAGATGTTCTATCAATATTTTTAATCCGATAGCGACTAGAATGATGCCGCCCCATAATTCCGCCTTTAATTTCCGTGCACATCCACAACCACATTTGATACCGAAGTAAAGGCCAATGAGCGACATGACGAATGATACGAATCCGATGATAAGGATAGGAGAGAGGATTTCGGTATAGTTGTTGATTCCGAGCAGGGCAAAGGAGATGCCTATTGCCAGTGCATCGATACTTGTCGCTATCGCCATTGTGAATACGACTTTCGGACTTGCGGGGTTAAATGTCTGACGGCAGTCCTCGTCTTTAAAAGATTCAAGAATCATACGTCCGCCCAAGAAGGCAAGGATAGCGAAGGCGATCCAGTGGTCTACACTTTCTATCAGGTGGCTGAAAGTCTTTGCAAACATCCATCCAATGAATGGCATCAGAGCCTGAAAAAGTCCGAACGCCAAAGCCATGACCAGCATCGGTCTCCATTGAGTACGTTTCAAAATAATACCGCTTGCAATTGAAACAGCGAAACAATCCATCGCTAAGCCTATTGCAAGCAGCCAAATCTCTAGTCCTGTCATTATTCTTTAAAGAGGTAATTTGTAAATGAGGGAATAGGTAATTCCCATGTTATTTGATTTAAATTTTCCGTAGCCGGGCACATACCAAGGGTTGGCGTATTCATTGGTCGAAGCATTTGTCTTATATTTCATGCGTACAGACCAGCCCATATTGAAATTCTTGTAAATGCGTACTTTGACACCTACCACTAATTCAAACCACTGCATAGACCCTTTCATCCCTAAATGACTGAAAGGAACGCTTCCTCCCCAGTAGTCGTCTTCCAGACTCGGATTTCCGATACTTCCTCCCCAAATCGGATCGTCAACCGGCAGGGTCGATACATCATACTTGAATGAACTGAACGCATAGCGGAGACCTACATATAGATAGCTGTTTTTCTCCTTTTTCTTTGCCATCGTATTATAGTCTACACCAATCCGGAAGAATGGGGCGGTCTTACTTTTGTAGTGTATTCCCGTTTCATTCCATGTATCTGTTCCTCCCATACCAAACTCGATGGTCGGGATAAACTTGTTTTTAAGGTTGACGCCTATGCTGACTTCGGAACTCATGAAGTCGCCACCTAGCATTTTACTTCCGATGCCGTATATGTCCACACCGACATACGTCCCATTATAAAACGGGATGGTATCGACTACAGCCTCTTTCTTCTTCTGGTCTCTTTTTTGTACGGGAGTCGGTCGTTGTTGTTGAGCAATTGTCGGGATTCCAATACAAAAGAGGAGTAGCACACTACTCAATCGTAGGAGGCGTGCGGTCGCGATATCTATAGAATATTTGTAAATTCTCAATTTCATTTGTATTGGCTTCTTTATTTTGTATATGTAGAGAATCTATTCTTTCCGAACTATTTTTGGTATTTCCAAATTTGGTACTGAGAATGTTCTGCTTCATCATATATCCGCATTCCATTGATTGAAAATACGGTGTGTTTTTTTGTATAATATATAATGTATCAACATCTTTTTTGTTAGTAGGACTATTCGGATTGTACCAGAGTATAAATACAGTAGTATCGCTGGTATAGCGTAACGGTAACATCAGCGTATGTACTTTTTTCTGGTTGTTGAGAATGATTGAGTCTGTTCCCAATGCTGTAATTGTTAATGAGTCCAGTGTGTCATTTACCCTGAGATCGGTTATCTCGTCAATTGTGTACAATGTGCAGTACATCATGGGGCGTCCCGCCAGCGAGCAATCATTTTCGTCCGAACACGAACTGCCGATGCTTATACCTGCACCAACAATTACTACTATTAAAAAGATACGAATTAAATTCTTCATAATCGGTTATTGGGCGTGAATTAAATTTTCTTTTCTATCTGATAATTGTTCCGTTCGGGGGCATTACGTGAGATCAGTTCTCCCAGGAATCCGGCAAGGAATAACTGTGTACCGATAATCATCGCTGTGAGCGATAGATAGAAATAAGGAGAATCGGTTACAAGCCGGTAGGGGAGACCGTTGTACATTGCGTGCAGTTTGCTGACACCTACCATGATAACGGAGATCATTCCGATAAAGAACATAAGCGATCCTAATAATCCGAAGAAATGCATCGGCTTCACTCCGAATTTAGACAGGAACCAAAGAGAAATCAAATCCAGATATCCGTTGAAGAAACGGTTGAATCCGAATTTGGTAGAGCCATATTTACGTGCCTGGTGGTGTACTACCTTTTCACCTATCTTCTGGAATCCGGCATTCTTTGCAAGGTAGGGGATATAGCGGTGCATTTCGCCATATACTTCGATGTTTTTCACGACATCTTTGCGATAGGCTTTCAGACCGCAGTTGAAGTCGTGCAGGTTTGGAATACCTGATACTTTACGTGCGGTAGCATTGAATAACTTTGTCGGCAGTGTCTTTGATAGCGGATCATATCTTTTTTGCTTCCATCCGGACACCAGATCGTATCCGTCTTCCGTAATCATCCGGTATAACTCCGGTATTTCGTCCGGGCTGTCCTGTAAGTCGGCATCCATTGTGATCACCACATCTCCTTGTGCTTCTGCAAATCCGCAGTAGAGTGCGGGTGATTTACCGTAATTGCGGCGGAACTTGATGCCTTTTACGCAGTCCGATTGGGCCTTGAGTTTTTCTATTACCTCCCATGAACGGTCTGTACTTCCGTCGTTAACGAAAATCACTTCGAATGAGAATCCGTTGGCTTTCATTACCCGTTCTATCCAAGCGTAGAGTTCGGGCAGTGACTCTTCTTCATTGAATAATGGGACTACAACTGATATATTCATTTTTAATAATTATGAATTACGAATTATGATTGGGCCGGGGTATTGTTTTCCGGTCGTGCTTTCTTCATTACCATCAATCCGGTAGGAATGGCCAGTAAACTTCCCCAGAATACATCCCATGACAGGAGTTGCATGGTAATATTGATGGAAGTAAGTGAACGGGCAGTATCTATCGTTTCTTTTATTATCTCTTGATTTTCCATCAAAGCGGGTGTTTTAGTCATCAGTTCGTCCCATAACTGGATATAGGAGTTGATGATAAAGCCGTGGTCAATGAACTGGAAATAGGCGTAGTGTGCAACGGCTACCAGCAGGGAAGCAAACATATACATGAATATGGTAAAGAGAACCGCATGAGAGAATTGGATACTTCCTCCACATATTTTGTCACGATACATCTTCACGTAGTGATAACCAATGAACGGCACTGCCAACGTCAGGATTACAAATAATAGTGAAAGGAAAGGGATGTGAAATCCCAACGGAAATAAAATGAACTTCAATATCCAATAGATTCCCATATACGTGCCAAAGTGCATGGCATATTTCTGTAAATAGCTTCTGTTCTCTGTCATCTTCGTTAATAAATTGCGCACAAAGGTACAAATAATATCGGTTGGTAAAGGGAATATGGTTGTTAAAGTTAATAAAGCAGTAAAAGTTGGCACTCGAATATTTTTTTTGATTTTTAATTGCTTGAAACGTAGAGTATTACTTCCTTTTATGCAAAAAAGTTACCTACAGCTATTGCAGAATCCATAAAAATGCCTACCTTTGCAACCGCAAAACGGGTAAGTCCTATACGGCCAGCTCCCTTCGAATCCTCCAGGGCTTGATCGCAGCAAAGGTAGTTGGTTGTAGCGGCGCGATATAGTAAGCTTACCCACCCGCCTCTTTAGCTCAGTTGGCCAGAGCACGTGATTTGTAATCTCGGGGTCGTTGGTTCGAATCCGACAAGAGGCTCAGAAAGAAAAAAGCATTCAGGTATTTTACTTGGATGCTTTTTCTTTTATATCCTGTGTCGCTCCGGTTTAGCTTTTGATTATTAGCCGGTTATTCAGTATCAGGTTGAAGATACTGTCTCTGAAGGTCCGGGCTACTGGTATTTTGTAAGAGGAGAGGGTCAGCTGATTGCCGTCAATAGCAGTAACCTTTTCAAGATTCACAATATATGAGCGGTGAGTCTGTTGAAAAACATCCTTCGGCAATGAATCATTGAGTTGTTTCAGAGTAGTATACACTACTTCCTTGCATGAGACTGTCTGAATGACAACATAGTTTTCCATGCTTTCAATGTAGAGAATATCCTTGAACAGAATCTTTTTTAATAGTTTGTTGCTCTTCACAAATATATAATCATTCTTTTCTTTTTGCTCCGTTTGTAACAAATCGTAGATTTTGTTGACAGATTTGATAAAACGATCGAAAGATACAGGTTTTAAAAGATAATCCACTACATTAAACTCATATCCTTTTAGGGCGTATTGTTCATAAGCTGATACAATAATAACTTTGGGCGGATTTGTTAGATTAGACAACAGTTCTATACCTGTCATTTCGGGCATTTCGATATCAAGAAACAGAAGGTCTATTTCTTGGGTCTTCAGTATTGTATTTAGTTGGACGGCATCTTCACACTCTCCGGTCAAGGTGAGGAAATCTACTTTTTCGATATACCCTCGCAAGCCTTTTCTTGCTATAGGTTCATCATCTGTAATGATACATTTTATTTTCATATCAATCAGTGTTTATGGTTAATTTAGCGATAAACATATGGTCTGTTTGTTTGAAGTCTAAGCTGTATTTTTCAGGATACAGAAGGTCAAGCCGGCGTTTTAAATTCTCAATGCCTATCCCTTTCTCTTTTTTGTTGGCAGTAGATGGGGAGGAGGATATTGAATTTTTTATCTCAGACTGAATCTGGTTTCCGTCAACTTTGATTTCCAGTTTTATTTTGTAATCTCCTCTTACGTATTTGAAAGCATTCTCGATCAGTGGCTGAAGTAATAAAGGATGTATTTTTTGCTCTTTTAGTTGCGGGTCGAAATATAAATCCAACATAAGCCTTTCGCTCATCCGCAATTGCTGAAAGGCAATATATGATCTCAGGTAATTTATTTCCTGTTCCATCGTCACTTCCTTTTCTATATCATAAAGCTGATATCGCAACAGGTCGGAGAGCTGCTCGATACTTTGTTTGGCTACTTTGTTATTCTCATCCACTTGAAAATAGATGGTATTTAAAGCATTGAACAGGAAATGCGGATGATATTGGGATTTCAGAAATTTAAGTTCGGTCTCCAGTTGGTCGACTTTTACTTTTTCTAATTGAAGGCTTTGCTCGATAAGACTCTTGAATAAAATTCTATTGCGTATCATTATATAATATAGAAACGCCAGGAGAGCTCCTGTCACATTGATCAATGCCGATTCGCCCCATTTGAAAGTCCCGGCCATCGTTATGCAAAACATAATGAATGTATGCATGATATTTAGGAAGACGAAGTTTATCAGAAACACCCATACGTATTCTTTCCAGTTTGCTTTCTTCTCATCTTTGCTTTTGTCGATAAAGAAGCGGGCTACCCGCTTAAAAATATAGTTTAAAAGATAGAAGTAAGCAACAGTGATGCCCAATGCCTGTAAACGTGCTTTTACGGCAAAAGTATCCAGTTCCCATATTCGCTCATTATAAGCGATATCTACAATAATAAATACGCACAAGGAAAGTGGCAGTATTATAAATAGGGTGTTAATCCATTCGTACTTTAAGTTCATTAGTTGCTATTTTAATCTTTGATACTACAAACCTATCCGTTTACTTTCTTCTATTCTGTTTTCATTCTGAGATTTCTTAATCTCTTTGCCTCGATTGAAACGATAACTGAGCGATATGCCTATCATTCTGCTGTCGTTTTTTTCCTGAGACGCGTAATACAGATAGTTAGTCTCCATACTTACATGGGGCGGTTCGAATGAAATATATCATGTGCGTAAATATACAAACTAAATTTGTTATTGCACAGGTTTTTGCGGACTCCGAGAGATATTGTCCATAAAGGTTTCACTCTGGTCTGTCCTTCAATCATTTCTCCACTATAAAATCCGAGGGCTTCCGCATCCCAGCCGTATGGTAATGTAAATTGATTGCTGATATGTAGCATGGGTGTTGTCACTTCATTTTTTAGTGTTTTCCCAAGTGTTGCCCAACTGAATTTCTTATAAGTTAAAGATCCGTTTATATGGGATGTCCACCATTGGAATGGTTTTAGGTTATTCAAGCCGGCTCTTACTCCGAATGAGTTATTGCCTGATAAATTTTGCGGCATTAGTAAGACACGGTTATTATCTTCGACTAAAAAACTTAACGAGATAGGATCACTCCTGTGAGAGTAGAATACATTGAATGAATATCGTTTTTTGAGTAGCCATGAGATTTCTATATTATCTATTAGTTCTGGTCTTAATTCGGTATTTCCTTGTTCATATAAAAACTGGTCTCTGACCTCAACGAAAGGATTCATATTTCTGTAATTGGGGCGGACGATGCGACGGCTGTATGCCATAGACAAATTATGATTTTCGGAAAGCTGATATTGAACCATCAAAGTAGGGAAGAGGTGTACATAGCTTTGGTTGAATACCGAGTCCTGAACGGCTGAATTATAATTGCTTTTTGTATATGTACTTTCTAATCGTAAGCCTATTTCTGTTGAAAATCTGGCAGACCATTTAGCGTTTAGCTGAAGATACCCTGCGTAGATATTCTCATGATAAGCAAAACTACTGCTGAGATCACTGTCTTCTCTCCAATCACCGGCAATCAGGTTTTTGTATAAGGCATCACTGCTTATATGTACGAAAACCGATTTGAGCCCGGTGGTTATTCCGAACTTGTCAGAGATATCATAGCTCAAATTAGTTTGTCCGCTGTATATTTTAATGTCCCCATTGGTTATACCGGACAATGTGTCTCCTTTTACCGGATGAATACCTGTCTGAAAAAAGGATTTCAGCAGATGGTTATCCTCTTGATTAAAAAGCTGATAATCAAAAGAAGCATCCCATTTTCCTGTTTTCGCAAATTTGTATATCATGTTCGCTCCCCCTATGATATTGGTGTAGCTATAGTCCGGTGTGCTTAACGCTGTTAAGGTTGAGTCGCTTTGAGTCTTGTCGTTATTAAAAAAGTCAGATACAGTCACTTCTTGTTTGTTCCTATTGAGCCAGCTTGATGAGAAGTATGTTCCGATGGCTATCTTCTCCGACAAGTCATAATCGACCCCTGTTTTGATATAATGCCCTTTGTATTGCCGGTTTATATCACTATCAAAATCTTTTCTCAGTTCAAGAGGTTTTAAAGTCATCGGATCCAGGTAATGACCGGAAACCGATAGTTCTATAAAATCTTTTCCCCAATAATAAGAATAGTCGGCATACATATTCAATTTATTGTGGTGAAAGTTCAGAGTCAGGTTTTCATTCCCTTTAGTATGTTTTCCTTGTTCCAGACCGGAGGAAGCTGTAAGGCTTATACCTTGTTCTTTGATTTTCTTTTTTTGAATGTTAATGATGCCCGAACTGCCTGAAGCATCGTGTTTTGATGATGGCTGGGATATCAGTTCTATATTTTCAATAGAACTGGCAGGGATGGAGCGCAGGTAATTGATGAGGTTCTCTCCCGATAAATAGGTCACTTTATCATCCATTAAAACATTCGCCCCTGATTTGCCATTAAGAATAATTGTTCCGTCATTCTGAACGATTACTCCCGGTAGTTTTCTCAGTGCATCCAGTATATTACCGTCCGTACTCAATAGGGCAGATGATAAGTTGACTGTCATCTTTCCCGGTTCGGCCTTGATTGGAGGGCGCTTGCCGATTATATTTACAGTAGACAATATATAAGAATCTTCTTCCAGTGTAATGTCACCCAATTCCAGATTCATGCTTTCCTTGATCTGCAGGGGGATATTTGCTTTCTTATATCCGATCATTGACAAGGAAAGAAAGTAATTGCCCGATTTGACATTTATCATTTTAAATCGTCCGTCCAAGTCGGAGGTCGTCCCTGTTATATAGGTAGAGTCCATACCGTTTGATAACAATATTGTCGCGCCGACTATGGGTGAACTGTCGTTATTGGTTATTTTACCCGATATGACTGACTGTGCGGATATGCTGATTGTCTGAATCAGCAGCATAAGCAGGAAATAGATTTTAAGAGTCTTCATCATTTAAATAGTTTAATTGATTTCTGACCTCAAAATTACCCTGATGGTTTCGCGTACTCAAATTAATCTGATGAATGGAATGATTTACTTGATGAAACGAAAAGGCTTATCTGCTATACAGTATGATTATCAATCATCCGGTTGAGGACTGCTGCAAGAGTCTGAAAACGACGATGCTATTTGTTACTGCTTTTATGATCTCCTCCTGTATAATTTGATGAAAATTCCTAAGACAAACAGCATCATGAATAAAGTAATCCCGAATGCCCAGTAATTAATGACCCGTGACTCTGCGGTAAGTATATAATCACCAGCGAGAAGCCGGAAGCCGTCTATTTTCCAAATGACTACATTATCTTTCAGAACTTTGGCGTTAGAGGTGAGCAGTCTGCCCGGCAGTGTCAACTCAAATTGTATAGCATGATAGAAGACTTCGGCGATGTTGATTTTCTCTTCGCACAGGGCATCCATCATTTCTTTATTTGTTTTATAAAGGTCCGAAAAGTATTTCGTACTGCAAGCTTTATCAAACATACCGCAGACCTCCTCGATATCAGCGTCTCCCATACTGTCGCCTTTTTCTGACGAATGTTTCTTGTAGACAGAATCTTTCAATTCCTCCAGACACTGCAGGCAAGCGGTATCTCCTTGTAAAGAAGTGAAGTGGCGGATGACTTCCCAATTGATCTCATAGACATTGCGGTTATACCATTCTCCGAATTTAGCTTCGAGTTTATCCAGTTTATCATTCATTTCGATGCCGTTCATGCCTCTGAAGGCATCATCGTTTCCATGAAGCCAAATCATTTGCTCTTCCTTATTCAGATAATTGTCAAGAGGTACAGGACCTTTGTCCTGAAGTTCTTTGTAAGTGGCGGTATATATATAATAGGTATAGAACCATCTGAAACTCTTCTTTACCCGTTCCATAGGTATAGCCATGGCACTCAGATGCTCTTTACCTTTGTCAACAGTGAAGTATTCTCCATCTACTCCGGAGAGTTTTTGGCAGGCTTTTACATTCAGCTTTTCTTCTTCGCCCCAGAAGTTGAATTTAATTGTAGAGTCTAGATTTACTAATTGCCAGTTGGCATTCGGTTGAAACAGAAATGGATTATGTGTCTTATCTCCTGCGATGAAAGCGGAATCACCTTGTGCATAGATTTCTCTGTACATACTTCCGTCCCTTTCAACCCGTGAAGTCATCCGATAATAGGTGCTGCAAGAAGTCATGCTAAGTAACAGTAGCATGGTTATTAAGAAATAGTTGGTTTTCATATTCTGTCTATTTTAATCGTTTTTTTTTGATGACTTGTAAGATTTGCATCTTCCGGGATTTCCGGTGTTGTATATATTGAGAGGATAGATAAGTATTCTTTTCCAGCAGTCGCATTTCTTCCCAGTTGTCAGGTAATGGAATGCTGTTTGACCAGTTATCATATTCATTTTGCATTTCTGTCCGGTGAGGGACAGAAGTGAAGCAAGTGTCATTGATGAATAGCAGGAGTAATAATGAGGCGGCAATGCCGGATGCCCATGCTCCTATGAGAAACTTTCTCCGTTTCCTTTCCGGTGAGATCCCGGATATTCTGTTGAGGATGGTAGCGGTCAGTTCCTCCGGATTTTCCAATATCGGCTGGTTACTTTTGACTTCGGTCAGCCATTTTTCATACTGTTTATCTTCTTGTTTCATAAGTCGGGATCTATTTGATTCATTTTATTACGTATGTTCTTTCTGGCAAGGTACAAGGTACTTTTTATCTTTTCGGGCGATAATCCTGTGATAATCTGTACTTCTGCTACCTCCAACTCTTCGACATCCCGAAGCGTGAAAACGAGTTTCTGCTGGGGAGGCAGTTCGTTGGTATATCGCAATATCAGTTCTTTCAACTGCTTGTTGGAAAGAGATATCTCAATATGATCGTCAGAAGGAATATTTACCGAATCGGAAAAGGCGGATTCATTATCCAGCGGAGAATGGCGTAACGAACGCAAACGGTCGTAACAGGTGTTACAGGTGATTTTGTAAAGCCAGGTTGACAGGCGGTTTTCCTGATTGTACGTTTTCAGGGATAACCATACTTTTACAAATGTTTCTTGTGTTATGTCTCTGGCTTCCTCTTCATCACAAAGTAAACGGAAAGCTAGTCGGAATACCAGTGGCTGGAATTCTGAAACCAGTAGGGCGAAGGCCCTTTTGTCGTCCTGCTGACTTCGGCTGACCAGTTCCTGTATTTTTTCCTGATTCATCATTATTTATTCCTGTTTACTATATGATACGTAGCAAAATGCTTCAGGTCGTTTGTAAGTCATCAAATATATAAAAAAATCCCCGGACAACACATTGCCCGGGGGAAAGATATCTGAAAAGAGAATAAAGATTATTTGATTCTCTTATATCCGTATACAGCCAAGTCACCGAGTTCTTCTTCGATGCGGAGCAGTTGGTTATATTTAGCCATACGGTCCGAACGGCTTAATGAACCGGTCTTGATCTGTCCGCTATTCGTAGCTACTGCGATGTCTGCAATCGTTGCGTCTTCCGTTTCGCCGGAGCGGTGGGAAGTGACAGTCGTATAGCCATGACGGTGAGCCATTTCGATAGCGTTCAGAGTTTCGGTCAGCGAACCGATTTGGTTTACTTTGATCAGGATAGAGTTTGCACATCCCTTCTCGATACCCATTGCGAGGAAGTCAACGTTCGTAACGAACAGGTCATCACCTACCAACTGGCAGCGGTCGCCGATACGTTCAGTCAGTTTCTTCCAGCCTTCCCAGTCGTTTTCGCTCATACCGTCTTCGATGGAGTCGATTGGGAATTTGTTGATCAGTTCTTCCAGGTAGTCGATCTGTTCTTCGGCGGTACGTTTCTTGCCTTTGGCACCTTCAAACTTGGTATAGTCGTAGATACCGTCATGGTAGAATTCGGAAGAAGCGCAGTCCATACCGATCATTACGTCTTTACCTGGTTCGTATCCGGCAGCTTTGATGGCTGCGATGATAGAGTTCAGAGCATCTTCCGTACCTTCGAGGTTAGGAGCGAAACCACCTTCGTCGCCTACGGCAGTGCTGAGGCCACGATCTTTCAGTACTTTCTTCAAAGCGTGGAATACTTCGGCGCCCATTCTCAAACCTTCTCTGAATGAGGGTGCACCTACCGGACGAATCATGAATTCCTGGAATGCGATAGGAGCGTCACTGTGTGAACCGCCATTGATGATATTCATCATCGGTACAGGCATTACGTATGTATTTGTTCCGCCGATATAGCGATAGAGAGGGAGATCAAGATAGCTGGCTGCTGCTTTGGCTACAGCGAGAGATACGCCAAGAATAGCGTTAGCACCTAGATTGGACTTGGTTTTAGTACCGTCGAGTGCCAACATTGCGTAGTCGATTCCTCTTTGGTTGAGAGAAGACATACCGATCAGTTTCGGAGCAATGATCTTGTTTACATTGTCCACCGCCTTTTGTACGCCTTTGCCACCGTAACGTTGCTTGTCACCATCACGAAGTTCGAGTGCTTCATGTTCACCTGTGGAAGCACCTGACGGAACAGACGCACGTCCCATGATACCTGATTCCAATACTACGTCAACTTCTACTGTGGGGTTACCTCTTGAATCGAGAATTTCTCGAGCTACAATTTTTTCTATTTTCATCGTTTCTATTGTTTTGAATAATATTTTTGCAAAAGTACGGACTTGACAGAGAGTGGGAAATCACTATAAATAGGTATTCTTTCGAATCATACTCCCTAGATGTCATTAGTCCGGTCTTATTAGATAACAATGTGACGATGCTTTTTGTTTGAATGCGGATGGATGAAATTGGCAGAATTCTAGTCTTCGATAATAACTCCCAACAGCGGAAGCAAGTCCATGGCCTGCAAGGAAGTAATGACAGCTCCTTTCAGGTCGCTGATATTAAGTGTTATTCCGCCGATGCGCGAAGTACGCAGGTCGATTCCACGGAGCGGAGCATGAGAAAAGTCAGCTTCTACCAAATCACAACTGTCGAAGGCGACGGAAGAGAAACGGCAGTCATTGAAACTTCCGTTCCGGAAATGGCAGTGCGAGAAGCGTACCTGATTCATTTTGCTCATCGCCAGATTGATGTAAGAGGCATTACAGTCATGCAATAAAACATGATTCATGGTCGTCTCTGAAAGGTTGGTTCCTAGTAATTTGCAGGCAATGAACTCTACCCGGTAAAGGGAGCTTTCTGCAAAAGATATATTGGACAGGTCGCAGTTCTCAAACCGTATATCTGCCAGCTGAGAAGAACGGAATTTACATTCGCTGAATGTCTGATTCCGGAAAGTGCAGTTCTTGAAACTCTTGTAAGACTTGCTGATTCCCTCTTCTCTTCCTTTGCTGAATATGAGATTTGAGACGGTTTCCTCTTTTTCGAGCAGTTCTTGCAAGGTGCTTGTACTGACTTCCTGTTCCTCCATCATGGGAGGAGCCACACGGACGGGCTTGGCTGCATTTCTTTTGATCATATGATGTAGATATGTTATGTTTATTGTTTTACAAGTGAATATCCCAAGTACAGCATAATGAATCCTACAAACAAGCTGAGGCCTACATAGAGTGAGAGGTAGAAGAAATTATCGTCTTTGATTAACTGAAAGTTCTCATTCATGAAGGTTGAAAAGGTGGTGAATCCTCCACAGAATCCTACGGTGAGAAACATTCTCAGATTGGGGTTCATCAGATTTCCCCGTTCGAAGAGTCCGTAAAACAGGCCGATGGCGAAACAACCGAGTACATTGACCAGAAGTGTTCCCAAAGGGAAGGAAGGTGTCAAGAAATTCTGAACGTAACGCGAGATGAGATAACGCAGAACGCCTCCGGTAAAACTTCCCATACCGATAAAGAGTAAAGTCTTGAGCATAAGCTGACAATTTAAGAGTTATACATTCAAATTGTAGGGATCATCAGCTCCGAAGGGCGGTTAAAGGCTAATCCCATAGCCGGTGCAAAGATAGAAAAAAGATAAAACTATTTGCAGAAGGCTTCAAAATCTTTTTCAAATTGTTTGAACCCTCCGGTGTAAACCTTATCTATCCGTTCGGAAACAATGGATGAGTCATCTTTGTTTTGAAAGGAGAGTACAAAATCACGTAATATCTGCCGGGGAACTTTCTCGATCCAGAAAGTGACGAGTGCATGAGAGAGGATATAGGCGTATTGTTCGTCGGTTCTTTGCTGCTTCATAAATTCCTTTTGGCGGCTGTTGATAAAGGTGAGCAGATCAATGTCCCCCAACATATATATAGTGCGGATTCTTCCTTTTTCGTAATCGGTAAACGTGTGCTGAAGTCCTTTTTTATTAACTTTACAATGCTCAAAATATTCGGCAAGTCCCTCGTTGAACCATATCGGAGGACGTCCTGCCGTGATTTGCAAGGTGAGGTGATGGCTCAGTTCGTGATAGATGACGCCCAGACCTTGTTGGTATTCTTTTTCTCTGCTTAATATGATGGCCTTTTGTAATCTGGATATATACATTCCGTTTGTACTTTTGGGAGGATGTATATTGAATTTGTTCAGATAGACCAGCGCATCTTCCCTTTTGTTGAATACAGTCAATTGAAGATTAAGCGTATCGGGAAGTC
Organism: Bacteroides sp. MSK.20.82; assembly: GCF_019052485.1. Classification (NCBI taxonomy): domain Bacteria; kingdom Pseudomonadati; phylum Bacteroidota; class Bacteroidia; order Bacteroidales; family Bacteroidaceae; genus Bacteroides; species Bacteroides sp. MSK.20.82. The sequence goes on from NZ_JAHQUN010000001.1 coordinate 85,730, forward strand.
CGAATTGTGCATAAAATTCGACTTCATATTGGAGGGTCTGTTCAATCTTCCGGCGTTCTTTGTCCGTAAGCGGGTCGCCTTCATAAGAGATTCTTACAGTCTGCGCATGGAGCAGGTCGCAAAGGCAGATGAAACAGAGGATAAGATAAAATATACGCATATTGTTTCCCTTTATTTTGAGTATTTCTGCTTCTGAAATTTCTTTTTTTCACGTTTGCTCATTTCGAGCATAATCAGTTCATCATCTGTGGCAGATTTATAGGCTGTTTTCTCCTCCAGTTTTACATCCCCCTTGTCCGTGCGGAATACAGGAGTAAAGTGAGAATATGGATAACCTAAGAAGCCGTTTGCATCGAATTTATTGTTATCAAGAAAAAAATAAGAGATGGATACTCCGAGTACTCCGGCTATCCCAATGGGTTGCCCGGTCATGACTTCTTCACCCGTCTGGATGAAGTTTTGACGCATCATAAGGTAAGCGGCAAAGGTATGGTCGGGGTGGTATATCAACAATTGCTGTGGCAGCACTGTCGCACAGGCGACTCCTCTGCGGGTTGCATAGACGGTGTCTCCTTCCTGAATTTGGAATATCATAGTTTTGGCAGATTCCTGAGGAGCGATCTGCCATTGTGTTTCTTCGCCGGTCTTTACAGGAAGTGCATAAGGAGTACTGATCTGAAAGTCTTTGGGGAATTGACCGCGGAAGAACATATACCTGCTTGAAGTCTTGAAAGAATTGCTGGCATTGGAGCCTTTCTCTATTCTGAATACCGTGTTCTTTCCGGGGTTCAAATTGTATGAACGATCATTTTCGCGGAAAAGGTAGTAACTGCACAGGTCTCCGTTGTAATAGTTTAATTCTGTTCCTCCTTCCGGAGTTTGCTCCCATTTCGATTCAATAATGCGCGGAGGCATTTCCATTAATTTTCGCAGAGACTGTGCGGAGGCATAAACGGTAGATAATGTTGTAAGAAGTACCAATGTCGTATATCTGAAGTGCTGTGTCATAATAGTAATATTAGATTATGTGTTATAAAGTAAGATATTTTGCTTGCAAATTTATCAATTATATGCTAATATCATAGCATACTTTGAACTTTTTTGTCTCTGGTATTCAGATTAGATGTAAATTTTAGGATAATTCAATCCGAACCCATGCGGATATTGTATTTTGAACTATATTGTATTCCTTGTCATTGGGCGGTTGTTAGTGTTTTATCTGACTGTCTTTTCTATGATATCCTGCTTATATTTGTATCTTTTCTACCTTTCATCTTTATCGTTCCACTAGAGTGAACAGGTCTGTTCACTCTAGTGATGAGAACTCTTCACAAGAGTGATGAGATCTGTGCACTGGAGTGGAACGATGGTAATATCCCTTCAAAAATACAGTATTAATAGATGATATACATACCCACATACTATATGTTATATACAAAGTAGCGGTAGGTTCCATGTTCTGTAAGGCTTGCCATAGTACAATGGATTATCGGCTTTGAGACGAATGAGAGATAACTGAAATATGAATGAGAGGTAGTCAAAAAGAAAGCTATTTGATGAGGAAATGATGAGAGATAACTATTTAAAAAGTATCTCTCATTCTGTATTGTGCTGATTGTCTATATATTAGTTGTCATAGGATGAGAGTATGAGATTAAAATATTTTTTTTATTTCTGAAGAGAGGCGGGGAAATAAAGAAAAATCCCGTTTGTCGGATGTGAAAAGGTGCTATATTGCTCCATGTAAGCACTATATTTTTTCTGTTGAAGTACTTTGGTATATGCTTTATTGATAGGTATTTATCAGTGTTGAAACATTCGGAAACGCTATATTTTAATTATAATCCGAAGTGGCGCTTGCTATTCCTCACTACATTTGCCATATGATTATTAACTAATTCATTTATATCATGAAGAACATGAAAATATTAACTACGGCAGTACTCTGTCTGTTACTCTCTTTTTCTATGGGTGCAACGGCAATGGCAGAAAGTATCACTTCTCCTGACGGACAATTAAAACTGGATTTTTCGGTCAATGTTCAGGGAGAACCGGTATACGAACTTACTTATAAAGGAAAGGGAGTGATTAAACCATCAAAGTTGGGACTTGAGTTGAAGAATGATCCGGGACTGATGAATGGGTTTGCGTGCATCGATACAAAAACTTCCACCTTCGACGAAACTTGGGAGCCGGTGTGGGGAGAAGTGAAATCCATTCGCAATCATTATAATGAAATGGCTGTCACACTGAATCAGAAGGCGCAGGACCGGAATATGATCATCCGTTTCCGGCTTTACAATGATGGATTAGGTTTCCGCTATGAATTTCCGCAGCAGAAGAATCTGAATTATTTTGTTATTAAGGAAGAACATTCGCAGTTTGCCATGACGGGTGACCATACTGCCTTTTGGATTCCGGGAGATTATGATACCCAGGAATATGATTACACAGAATCCAGACTAACAGAAATCCGTGGACTGATGAAAGGGGCTATTACCGACAATGCTTCTCAAACGTCTTTTTCACCAACAGGCGTGCAGACATCTCTGCAAATGAAAACAGCCGACGGTCTGTATATTAACCTGCACGAAGCCGCTTTGGTAGATTATTCCTGCATGCATCTCAATCTTGATGACAAAAAACTGATTTTTGAATCATGGCTGACACCGGATGCAATGGGAGATAAAGGTTATATGCAGACACCCTGTCAGTCTCCGTGGCGTACGGTGATTGTGAGCGATGATGCACGCGATATCCTTGCTTCCAAACTGACCTTGAATCTGAACGAACCATGTGCTTATCAAGATGTTTCTTGGATTAAACCGGTGAAGTATATCGGTGTGTGGTGGGAGATGATTACCGGAAAAAGCAGTTGGGCATATACAGATGATGTTTATTCCGTCAAACTCGGACAGACGGATTACTCAAAGACAAGCCCTAACGGACGTCACGCTGCCAACAATGACAAAGTAAAACGTTATATCGACTTTGCAGCGCAGCATGGTTTCGATCAGGTATTGGTAGAAGGCTGGAATGAAGGCTGGGAAGATTGGTTCGGCAAATCAAAAGATTATGTGTTTGATTTCGTCACTCCCTATCCGGATTTCGACGTGAAGATGCTAAACGCATATGCCAAAGAGAAAGGGGTGAAGCTGATGATGCATCATGAAACATCTGCCTCCGTGCGTAACTACGAACGCCATCTGGATACGGCCTACCAATTTATGGTTGACAACGGATATAATGCCGTGAAAAGTGGTTATGTTGGCAATATCATTCCTCGGGGCGAACATCACTATGGACAATGGATGAACAACCATTATCTATATGCCGTGACGAAAGCCGCCGATTATAAAATCTGTGTGAATGCGCACGAAGCTGTACGTCCTACTGGATTATGCCGTACTTATCCCAACCTGATCGGCAATGAATCGGCACGGGGGACGGAATATGAAGCTTTTGCCGGTAATAAACCTTTTCATACTACTTTGCTTCCATTCACTCGGCAGATCGGCGGCCCGATGGATTATACACCGGGTATCTTCGACACGAGAATTTCTTTTCTGGATGGGAAGCATAGCGTTGTACGTACTACTCTGGCGAAACAACTGGCTCTTTACGTAACAATGTACAGTCCTTTGCAGATGGCTGCCGATTTGCCGGAAAGTTATGAGCGTTATCCGGATGCTTTCCAGTTTATTAAAGATGTAGCCTTGGACTGGGATGACAGCAAATATCTGGAAGCCGAACCGGGGGATTATATTACAGTAGCCCGCAAAGCAAAAGGAACCAATCATTGGTTTGTTGGCGGTATTACTGACGAAAACTCCCGTACTGCCGCGTTTACTCTTGATTTTCTGGAACCGGATAAAGAGTATGTGGCTACCCTGTATGCCGACGGAAAAGAGGCTGACTACGAAAAGAATCCGACTTCCTATCAGATAAAGAAAGGGATCGTTACGAATAAAACAAAGATGTCCGTCAAGCTGGCACGCAGCGGTGGTTTTGCATTGAGTCTTATCGAAGCAGCTCCATCCGACCGGAAATCAATTAAGAAATGGAAATGAGACGCGACTAAAACGATTGTTCAATCTTCTTTGTATTTTTAATAAAATTTAGAAGTACTCCGCAAAGAAAATTAAAACTTTGCGGAGTGCTTTTTTTATCGGATGGATTCTTTTTTGTACTTTTGCGCCATCTTTTTTTAAACATTATCAATAAAGAGAACAACATGGGAGGTTTTTTCGGAACAGTCTCGAAATCGAGTTGCGTGACTGATTTATTCTATGGTACAGATTATAACTCACATCTGGGTACAAAGCGGGGCGGACTCGCGACTTATAGTCAGGAGAAAGGATTTATTCGCTCCATTCACAATCTGGAAAGTACATATTTCCGATCCAAGTTTGAAGGAGAGCTTGATAAATTTAAAGGCAATGCCGGCATAGGCATTATCAGCGACACAGATGCACAACCCATTATCATCAATTCCCACCTCGGCCGCTTCGCCATCGTCACAGTCGCTAAAATATCGAATATCCAGGAACTGGAAGAAGACCTTCTCAACCAAAATATGCACTTCGCCGAACTTAGTTCGAGCAACACCAATCAAACGGAACTCATCGCACTGCTTATCATACAAGGAAGAACCTTCACCGAAGGTATCGAGAACGTATTCAAACATATCAAGGGTTCTTGTTCTCTGCTGATTCTGACAGAGGATGGCAGTATTATCGCGGCTCGTGACCAATGGGGACGTACTCCGGTGGTGATCGGCAAGAAAGATGGTGCGTATGCCGCTACCAGCGAGTCATCCAGTTTCCCGAATCTGGATTATGAAATCGAAAAGTATCTGGGACCGGGGGAAATAGTACGCATGTATCCCGATCATATCGAGCAGCTTCGCCAACCGAATGAAGGAATGCAGATTTGTTCTTTCCTTTGGGTGTATTATGGTTTCCCGACCTCTTGTTATGAGGGCAAAAATGTAGAGGAAGTCCGTTTCACCAGTGGAATGAAGATGGGACAGAAGGACGAATCGGAAGTGGATTGTGCCTGTGGTATCCCTGATTCGGGAGTAGGTATGGCGTTGGGTTATGCGGAAGGTAAAGGAGTTCCTTATCATCGTGCCATTTCAAAATATACACCGACATGGCCTCGTAGCTTCACACCCAGCAATCAGGAAATGCGTTCGCTGGTTGCAAAGATGAAGCTAATTCCGAATCGTGCCATGCTTCAGGGAAAGCGTCTGCTGTTCTGTGATGATTCGATTGTGCGTGGAACACAGTTGCGTGATAATGTGAAGATTCTATATGATTATGGAGCGAAAGAGGTACATATGCGTATCGCTTGCCCTCCGTTGATCTATGCTTGTCCGTTTGTGGGTTTCTCGGCTTCTAAGAATGCTTTGGAGTTGATTACCCGTCGTATTATTAAAGAACTGGAAGGTGATGAGAATAAGAATCTGGAGAAATACGCCACTACGGGGTCTCCCGAATACGAGAAAATGGTTAGTATCATAGCCGAGCGTTTCGGACTGACTTCATTGAAATTCAACACGCTTGAGACTTTGATTGAAGCTATCGGGCTGCCGAAATGTAAAGTGTGTACGCATTGTTTTGATGGTAGCAGTCACTTTTAAGTAATATACTGAGAAAAAAGAGCCGTGAATTGTTTGTCAATTCACGGCTCTTTTTTTACCTTTACGGCACTATAAACTATCAAAATGTAAATTGCAAATCATTAAATCGTAAAATAGATATGACTTTAGTAGACAGATTTTTGAAGTATGTGAGCTTTGATACACAGTCGGATGAATCAACAGGGCTTACTCCCAGTACTCCGAAACAGATGGTATTCGCTGAATATCTGAAGACTGAACTGGAATCTTTGGGGTTGGAAGATATTACTTTGGATGAACATGGCTATCTTTTTGCCACGCTTCCTGCTAATATAGATAAAAAAGTACCCACTATCGGGTTTATCGCTCATATGGATACAAGTCCTGATATGACAGGAAAAGATGTAACTCCACGTATTGTAAAAGGCTACGATGGGACGGATATAGTGCTTTGTGCCGAAGAAAATATCATTCTTTCTCCTGCACAATTTCCGGAACTGCTCGATCATAAAGGAGAGGATTTGATTGTAACAAACGGCAAGACGCTGCTTGGTGCGGATGATAAAGCGGGAATTGCCGAGATTGTATCGGCAATCGTTTATCTGAAAGAACATCCCGAAATCAAACATGGAAAGATTCGTATCGGATTCAATCCGGATGAGGAAATCGGTGAAGGTGCGCATAAGTTCGATGTCGGGAAGTTTGGCTGCGAATGGGCGTATACGATGGATGGTGGCGAAGTAGGGGAACTGGAGTTTGAAAATTTCAATGCTGCCGCTGCAAAGATTACTTTTAAAGGACGTAATGTACACCCCGGATATGCAAAGAATAAGATGATAAACTCGATTCGTGTCGCTAATCAGTTTATCGCGATGTTGCCATCCATGGAAACACCGGAGCAGACTGAAGGGTATGAAGGATTCTATCATCTGATCAGTATTCAGGGAGATGTGGAGCAAAGTACAGTGTCTTATATCATTCGCGACCATGACCGTGCCAAGTTTGAGAAACGCAAGGAAGAAATAAAACGTCTGGTTGCGCAGGTCAACACCGAATATGGAGAAGGTACGGCTACACTTGAATTACGTGACCAATACTATAATATGCGTGAGAAAATAGAACCGGTGATGCACATCATCGACACTGCTTTCGCAGCCATGGAGGCGGTAGGAGTGAAGCCGAATGTGAAGCCGATTCGTGGCGGTACGGATGGAGCGCAGCTTTCATTCAAAGGTTTACCCTGCCCGAATATTTTTGCCGGCGGTCTTAATTTCCACGGACGTTATGAGTTTGTTCCTATTCAGAATATGGAGAAGGCAATGAACGTCATTGTGAAGATTGCCGAACTGGTAGCTTCCAAGTGATTACATTCCACGAATATCAATTTATTACTTAAAACTTAATACACAAAAAATGAAAACCACTCCGTTTACAGAGAAACACATTGCATTAGGTGCTAAAATGCACGAATTTGCAGGCTATAATATGCCTATCGAGTACTCTGGAATTATTGATGAACATCTGACTGTTTGTAATGCGGTCGGGGTATTTGATGTATCCCATATGGGAGAATTCTGGGTGAAAGGGCCGCAAGCGTTAGCCTTTCTTCAGAAGGTGACTTCCAATAATGTGGCGGCACTTGTTCCCGGTAAGATACAATATACCTGCTTCCCTAATGAAGAAGGGGGAATTGTAGATGACTTGCTGGTATATTGCTACGAGCCGGAAAAATATCTGCTGGTAGTGAATGCGGCCAATATAGAAAAGGACTGGAACTGGTGTGTTTCTCATAATACGGAGGGGGCGGAGTTGGAGAATTCTTCCGATAATATGGCGCAGCTTGCTGTTCAAGGGCCGAAGGCTATTCTTGCTTTGCAGAAGTTGACGGATATCGATCTGTCGGCTATTCCTTATTATACATTTACCGTTGGCCGGTTTGCGGGGAAAGAGAATGTGATTATCTCCAATACCGGATATACCGGTGCCGGAGGTTTTGAACTTTATTTCTATCCGGATGCTGCTGAGGCGATATGGAAAGCTGTGTTTGAGGCGGGGGAAGAATTCGGTATCAAGCCGGTGGGACTGGGTGCCCGTGATACGCTTCGTTTGGAAATGGGCTTCTGTCTGTATGGTAATGATCTGGATGATAAAACTTCACCGATTGAAGCTGGATTGGGATGGATCACTAAGTTTGTGGAAGGTAAGGAGTTCATCAACCGTCCGATGCTGGAAAAGCAGAAGGCAGAAGGAACTACCCGCAAACTGGTTGGTTTTGAAATGATTGACCGAGGCATTCCTCGTCATGGCTATGAACTCGTGAATGGGGAAGGGGAAGGTATAGGCGTGGTGACTTCCGGAACAATGTCCCCCACCCGCAAGATTGGTATTGGTATGGGATATGTGAAACCGGAATATGCCAAAGTTGGCACGGAAATTTGTATTGATATGCGTGGACGTAAATTGAAGGCAATAGTGGTGAAGCCACCTTTTAGAAAATAAATCTTGAGTTTATAAAATTTTTAGCCCTGGATAGGTTTTGATACTATCCGGGGCTAAATCATTTTATGATGGTTGATGTGAAACATATCCGTGAATCTGTTGTTTATACGATAGATTTATTTTAATTTTGTCACCAAATACGATGAAACAATGTCTCAATTACCTACACTCATTGCCGATCTTGCGCTGATATTGATCTGTGCCGGCGTTATGACTTTGTTGTTTAAGAAGTTAAAGCAACCTTTGGTGTTGGGATATGTGGTTGCCGGTTTTCTGGCAAGTCCGCACATGCCTTATACACCATCAGTAATGGATACCGCCAACATTAAGACATGGGCGGATATTGGCGTTATCTTCTTGTTGTTTGCTCTTGGTCTGGAGTTCAGTTTTAAGAAAATCGTAAAAGTCGGAGGTTCTGCTATCATCGCTGCCTGCACCATCATCTTTTGTATGATATTGCTGGGGATAGGTGTCGGTATGGGATTCGGCTGGCATCGGATGGACAGCCTGTTTCTAGGTGGTATGATTGCGATGTCTTCTACCACTATTATTTATAAGGCGTTCGATGACTTGGGACTGAGGAAGAAGCAGTTCACCGGGCTTGTACTGAGTATTCTGATTTTGGAGGATATACTGGCTATTGTATTGATGGTAATGCTTTCTACGATGGCGGTAAGTCATAACTTTGAAGGTACCGAGATGCTGGAGAGTATTGGGAAACTGCTGTTCTTTCTTATTTTGTGGTTTGTAGTAGGTATCTATCTGATTCCGGAGTTTTTGAAGCGTTGCAGGAAACTGATGGGAGAGGAAACTCTGCTTATCGTATCATTGGCACTGTGTTTCGGTATGGTAGTGATGGCAGCCAATACAGGGTTCTCTGCTGCATTCGGTGCGTTTATCATGGGATCTATTCTGGCGGAAACGATCGAAGCGGAATCTATCGACCGGTTGGTGAAGCCGGTGAAAGATCTTTTTGGCGCAATTTTCTTTGTATCGGTGGGGATGATGGTCGATCCTGCTATGATTATTGAATATGCAATACCTATCATTGTGATTACGATAGCAGTTATTTTGGGGCAGGCTACCTTCGGAACATTCGGCGTGATTCTTTCCGGCAAACCTTTGAAGACGGCTATGCAGTGTGGTTTCAGTTTGACTCAGATTGGTGAATTTGCGTTTATTATAGCTTCATTGGGTGTATCTCTGCACGTGACGAGCGATTTCTTATATCCGATAGTGGTAGCAGTTTCTGTGATAACCACTTTCCTGACTCCTTATATGATTCGTCTGGCTGAACCGGCTTCTTCTTTTGTGGATGCTCATTTACCCGCTTCCTGGCGAAAGTTCTTAATGCGTTATTCTTCGGGCTCGCAAACAGCACTTAATCATGAGAATTTGTGGAAGAAGCTGTTGCTGGCAATGGTACGCATAACTGTGGTATATTCAATAGTCAGTATATCCATTATTGCACTGTCTTTCCGTTTTGTCGTCCCATTCTTTAAGGAGAACCTGCCTCATTTCTGGGCGTCATTATTGGGGGCTGTCTTTATTATCCTTTGCATTTCGCCTTTCCTGCGTGCTATCATGGTGAAGAAAAACCATTCGGTGGAATTTATGACCCTGTGGCATGATAACCGTGCCAATCGTGCACCATTGGTGTCTACTATTGTCATACGTATTATGATTGCGGCGTTATTTGTTATTTTTGTGATATCGGGATTGTTTAAGGCATCTATTGGATTGATTATTGGAGTAGCTGTGCTTGCAGTCCTGTTGATGGTATGGTCGCGTCGTTTGAAAAAGCAATCTATATTGATAGAACGGCGTTTCTTTCAAAATCTGCGTTCCAGAGAAGTGCGTGCGGAATATTTGGGAGAGAAGAAACCCGAATATGCCGGACGTCTGTTATCGCATGATCTGCATTTGGCGGATTTGGAGATTCCGGGGGAATCCACTTGGGCGGGAAAAACGTTGATGGAACTAAATTTGGGAAAGAAATATGGCATTCATATCGCTTCTATCCTGCGAGGGAAGAGAAGGATTAATATTCCCGGTGGCTCGGTGCGTCTTTTTCCTATGGACAAGATACAGGTAATAGGAACGGACGAACAATTGAATGTATTTAGCAGTGCCATGCAAAGTGGTGCGAAGATAGACTGGGAGATGTATGAGAAGGGAGAGATGACTTTGAAGCAGTTTATTATTGATGCAGACTCCGTTTTTCTGGGTAAAACAATCCGTGAATCGGGTATACGGGATAAGTATCATTGTATGATAGCCGGTGTGGAACGGGAAGATGGAACTCTGATGGTGCCGGATGTAAATGCACCGTTCGAAGAGGGAGATGTAGTGTGGGTTGTCGGTGAAAAAGAGAACGTGTACCAATTAGTCGATCAAAAAAACGAAAAAATACAGGTGAAATAAAAGCAGAACGACTATTTTTGCTTTGTCAAAACATAAAAATAAGAATATCATGAAGAGTGATCCAAAAGAATGTCTGTATTGCCAGAACAATGAAACTTTGCATAATCTGATGATTGAGATTGCGCAACTTAGTGTATCACGTGTGTTTTTGTTTAAAGAGCAAACTTATCGGGGGCGTTGCCTCGTTGCTTACAAGGATCACGTAAATGATTTGAACGAATTGAGCGATGAAGACCGTAATGCATTTATGGCTGATGTGGCACGTGTTACCCGTGCAATGCAGAAAGCTTTCCAGCCGGAAAAGATCAACTATGGTGCTTACTCAGATAAATTATCTCATCTGCATTTCCATCTGGCTCCGAAATATGTAGACGGACCTGATTATGGTGGTATATTCCAGATGAATCCGGGAAAAGTTTATTTGACCGATGCTGAATATCAGGAACTAATTGATGCTGTGAAAGCAAATCTCTAACCAATAGTTGGTAAAATAGTGAACGGTGAATAAACTTGTAACTTCATGCTATAAGTTTATTCACCGTTCATTATTTACTTATCTTCGTCGAAATCAAAGTCGAAATCAAAATCATCCATAAATTCCGGAGCTGTGAATTCCTCCAGACTTCTGCGGTCTTTTTTGGTTGGACGTCCGGTTCCCCGTGCGCGATCAATGAATCCACTGATTTTACTCATTTCCAATAGTTCGTATTGGTCGGGAGTGGTAACGTTTTCCATTACATCGGGTACAAGTTTGGCACCTACTCGTTTTTCGATAGCTTGCAACACTTTGAATGAATAGGTGATAGGCGGTTTCTTAACTTGAACCACATCACCCGGCTTTATCATGCGAGATGCCTTTACGTATGCTCCGTTGATAGTGACACGGTTCATCTTGCAGGCTTCGGCGGCAATTGTGCGTGTCTTGAAAATACGAACAGCCCACATCCATTTATCTATTCTTGCTTCTGCCATATGTTGATAATTTATTAATTAACAGTGTACCATGTGTCATGGTGGAGTACTTACTGACCGTTTGCATATATACGCTGTGAAATAATCAATTGTAAATACTCCTATTTCTTATTGAACTGGTTCATGGTAATATCAATACCTGCCAGACAGAAACTTTTAATGATTTCTCCGGCAGTTTCCAGTCTTTCATCCATTGTCTTGCGATCTTCGTCAGTAAAGTGTCCGAGTACATAATCAATTTGTCCGCCTTTGGGGAAGTCATTTCCGATACCAAAGCGTAAACGGGCATAGTTTTGAGTTCCTAAAATGGCTGCTATGTGCTTCAGACCATTATGTCCGGCGTCACTTCCTTTTCCTTTCAGACGCAGAGTACCGAAGGGGAGAGCCAAATCATCTACTACTATTAACACATTTTCCAATGGGATGTTTTCTTTTTGCATCCAATAGCGAACAGCCAGTCCGCTCAGGTTCATGAAAGTTGACGGTTTGAGCAGGATTAACTGGCGTCCTTTGATCGAAAAACTAGTGGTAAATCCGTAGCGTCCGTCAATAAAGGGAGGAGCATTGTTGATTCTTGCCAATGCCTCTACTGTCATGAAACCAATATTGTGCCGGGTTTCATGATATTCGGGTCCAATGTTTCCTAGTCCGACAATTAGATATTTAATCATTGTTTTTTCGTAAAAAACAGTTCGTGAATATGAAAAGAGAAACGCAGATTAACGCAAACTAATGCAGACTGAACATCTGCTTTAATCTGCATTAATCTGCGTTTTGCTATATCTCTTTACAGGGATAATCTCAAATTACTTTCCAGCGGCTGCTGCTGCACCTCTTGCTGCACGAGTCAACTTAACAGCACATACAACTGCTTCCTTAGCGCTGATCAGTTCAAGACCTTCAAAGCTCAGTTCGCCAACTTTAACAGTCTTACCCAATCCCAGGTGAGATACGTTAACAATCAGTTTTTCAGGAATTACATTGTACAGAGCTTTCACTTTGATCTTACGCATCTGCAATGCAAGCTTACCACCGGCTTTCACACCTTCTGCAAGACCTTCCAGCTGTACCGGAACTTCCATAACGATAGGTTTAGCTTCGTCAATCTGATAGAAGTCAACATGAAGAATGTTGTCTTTTACCGGGTGGAATTGAATATCTTTCAGGATAGCGTTTACTTTTTTGCCATCGATATCCAAATCTACTACGTAAATGTGCGGAGTATAAACCAAGTTACGAAGACCTTCGTTAGTCACTGTAAAGTGAACAACTTCACCGGCTCCGTAAAGTACACAAGGTACACCACCGTTCTTACGAATTTCTTTCAAAGCTCTTGCTTGTTCCGAAGAGCGTTCTGCAATAGTTCTTGCAGTTCCTTTTACTTCAATTGATTTCATTTCTTAAAAAATTGTGTTACTCTAAATTAAGTTATTTTGCTTAATTCACCATTACACGATGTGGATTATCACATGATGTTGCAAAAAAGCGGTGCAAAAGTACTGTTTTTTTTTGAAATATCAAAGAGTTACCTCTTTAAAAGTCAATATCAATCTTAATTTCGTTTTCCAGCTTGTCCTCTTGTGCTTCTTCGGCAAGAGCTTCCTGTTCTCTTTTTATATCAGCTTCTTCGTTCAGGCGGCTGATGTAATCGTTCATGTCACTGTGGTTAATAAAACTGATGGCTTCTGTCAATCCTGCCATAAATTTCTGAAAATCCTCCTTATATAAGAAGATTTTATGCTTTTCGAAGCTAACTTGAGAGTCATCTCCTTCTCCCATCACCACTTTCTTACTCTCCGTAATAGCTAAAAACATTTCATCTTTACGGTTCTTCTTCACATCGAGGTAATAGATGCGTTTACCTGCTTTGATGGACTTGGAGAAAACGATCTCCTTATCATTCATGTCTGCGTTCATTTTCTTTTTAAAATCTTCCATATCATTGGGTCCGTTAATAATCGGCCTCAAAATTGGATATTTTTTTTAAACTGTCAAAAGAAAAAGCGCAGAGAATCAAATACTGCATTAAAAAATGTGATTTATTTGTGGAAACTCATTAAAAATATCTACTTTTGCAGTTCGATAATAACAGTATTAATTTGAATTATGATCAACAGAGTTCTTATTCGTCTTAAGATTATACAAATAGTGTATGCCTATTACCAAAATGGCAGCAAAAATCTAGACTCAGCGGAGAAAGAGTTATTCTTCAGCCTTTCAAAGGCGTATGACCTTTATAATTATTTGTTAATGCTGATGATGGCATTAACAGAGTATGCACAAAAACGCATTGATGCGGCAAAAGCAAAACTGGCTCCTACTAAAGAAGAGTTGTATCCCAACACAAAGTTTGTGGATAATAAGTTTGTTGCACAGCTGGAGGTGAACAAGCAACTGACCGAGTTTATATCCAATCAGAAGCGAACTTGGGCAAATGATCAGGATTTCGTCAAAGAGCTTTATGAGAAAATAGTAGAAAGCGATATTTATAAAGATTATATGGCTTCCGGTGACAATTCATATGAAGCTGACCGCGAACTGTGGAGAAAACTCTATAAAACATATATATTTAATAATGATTCTCTTGATCAGGTGCTGGAAGACCAGAGTCTGTATTGGAATGATGATAAAGAGATTGTAGATACCTTTGTCTTGAAAACGATTAAGCGTTTTGAAGAAAAGAACGGAGCAAATCAGGAATTACTTCCCGAATTCAAGGATGACGAAGATCAGGAATTTGCACGCCGCTTGTTCCGTCGTACAATTCTGAATGCTGACTATTACCGTCATCTTGTGAGCGAGAATACGAAAAACTGGGATTTGGATCGTATCGCATTTATGGATATTATCATTATGCAGACTGCTTTAGCCGAAATTTTAAGTTTCCCGAACATTCCGGTAAGTGTTTCGTTAAATGAATATGTAGAAATTGCGAAGTTGTATAGCACTGCCAAGAGCGGTAGCTTTATCAACGGAACGCTGGATGGAATAGTTAATCAATTGAAAAAAGAAGGTAAGTTGACTAAAAACTGATACCTTTGTCCATATAGTAGAAACTAAAACTTGATTATTTATGAACTTATTGACTGTATTATTGCAAGCTCCCGCAGCGGGAGGTGGAAGTATGATGTGGATCATGCTGATAGCTATGTTTGTTATCATGTATTTCTTTATGATTCGCCCTCAAAATAAGAAGCAGAAAGAAATTGCTAATTTCCGTAAATCTCTTCAGGTAAACCAGTCGGTAATTACTGCAGGTGGTATCCATGGTACAATCAAAGAGATTACTGATGATTATATAGTACTTGAAATCGCTTCTAACGTGAAGATTAAAATAGATAAGAATTCTATTTTTGCTGATGCTTCGGCTGCCGGCAATCAGTCTAAATAATCTTTAGTAAACAAATACCCTATGCTTGATCGTAGGAAATTAAGATATACATATTTAAGACTATCCAAGAGAATTAAGGATTTCCTGCTTAGTGATAAAAGCAGGGAGTTCTTAATTTTTTTATTTTTTTTCCTGATAGCCAGTGGATTCTGGCTGATTCAGACTCTTAATAATGACTATGAAGCGGAATTCTCTATCCCGGTGAGGATGAAGGATGTCCCTAATAATATTGTGCTCACTTCGGAACCTCCTTCCGAACTTCGCGTCCGGGTAAAAGATAAAGGAACAGTGCTTCTCAATTATATGTTGGGGAAGAGTTTCTTTCCGGTAAATCTGAGTTTCCCTGACTATAAAGGGCAAAATAATCACGTGAAAATCTTTGCCTCTGAGTTTGAAAAGAAGATACTCAGTCAATTGAATGCTTCTTCTAAGATACTTTCAATAAAACCTGATACGTTAGATTATATCTATTCGACAGGCAAGTCCAAATTAGTACCCGTTCATTTTCAAGGAAAAGTGACTGCAGGGCTTCAATATTATGTTTCTGATACCATTTGCAGTCCGGATTCCGTATTGGTATATGCTCCGGCCGGAATTTTGGATACTATAACAACCGCTTATACTCAAGAGGTAAATCTTGAAAATATATCGGATACGATTCGGCAACGGGTTGCCTTGGATAATAAAAAAGGAGTGAAGTTTGTTCCCGCCTCGGTTGAACTGACTTTCCCTGTTGATATTTATACTGAGAAAACCGTGGAGGTGCCGTTACGTGGGATTAACTTCCCGGCAGATAAAGTGCTCCGTGCTTTTCCATCGAAGGTTCAAATTACTTTTCAAGTGGGTTTAAAGCGTTTTCGTAGCATTAAAGCCAGTGATTTTGTGATTAATGTTTCTTATGAGGAACTGCTAAAATTAGGATCGGATAAATATACGGTGAAGTTGAAGTCGGCTCCCCGTGGAATCAATCAAATCCGTATTGTACCCGAGCAAGTTGATTTTCTGATAGAACAAGTTTCTTCCGATGGCTATTAAAATAGGTATTACCGGCGGTATCGGTAGTGGAAAAAGTGTAGTTTCCAGATTGCTGGAGATTATGGGAATCCCCGTTTATATTTCCGATATTGAGGCGAAGCGTATCACTCATACGAATGATGTGATACGCCGGGAACTTTGCGCCTTGGTCGGACAGGATGTTTTCCTGAATGGAGAATTGAATCGTCCTTTATTAGCATCTTATATATTTGGAAGCCCCGAACATGCGAAAAAAGTGAATGCTGTCATTCATCCGCAGGTGAAAGAAGACTTCAGGCGATGGGTGAAAGGGAAAGGTGATATAGCTATGGTCGGTATGGAATCTGCCATCCTTCTGGAAGCAGGCTTTAAGCAGGAAGTAGACTTTGTAGTAATGGTATATGCACCGTTGGAGGTGAGAGTGGAACGGGCAATTAGGCGTGACTATTCTTCAAGGGAATTGATAATGAAACGTATCGAAGCGCAAATGAGCGATGAGGTTAAGCGGAATCATGCTGATTTTGTAATCGTGAATGACGATGAAACCCCTTTAATTCCGCAGGTTTTGAAGTTTATTTCTTTGCTATCTAAAAATAATCATTACCTTTGCTCCGCAAAAAAATAATTAATAAATAAAAGAATATATACTATGTTGAAGACTATCCTGTCTATCTCCGGTAAACCGGGATTGTACAAACTAATTTCGCAAGGAAAAAATATGTTGATTGTTGAATCAATCAGTGCAGATAAAAAACGTTTCCCCGCTTATGGTAATGAGAAAATTATCTCTTTGGCAGATATAGCAATGTATACAGATGATGCTGAAGTACCTTTGTATGATGTGCTGGAAGCTATGAAGAAAAAAGAAAATACTGCAGTCACCTCCATTGACCCTAAAAAAGCTACTCCGGAGCAGTTACGCGAGTATTTAGGGGAGGTATTGCCTAACTTTGATCGTGAAAGAGTATACGTTGCGGATATTAAGAAATTGATTTCCTGGTATAACATCTTAATTTCGAATGGAATTACAGAATTTAAATCAGAGCCGGAAGCTGAAGAAGAGGTTGCGACTGATGAAAAATAAGTCATGAAACATTGATGGCTTAGATGTATAAATGTAATAAGGAAAGCGTGACAATGTTGCAAGTTGTCACGCTTTTTTGTGTTTTTATATGTCTGCGTAATTAAAGGATCCCCTTTAGTGTTCTTTAAGCAATCTTATGTTTGCATGAATATTTTATTATTTATATAGTAAATAAACATAGTTTTTCTCTATCTTTGTGACTGCTAATATACGCACAAAATATGGATGTAATAACAAATAAAGAGGTAAACGTTTATCTTGATAATGAAAAAGGAACATTGTGCTTAACAGGAATGTTGGTAGGTACAATGGTATTTTTATATGATTCGCAGGGGGAGCTGAAAGAGAAACATAGATTTGCCTTGCCTTCACTCACTTTGGAGATATCCAGAAAAGGTACTTATGTCTTAGTCATGAGCCATCCTAATTGTCAGCCGGAAGTAAGAAGAATTATATATTCAGGAATATAAAAAGCCGATATGCTCACTTGAGAACATACCGGCTATCCTTATAACAACTAACTATAATTTAGTTTCTGAACACTAATCCGTCTCCGTTTGAGTCAACAATGATTGCTTTGCTTCTGTCGACTTCCTGAGACAATAACTTTTTCGACAGATCGTTCAGTAAATAACGCTGGATAGCTCTTTTTACTGGACGGGCTCCAAATTCAGGATCATATCCTACTTGGGATAAGAAAATTAAAGCAGCATCTGTCATTTCCAGTTCAACTCCGTTTTCTGCAAGCATCTTTTGTACACCTTTGATTTGTAAGAGTACAATTTGCCTGATTTCAGTTTCCGTCAGCGGCAGGAACATGATTGTTTCGTCAATACGATTTAGGAATTCCGGACGAATGGTTTTCTTTAGCATATTCATCACTTCCTTCTTCGTTTCTTCGATAACTTCTTCCTTATTCGAACCGCTCAGTTTCTCCATCTGACTTTGTATATAAGAACTTCCCATATTTGAAGTCATGATGATGATGGTGTTTTTGAAGTTGACTACTCTTCCTTTGTTGTCAGTGAGTCGTCCGTCATCCAGTACTTGCAACAGGATATTGAAAACATCCGGATGCGCTTTTTCTATTTCGTCAAACAAAACAACTGAGTAAGGTTTCCGGCGAATGGCTTCTGTCAGCTGGCCACCTTCATCGTATCCAACGTATCCCGGAGGTGCTCCGACCAAACGAGAAACACTATGCTTTTCTTGATACTCGCTCATATCTATACGCGTCATCATCGATTCATCGTCAAAGAGGAATTCCGCCAATGCCTTTGCCAGTTCAGTTTTACCGACACCGGTCGTTCCAAGGAAAATAAAAGAACCGATCGGGCGTTTGGGATCCTGTAATCCGGCACGGCTACGACGTACGGCATCTGCAACCGCTTCAATTGCTTCGTCCTGTCCAATCACTCGTTGATGGAGTTCGTCTTCCAGATGCAATAATTTATCTTTCTCACTTTGCATCATCTTGCTGACAGGGATGCCCGTCCAGCGTGAAACAACGTCAGCGATGTCTTCAGCATCCACTTCTTCTTTGATCATGGCTTTATCGCCTTGCATACCACGAAGTTTCTCCTGCGTATCTTCTATCTCTTTGTCCAGAGCCTGAAGCTTTCCGTAACGGATTTCGGCGACTTTTCCATAGTCTCCTTCACGTTCTGCTTTCTCTGCTTCGAACTTCAGATTCTCGATTTCCACTTTGTTTTGCTGGATTTTATCCATCAGCGTTTTTTCACTTTGCCATTTAGCTTTGAAAGACTTCTCAACTTCTTTTAGTTCGGCCAGTTCTTTGCCGATAATTTCCAGTTTCGGCTTATCATTTTCACGCTTAATGGCTTCACGTTCGATTTCTAACTGTTTGATCTTACGTGAGATTTCATCCAACTCTTCCGGAACAGAATCTACTTCCATACGTAGTTTGGCTGCTGCTTCATCCATCAGGTCGATTGCTTTGTCCGGCAAGAAACGGTCAGTGATGTAACGGCTGCTCAGTTCTACAGCTGCTATGATGGCATCGTCTTTGATACGTACATGATGATGGTTCTCGTAGCGTTCTTTCAATCCACGAAGGATGGAAATGGTACTCAGAGTATCCGGTTCATCTACCTGTACAATCTGGAAACGACGTTCCAATGCTTTGTCTTTTTCGAAATACTTCTGATATTCATCGAGAGTGGTTGCACCGATCGAACGTAGTTCTCCACGTGCCAATGCCGGTTTCAGAATATTTGCAGCATCCATTGCTCCTTCGCCTTTGCCGGCGCCTACCAGTGTATGAATCTCATCAATAAACAAGATTATATCACCTTCTGATTTTTTTACCTCATTGACAACTGATTTTAGTCGTTCTTCGAATTCTCCTTTATATTTTGCTCCTGCAACCAATGCTCCCATATCGAGAGAGTAGACCTGTTTGTTTTTCAGGTTTTCGGGTACGTCTCCCCGGAGGATACGATGTGCCAATCCTTCTACGATAGCTGTCTTACCTGTACCCGGTTCACCAATCAGAATCGGATTGTTCTTAGTTCTACGGCTTAATATTTGCAGTACCCGTCGGATTTCCTCGTCACGTCCGATTACAGGATCCAGCTTGCCGCTGCGGGCGGCTTCGTTCAGATTGATAGCGTATTTCTCCAATGACTGATAGTTGTCTTCACTGGATTGAGAAGTAACTTTTTCTCCTTTTCTGAGTTCATTGATAGCGTTACGCAATTCTTTTTCCGTCATTCCGGCATCTTTCAAGATGGTGGATACGGTACTTTTCACAGTTAGCAAAGCCAGCAGAATATGTTCCAATGAAACAAATTCATCTCCCATTTCTTTAGAATACTGGGTTGCCTTCTGCAATACTTCATTAGATTCTCTACTTAGGTAAGGTTCTCCTCCGGATACTTTAGGCAAAGAATCGATCTGTTTGTCAACGACTAGGGCTACCTGTTGCCCGTTCATTCCTAATTTTTGGAAGATGAAGTTAGTCACATTTTCGCCTACCTTCATTACTCCATGTAGGATATGAGCAGGTTCAATCGCCTGTTGTCCCCGACTTTGTACGAGATTTACGGCCTCCTGTACCGCTTCTTGAGATTTGATGGTAAAATTGTTAAAGTTCATATGGTTGTTCTCCTTTCTTTTTTCATGATTTTAATAACACTTGAAAGGGCTCAAAAGATTTGCCAAGTAGAAAAATATGACAAAATAGCATGATAATAAGAGAGTTAGAAGACAAAATGACGTTTTTCATCTGAATGATACTGACGAATTTGCCGCGAAATGAAGTGAATAAATAAAAGTATTGTAGTATCTTTATCCGCTGTAATCATATTATAAATAAGGTATGAATGATAAACCTCAAATAAAACTGTCTGAAACAGTAGTGTTGATTGATGCTGCTTTCTTGAATTTTGTAATTACAGATATGAAAGGTTACTTTGAAGAGACTTTGCGACGTTCTTTACAGGATATCGACCTTTCTATGTTGACCACTTATCTGACTCTGGATGCCGGAATCACGGAAGGGAAAAATGAAATACAATTTCTTTTTGTTTACGATAAAGAGTCCGATCAGCTTGTACATTGCCATCCTTCCGATTTGGTGAAGGAGTTGAATGGAGTCGCTTTTCAGAGTCCTTATGGTGAATATTCATTTGCAAGTGTTCCTTCGGAAGGGATGGTTTCACGTGAAGATTTGTTTTTGGATTTATTGTCTATCGTTGCTGATTCGGCTGATGTGAAAAGGATGATTGTCGTTTCTTTCAATGAAGAATATGGAAAGAAAGTATCCGATGCGTTGCATGAAGTGAAAGGCAAGGAGATTATCCAGTTTCGTATGAATGAGCCTGAAGTGCAGGTAGAGTATAAGTGGGATATGTTGGCATTTCCTGTTATGCAGGCATTAGGAATCAGAGCTGAAGAACTATAGTCCTTGTGTTTAATTCTTGATTTTGAATTTTAATCCTCAAATAACTCAAATAAAAAGGTGTCCGATTTTCGTTTAAAAGTATTTCAGAGCGTAGCGAAGAATCTGAGTTTTACAAAGGCTTCGCAAGAATTGTTTGTCAGCCAGCCTGCTATCACTAAGCATATTCAGGAATTGGAGACTTATTATCAGGCTCGTTTGTTCGAACGTCAGGGGAGTAAAATCTCATTGACTGTTGCCGGTGAATTACTGCTGAAGCATAGCGAAAAGATTTTAGATGATTACAAGCGGCTTGAATATGAAATGCATTTGTTGCATAACGAGTATATTGGAGAGTTGAAACTGGGAGCTAGCACGACGATTGCTCAATATGTTCTGCCCCCTTTATTGGCTCATTTTATTGCGAAGTTTCCACAAGTCAATCTTTCCGTCCTTAATGGAAACTCTCGGGGAGTGGAGGTCGCTTTGCAAGAACACCGGATTGAATTGGGATTGGTGGAAGGTATTTTTCGTTTACCTAATCTGAAATATACTCTGTTTTTGCAAGATGAACTGGTTGCGGTAGTGCATGTGAACAGTAAACTAAATATTCAGGAGGAGATAACACCTGCAGAATTGCCGGATATCCCTTTGGTTTTGCGTGAAAGAGGTTCGGGGACGTTGGATGTATTTGAACGAGCCCTGTCGCAACACAATCTGAAGCTGTCTTCTTTGAATGTTCTGATGTATCTTGGTGGTACGGAGAGTATCAAGCTCTTTTTGGAACATACTGATTGTATGGGAATTGTTTCTATCCGGTCGGTGCATAAAGAACTTGTGGCCGGCACTTTACGGGTAGTTGAGATAAAAGGGATGCCAATGTTGCGCGAATTTAATTTTGTGCAGCTACAAGGGCAGGAGGGAGGATTATCTCAAGTTTTTATGCGCTTTGCGGGGCATCATAGCAAGAACTTGTAGGTGTTGCTTCTTTTCATGCGAATCATATCCCAACTGCAGGGCTACCTCATGATGTGGTGAAACTGTATCTCTTGGCAGAGCAGATAGATTTTCACTATCTACTAAAAAAATAAAAAAAGATTTAGTCTCTCATCATTTCTCAGTAAAAAGGGATAGTATTTGATCTGCAAGGAAACGAAGGTATAGCCATTGAACGTATCATTTTGCATAAAGCTTCGATGAAATAGTAAAAGAGAAAGTTTATAAAAAAGCCATTTAAATTCTCATATTTCTTCTGTATCTTTGTATAGTCGAATGTGGAAAATAACTAATACTATATATATGGGTTGTTTTATGAACTTATTGTGGTTGCTGCTTGGTGGTATCTTTACTGCAGTGGAGTACCTTATTTCAAGTCTGCTGATGATGTTTACGATCGTAGGTATTCCTTTTGGTATACAGACGTTAAAGTTAGCCGGACTTGCTTTATGGCCTTTCGGTAAAGAGGTGAGAAGTGGCAGGCGTTCGAGTGGATGTCTTTATATACTGATGAATATTCTGTGGTTATTTTTGGGTGGCATTTGGATTTGTCTGTCACATTTGGCTTTCGGAATTGTTCTGTGTATAACCATTATCGGTATTCCTTTTGGTTTGCAGCACTTTAAGTTGGCTGCGTTAGCATTATCACCATTTGGAAAGGACATCGTAGGAGCATAATGTAACAATAAGAGAAGTGGCTATAACAAAAAGTTATAATACATAATTAGAAACAATTGGGTTGTCTTGATTGTTTGCCGTACCTTTGCACCCGCAAAATTATAAAAAGATAAAAAAATGATTTCAAGCGCTACAAAAACGTTGCAAACCAACAACAAGACAATTTACGTTGCAATACTTTCTACTTTAACTTTTTTCTTATTTTTAGATTATATTCCTGGTTTACAAGCATGGTCCGCATGGGTGACTCCTCCAGTAGCTTTGTTTCTCGGACTTATTTTCGCATTAACCTGCGGACAGGCACATCCCAAATTTAATAAAAAGACATCTAAATATTTGCTGCAATATTCTGTAGTAGGATTGGGATTCGGTATGAATCTTCAGTCGGCTTTAGCATCTGGTAAAGAAGGGATGGAGTTCACTGTTATTTCTGTGGTAGGCACGTTGCTCATCGGCTGGTTTATTGGTCGTAAAATCTTCAAGATAGACAGAAATACTTCCTATCTGATTAGTTCGGGAACTGCTATCTGTGGTGGTAGTGCTATTGCGGCAGTAGGGCCGGTGCTGAGGGCCAAAGACAGTGAAATGTCTGTGGCATTGGGAACGATCTTTATTCTGAATGCTATTGCGCTTTTTATCTTCCCGGCTATCGGACATGCTTTGGATATGACCGAACATCAGTTTGGCACATGGGCTGCCATTGCTATTCATGATACCAGTTCTGTGGTGGGAGCAGGTGCTGCTTATGGTGAAGAAGCACTGAAGGTTGCTACAACTATCAAGTTGACCCGTGCTCTTTGGATCATACCAATGGCATTCGCCACTTCTTTTATATTTAAAAGTAAAGGACAGAAGATAAGTATTCCTTGGTTTATTTTCTTCTTTATTCTGGCTATGATTGCGAATACATATTTACTGAATGGCGTGCCACAGTTGGGTGCTGCCATCAATGGAATTGCACGCAAGACATTAACTATTACCATGTTTTTTATAGGCGCTTCCCTTTCTTTGGATGTTCTAAGATCTGTCGGTGTCAAACCTTTGATCCAAGGCGTTTTGTTATGGGTAGTTATTAGTTTAAGTACATTAGCCTATATCTATTTCATATAAAAAGTGAAAGAAATGTCCCCTATCTGAATTCTCACAGTACAAATTCAGATAGGGGACATTTTTATGTTTAAGCTAAAAATAAGCTGTCTCAAAACATCGGATGAGACAGCTTATATTATTTATTCTTAGTTGAATCGGTTGAAACAACTTATTTTTTATTCAAGGCTTCGAAGATCAATCCTTCCAGTTCTTCAGCAAGTTCGGGATTATCTTTGATACATACCTTGGCTGCATCACGTCCTTGACCAAGTTTAGTGTCATTGTAGCTATACCATGAACCGCTCTTTTTGATGATTCCCAGTTCTGCGCCCAAATCGATGATTTCTCCGGAGTGAGAAATACCTTCACCAAACATGATGTCAAATTCTGCTTTGCGGAAAGGAGGTGCTACTTTGTTCTTCACCACTTTCACCTTAGTCAGTTTACCAAGAACTTCTTCACCGTCTTTGATTGGCTGGCTACCACGGATATCTATACGTACAGAAGCATAGAACTTCAATGCGTTACCACCTGTCGTTGTTTCCGGATTACCGAACATGACGCCAATCTTTTCACGGAGCTGGTTGATAAAGATACAAGTCGTACGTGTTTTGCTGACTGTACCGGTCAATTTACGCAAAGCCTGTGACATCAGACGTGCCTGCAAACCTACCTTATTGTCACCCATGTCGCCTTCAATTTCTGCTTTCGGAGTTAATGCTGCTACGGAGTCAATAACAATAATATCAATAGCGGAAGAACGGATTAACTGTTCGGCTATTTCCAAGGCCTGCTCTCCATTGTCCGGTTGAGAAATCCAGAGATTGTCTACATCCACGCCTAATTTCGCTGCATAAAAACGGTCGAAGGCATGTTCGGCATCAATAAAAGCGGCGATACCACCGGCTTTTTGTGCTTCGGCAATGGCGTGAATAGCCAGAGTCGTTTTACCGGAAGATTCCGGACCATAGATTTCGATGATTCTTCCCCTAGGATATCCTCCTACGCCAAGTGCCACGTTTAAAGCAATGGAGCCGGTAGGAATCACTTCCACTTGTTCAACACTATCATCACCCATTTTCATGATAGAACCTTTACCGAAGTTCTTTTCTATCTTTTCCATGGTAGCCTGTAAGGCTTTCAGTTTTTCGCTTGATGCCATTTTATTATCTGTTTCAAAATTAAGTTCGTCTTTCTTTGCCATACCTTATTCTTATAATTAATGGATTTATTGATTTAAAATCTGTGAGGCATGCTCTTTGGTTTTCACTTCTTTGGGAGTGATAATCCGTTCTATGATTCCTTCTTCATTGATCAGGAAAGTAGTGCGGAAGGTTCCCATATAGGCACGTCCATACAGCTTTTTCTCTCCCCATACACCAAATTCTTCTACCAACTTTTTGTCCGTATCGGCTATCAGTGTAAAAGGAAGATTATTCTTATCGATGAATTTTTGGTGCGACTTCTCGCTGTCTACGCTGACACCAATTACTTCGTAACCGGCTTTACGCAGTTCGGAATAGTTGTCGCGCAGACTGCATGCCTGTGCCGTGCACCCCGATGTACTGTCTTTCGGATAGAAATACAGTACTATCTTTTTTCCTTTATAAGCACTTAGGCGGATCTCTTCACCTTTTTCATTGATACCTAATACTTCCGGTGCTTTATCTCCTATATTCTTCATTCTGACTCGTTCTATTATAGTTCCAGATCTTTATCAAACACTTCATGCCAAGGCAGTCCCTGCTTATTGAGCTGTTCCATGAACGGATCCGGATTAAATTCTTCTACATTGTTTACACCCGGACGTTGCCATTCGCCTTTGAAGAACATCATGGCACCGATCATAGCCGGAACACCGGTAGTGTAGCTGACTCCCTGCATACCTGTTTCCTTGTAAGCTTCCTGATGGCTGCAGTTGTTGTAGACATAGTAAGTACGTTCTTTTCCGTCTTTGATGCCACGGATACGGCAACCGATAGAGGTTTCACCTTCATAGTTCTCACCTAAATCCTGTGGGTTAGGCAATACTGCTTTCAAGAATTGTAATGGTACGATTTTAGTTCCGTTATAATCAACTTCATCGATACGGGCCATGCCGATATTCTGAATCACGCGTAAGTGAGTCAGATATTCTTGTCCGAAAGTCATCCAGAAACGGGCACGCTTGATAGTCGGGAAATGCTTGACCAACGATTCCAGTTCTTCATGATAAAGAAGATAGGAATCACGTGGACCAATATTAGGATAAGTCAGATCTTTGTGGATTTCCAGCGGACCGGTTGTCACCCATTGACCATTCTCGTAATAACGTCCGTTCTGAGTAATTTCGCGGATATTGATTTCCGGATTAAAATTGGTGGCAAATGCTTTATGATGATTTCCTGCATTACAGTCTACGATATCCAGATATTGGATTTCGTCGAAATAATGTTTGGCTGCATAGGCTGTGTAGATTCCACTGACTCCCGGATCGAAACCGCAACCAAGAATGGCAGTCAGACCTGCTTCCTTGAAACGGTCGTGGTAAGCCCATTGCCAGCTGTATTCAAAATGAGCTTCATCTTTCGGCTCATAGTTGGCTGTATCCAGGTAGTTGACACCCGCCTTCAGACAGGCTTCCATAATGGTAAGATCCTGATAAGGAAGAGCAACGTTGATTACCATTTCCGGCTTAAAGTCATTGAATAAAGCTACCAGTTCATCTACATTATCCGCATCCACTTTGGCGGTTTTTATATTGGGATTGCCTATAGCTTTGACGATATTATCGCATTTCTCCTTTGTACGGCTGGCAATCATGATGTCTGTGAATACATCGGCATTTTGTGCCACT
Source organism: Bacteroides sp. MSK.20.82 (assembly GCF_019052485.1). Classification (NCBI taxonomy): domain Bacteria; kingdom Pseudomonadati; phylum Bacteroidota; class Bacteroidia; order Bacteroidales; family Bacteroidaceae; genus Bacteroides; species Bacteroides sp. MSK.20.82. The sequence goes on from NZ_JAHQUN010000001.1 coordinate 112,237, forward strand.
TTGTGTGCTACGACAGTACCAACACCGCCTGCACCGATAATAAGAACTCTACCCATTTCTTTTAATTAATAAATTATAAATCAAAAATTAAGATTTTAGAATTGTTAGCTTGGCAAATATACGTGATTATTTTCAGATAATCACCGCGTCGCTACTCCTTTTTATTTGAAACGTTGCAAGATGCCACTCTCAAATTCCAGCGTTTTTCCGTTGTAGAACCAAGTTTCGAAACGACTGTCTTTTTTTAATTGTATTTCTACAGGATCACCTATTGACAGACGACATTCGTCGGTGTTCATACCTTCTTCCAAATCACCCTGTGCGATGATTGCCCAACGTTTATCTGTGATAGCCGGATACTTCTGATGGATGTCTCCAAATCCGAAAAGGTCTTCAATATAATTCTCGTTTTTGACGATAACGTCATATTTCAGGTCAACCTCTGTTTCATAAAGTGATCCATGCCGATCCTCCAGTGAGAGGATAACCAGACTTCCCGGACCGGAGATTTTTACTTCTTTTATTTTCAAAACAGTGTAGCGAGGCAAATGTATGCGGTTTTCCATTTGCTTGTTTTCAAGGTTGAAGACTCTTTTTACAGCCAATGTCCGTTTCGGATAGACGGTCAGATCAATATATTTGTCTTTCAAGGTTTCCAGATTTCCGGACTTTTTGCTACTGAAACTGATGGCGTTGGAAAAATATCTCATTTTCTTTTCAGCTTGGAAATCGCTCACGTCCATACCGGAATTAGTGCGGGAAAGAGCTACTTCCAGATAATAGGAATGTCCCTGCGAATCCTGAAATATGATTTTCACGGGATATGCCTGACTGCCAACTCCTATGGCGGTAATGGTTGCTTCGGTGTTGACCGGAATAGACACTTCCCTATATCCGGAGTAACTATTGGCATCGTCCACCTGTGCCATATCGGACTGAACATATATCTTTCTACCTGTCAGTAAATCTTTTGCCGTGTCTACATCTTTCAGATTAACTAATCCGTTGATATAGGCACGGGGATTCTTTTCGCAAATTTCATCCGGACGTGTATTTTTAATCTCATAATAATATTTTTCTCCGTCACATTCGAAGATGAGTCGAGTGGAATAGCTCATGTCATTTGATAGTTTTTGAGATTTTTCTTCATATCCGGCGAAAGTAAGAATCTTGTGTTTCAAAACGCTGTTATCTGCCCCTTTTTCTGTCTCATACACCGAAAGAGTGGGGAGGAACATGTCACGTCCGGATGGAATAAACATGAATTTCATTCCGGATGTCCATTTACATAAAAGTTGCAGTGGGAAGTTCTCTTTTATGAACTGTTCTTCTTCACTTAGAGGATCCTCCTGATTGGGAATAGTAGTGACAAGATAATCATTTTGCGCTGTGATATGAGAGGTACCACAACCAAGCAGGATTAGAAATAGGACGATTGTTCTCATATTTATTTACTTTAGATGAACTATGTAATCTTATTGTTTGTTTTATAGATAATGGCAAATGTATGTATTTTATATCGCATTAGATGGTATTTCCCAATCTTTTTGATATCTTTGCCCCCGATTTTAACTTAAACGTTATAACAAAATGAAGAAAGTATTCGTTTCAATTTGCATTGCCAGCACAGTACTTGCAATGTTTTCATGCCGTTCGGTTGAGAAGGCAGTCCCATTGGCTTCAATCAATGGTGAGTGGAATATTATAGAAGTTAACGGCTCGAAAGTAACTCCGGGCGAAAGCAGAACCCTTCCCTTTATTACTTTTGATACAGCGACCGGAAGAGTATCCGGTAACAGTGGATGCAACCGTATGATGGGTAGCTTTGACGTGAATGCCAAGCCGGGCAGCATGGAGCTTAAGGGAATGGCTAGCACCAGAATGATGTGTCCGGACATGACTACCGAGAGAAATGTGTTAGGTGCGCTTGCACAGGTGAAAGGGTATAAGAAAGCCGGTAAGGATAAAATGTTTCTTTGCAATGAGTCCAATCGTCCGGTTGTAGTTCTTGAAAAAAAGGAGGCTGACGTGAAACTATCAGTATTGAACGGAGAATGGAAAATAAAGGAAGTGAATGGTGAAGCAATTCCTTCGGGAATGGAAAAGCAACCTTTCATTGCTTTTGATGTGAAAAAGAAAACACTTCATGGCAATGCCGGATGTAACTTGATTAATGGTGGTTTTGAAACTAGCACTACTAATGCTAAATCAATCTCTTTCCCTGGGGTGGCTAGCACAATGATGGCTTGCCCTGATATGGAAGTGGAAGGTAAGATTCTGAAAGCAATGAATGAAGTGAAGTCGTTCGATAAACTTTCCGGTGGCGGAATCGGTTTGTATGACGCAAATAATGCATTGGTGATTGTACTTGAAAAGTAAGATATACGTATTATATTAAATAGGTATGCCTGTGTCACACATAACGATACAGGCATATTTTTTATTCCTTTATGATCTATTCTTTAGCTTTATTGAACCAGAGCCGTTTCCATTTGTTTAATGAGTCGATAGCTGTCTGGCTTCTATGTGACTTGACAGCAGTCATTTCGATTTAAAACTGTCGTTTTGGCAGAAAATATGTCACGTATTCGTCCGATTTCTTTTTGGCACATGGTTTGTTTTTTAATCAGCGTCCGTTTGAAAGCCCTTACAAAGAGAAAGAAAACAACCGGACAAAAAGAAATTGAATAATAATAAATAAAAAGAATAACGATCATGGGAAAAATTATTGGTATTGACTTAGGAACAACAAACTCTTGTGTTGCCGTATTTGAGGGCAACGAACCTGTAGTAATTGCAAACAGTGAAGGTAAGCGTACAACTCCTTCTGTGGTTGCATTTGTAGATGGCGGCGAGCGTAAAGTAGGTGATCCTGCTAAACGTCAGGCTATTACTAACCCGACACGTACGATCTTCTCTATCAAACGTTTTATGGGTGAAAACTGGGACCAGGTACAGAAAGAGGTTACACGTGTTCCTTATAAAGTAGTGAAAGGTGACAACAACACTCCGCGTGTAGATATTGACGGTCGTCTGTACACTCCGCAAGAAATCTCTGCAATGATTCTTCAGAAGATGAAGAAGACTGCTGAAGATTATCTGGGACAAGAAGTTACAGAAGCTGTTATCACCGTTCCTGCATATTTCTCCGACTCTCAACGTCAGGCTACTAAAGAAGCCGGACAGATTGCAGGTCTGGAAGTAAAACGTATTGTTAACGAACCGACAGCTGCAGCTCTTGCATACGGTCTGGACAAGGCTCACAAAGATATGAAGATTGCTGTATTCGACCTTGGTGGTGGTACTTTTGATATCTCTATCCTCGAATTTGGTGGTGGTGTATTCGAAGTCCTTTCTACTAACGGTGATACTCACTTGGGTGGTGATGACTTCGACCAGGTAATCATCAACTGGCTGGTACAGGAATTCAAAAATGACGAAGGTGCTGACTTGACTCAGGACCCGATGGCTTTGCAGCGTCTGAAAGAAGCTGCTGAAAAGGCTAAGATTGAACTTTCTTCTTCAACAAGCACAGAAATCAACTTGCCGTACATTATGCCGGTAAACGGTGTGCCCAAGCACTTGGTGAAGACTTTGACTCGTGCAAAATTCGAATCATTGGCTCACGGATTGATTCAGGCTTGTCTGGAACCATGTAAGAAAGCAATGAGCGATGCTGGTTTGAGCAACTCTGATATTGATGAAGTAATCCTTGTAGGTGGTTCTTCCCGTATTCCTGCCGTACAGAAACTGGTAGAAGATTTCTTCGGAAAGACTCCTTCTAAAGGTGTGAACCCGGATGAAGTAGTAGCTGTTGGTGCTGCTGTACAGGGTGCTGTTTTGACAGACGAAATCAAAGGTGTGGTGTTGTTGGATGTTACTCCGTTGTCAATGGGTATTGAAACACTGGGTGGTGTGATGACGAAATTGATTGATGCTAATACAACAATTCCGGCTCGTAAGAGTGAGACCTTCTCTACTGCTGCCGACAATCAGAGTGAAGTAACTATTCATGTATTGCAGGGAGAACGTCCGATGGCTGCTCAGAATAAGTCAATTGGTCAGTTCAACTTGTCAGGTATCGCTCCGGCTCGTCGTGGTGTTCCTCAGATTGAGGTTACATTCGATATCGATGCTAACGGTATCTTGAAAGTATCTGCTAAGGATAAGGCTACAGGTAAAGAACAGGCAATCCGTATCGAAGCTTCCAGCGGTTTGAGCAAGGAAGAAATCGAAAAGATGAAGGCTGAAGCTGAAGCTAATGCAGAAGCAGACAAGAAAGAACGTGAAAAGATTGATAAGCTGAACCAGGCCGACAGCGTAATTTTCCAGACAGAAAATCAGTTGAAGGAATTGGGTGATAAGTTGCCTGCTGATAAGAAAGCTCCAATTGAAGCTGCTTTGCAGAAACTGAAAGATGCTCATAAGTCTCAGGATTTAGCTGCTATTGATACGGCTATGGCAGAAATCAATACTGTTTTCCAGGCTGCAAGTGCTGAAATGTACGCTCAAGGCGGAGCTCAGGGTGGTGCACAGGCTGGTCCTGATATGAATGCAGGTCAGAATGCTGGTCAGGATAGTAGCAAGCATGGTGACAATGTTCAGGATGCAGACTTCGAGGAAGTGAAGTAAGATTAGCTGAATTAGTATATATAAAAAGGTGTGTCAGAAAAAGTTCTGATACACCTTTTTTATTTGAAACTGAATTTATTTCAGGAACAGAGAAACTACACTATAAATACATGCAGCTAGGAGTCCACTGACAGGAATAGTAAGTACCCATGCAGTCATGAGGCTTTTAGTTACTCCCCAGCGAACAGCAGATAAACGTTTGGTTGCTCCGACCCCGATAATTGCTCCGGTGATCGTATGAGTCGTACTTACAGGAATTTTCAGCATTTCGGTGATATAAAGTGTAAAAGCACCTGCGGTTTCGGCAACCATACCTTCCAATGGTGTGACTTTAGTGATTCTGGTTCCCATCGTTTTTACGATTTTCCATCCTCCGGACACCGTTCCCAGTGAGATAGCAGTAAAACAGGAGAACGCTACCCAGTCCGGTAGATCAGAAATACTGTTTATTCCCATTCCCAGACCCATAGAGTGGGCAGCTATCATTGCAGCGGCAATGATACCCATTACCTTCTGCGAGTCATTCAGACCATGTCCTACACTGAACATGGCGGAAGAAACCAACTGTAATCTCTTGAACCACATTTCAGCGGTATGCGGATTTGCACGTCGGCAGATGTAAAGCACAAGTAGAGTAAATCCGAAAGCGATAACCATACCGATAAATGGAGCCAGGAAGATAAAAGCGGCAATCTTAAGAATGATATTGAGCTGAATAGCTTCAAAGCCGTTTGCCATGATAGCAGCTCCTGCAAAACCACCTATAAGCGTATGGGAGGAAGAAGACGGAATACCCTTCCACCAGGTAATCAGATTCCATGAAATAGCAGCAATAATGCCCGCCAGGATAATAGGTAGCGTGATGTATTGTTCAACGACTGTCTTTGACACAGTGTTTGCTATGCCAAAGCCACCTATAATGTATTTGGCTATGAAGAACGCAACGAAGTTAAAGAATGCTGCCCACAATACCGCCTGAAAAGGAGTCAGTACTTTAGTCGATACGATGGTAGCGATCGAGTTTGCTGCGTCATGAAAGCCGTTGATATAATCGAATATCAGAGCTAGTATAATGATAGTCACTAATAATTCCATGTGTCTTGCTCTGCTTTTATGAATACTTTACGATCAGGTTTTTTAATATTTTCCCTACATGTTCTGCTGCATCGGTTGTCTTTTCCAGCTCATGCATGATCTCTTTAATTTTAATCAGTTCGATACAGTCTTTTTCTTCTTCAAAGAGTTTGGTGATAAAAAGCTCGTATACGTCATCTGCCTGATTTTCTATATCGTGTAATTGGGTACAATAGTTGCGCAATGGCTTTGGATTTTTGCGGAAAGTCTCCAGTTCATCCATGGCTTTACCTATATTGATAGCCTCCTCGTGAATCAGACGGCTCAATTCTTTTCCACTTTCGGAAATAGGGCGGGGATTATAGATAACAATGCGCTTGGCGCTACTGTTGATTCCGTCGATAACATCATCCATGCAGGAAGCCAGATCGTGAATATCTTCACGGTCGAAGGGAGTGATGAATGTCGTACTTAACTCGTCAAAGATTAAATGAGTCAATCTGTCACCTTCACGTTCCATGTCTTTAATTTGTTTGTAGTAATCTGCTCTTTCTGTGGGCAGATCATGTTCCAGACTTTCAACAAGTAGAACGGATGAGGCAGATAAAACATCTGATAACTGCTTCAGTAGAGGAAAGAACTTTGGTTCTTTGGGCGTAAATTTACTAAAAAAAGAATTTTTCATAAATATGAGTACATTAAATTGTTTTTGAGATGTTTAATTTGATGGCCGTTGTTATTAATAAACAAATGAATAAAGTTTTTTATTGCTTCGATCCTAACTTCGCTCGTAATATTTCTATTATTGCAGGCAATATTGAAATAAATATAATAGCGATAATCAAGAGTTTAAGATTTTCCTGTACGAACGGCAGATCGCCAAAGAAGTAGCCTGCATAGCAAAATAAAACTACCCATATAGCTCCACCTATCAAATTGTAGATCATAAAATAATAGTAATGCATTTTTCCCATTCCGGCTATAAATGGAGCAAAAGTGCGGACGATAGGCACAAAGCGGGCGAGAATAATCGTTTTCCCACCATATTTTTTATAAAATTCATGCGTTTTATCAAGATAACTTTGTTTGAATATCCTGGAGTTGGGATTATGAAAAAGTTTGCGTCCGAAAAAATGTCCGATCATGTAGTTGCAGGAGTCACCTAATACGGCTGCTGCAAATAAGATTAAAACAAGAATATGGATATCGATCGGCATACCGGGTAATGCGGAAATGGCTCCTGCAACGAAAAGTAAAGAATCACCAGGAAGAAAGGGAGTGACTACAAGCCCGGTTTCGCAAAATATAATGATGAATAGGATAGCATATGCCCAAGTATGGTAATCCTGCACTATATTAATCATGTATTGATCAATGTGGAGAATAAAGTCTAATATAAATTCCATTATATATCAAGTTATTAATATGTAAAAGTGAAATCGTATGCATATTCCCGGCAATGGAAAAGACTCTTCTTGCTTTCTTGCCTTGAATATAAAGAGATAAAATGGGCATGAAGATACACTCATCTCATCCCATAGAAGGAAAAGAGATATTTAAATAAGTATTCGTCCTAGTGTATAGACGTAATATCTATATGAGAATTTGGTGAGATTTGTGTAGTAGGGGAGACCAGTCCATTTTTCTTTCGGAAATTGATATTTTAAGGAACTTAGTATCCGAATTGTAACGGAAGAAACGTTGAATCTTAGAATTTTGGAAAGAGAAGTGGTACGGGATAAAAGTGAGTTTCCTAAAATACCATCGGCAATGTTGCAATCATATTTTCCATCATATTTCCCTTCTTGGAAGGAGTTGTTTTCTTTACCGGATTGTTTGACTACAGCTTTGGATCGGTAACTCTGTGACTTATTATGGGATTGTATAGTGGTAGTACCGGCCTCTGTCCGGAACTCCTGTAATTCTTTATCGGGCACTAAATTGCATCCCCATATCAGAAATATACCAAATAATATACAGAAAATGTATTTCGCCATAACAGTCGCAAATGTAGAAACTATTTTTATAAGAAATACATATTCGAAAGTATAATTAACAATTAGATTTGGGCTCCGGGGAACTGGAATCTAATGGTAATATCTTCTTCTTTATTTGTTTGATATGAGTTTCATCGGAGTATAACTGATTCCGTTTGTTTGTTGCCTGTCGTTTGTTTTTTCAAATCCCAGAGATTCGTAAAACCTGATAGCGTATGTAGATGAGTTTACAGTTATTTCATTTGCCGGACAATCACATTGGGAATAGTCAAACAGTTGCTTGCCTATCCCTTTTCTATGGAATTCCTTTTTGATGAAAAACAAAGAAATGTGTTTGCCCTCATTCTTGGTTCCCATAATACCTATTAGTTTATTTTCTTCGAAAGCTCCATAAATGCAGAGTTCATTCATCAATTTATCGTTGAATATAAAACTTTTGAAACTCTCAAGACCTTCGTCTTCGAAATCATCCTGACCACATTGCAAGTATACTTCTAATGCTAAAGTTGTCGCCTGCTGAAATTCTGCTTTATCTAATTTGCGTATCATAATTAATCATTTGTTGAGAATATAATTTTTGTCTGTCGGGCAAGATACTGATTTTTTTTATTTCAGACAATAGGGTATTTGCAGATTGAACGATCTTATTTATAGAAGCAGGAATTATTTACTTTAAAACTTTATTAAGATGAAAAAGTCAGTTATACTTTTGGTTGGATGGTTATTAGCTTTTCTATGGATAGGGAGTGCTGATATATGGGCGCAGGATGCAGGAGATTATTTCACGATTGTCGGAATGGTGAAGGATAAGCAAAATAAGAGAACACTTGAAAACGTGAATGTATCTGTGCAAGGAAGTAATATCGGTACGGTGACAAATGCAGAGGGAGAGTTTGCTCTGAAAGTCAGGAAAGAAGAAGTGCCGCGAGAGTTGGAAATCTCTCACATAGGCTATATCAATAGTCATGTATCTTTAGATAAGAATAATTCTTCTAAATTGACGGTCTGGATGATACCTCATACTAACCAGTTGAATGAAGTGGTCGTTTATGCCAATAATCCGCGTACAATTATAGAAAAGGCGATTGAGAAGATTCCGGTAAATTATAGTGCCAACCGGAATATGCTTACCAGCTTCTATCGGGAGACTGTGCAGAAAGGGCGCCGTTATATCAGTGTATCGGAAGCTGTACTTGATGTGTCGAAAACAGCATACACCAATCGCACTACGGATTATGATAAACTACAGGTTCTGAAAGGACGCCGTCTGCTAAGTCAGAAAGTTAGTGATACATTGGCAGTAAAGGTTATGGGTGGTCCTAATATATCTGTAGTTTTGGATATCGTAAAGAATAAAGAGGCGCTGCTGGAACCAGAAGAATTGAACAACTATGAGTTCTGGATGGCTGAATCGGCATTGATCGATAACCGGATACAATATGTTATTAATTTCCGTCCGAGAGTTCTTTTACCATATGCGCTGTTTCATGGGAAATTGTATGTAGATTGTGATAAGCTGTCGTTTACACGTATCGAGATGAATCTGGATATGCAGAATAAATCGAAAGCAATTGCTGCTATTCTTCATCAGAAACCATTTGGACTGAGATTCAAACCGCAAGAGTTATCTTTTCTGATAACCTATAAAACGATAGATGGAAGGACTTATCTGAATTATATCCGCAATGATATTCGTTTTAAATGCGACTGGAAACGGAGGCTTTTCTCTACGAGCTATGCAGTAACCTCAGAAATGGTGGTGACAGATCGGAGGGAGAGTCCGTCCGAGATAATTCCGCGGAATAAAGTATTTACCTCCAATCAGATTTTCTATGATAAAGTCGGAAATTACTGGAGTGAAGACTTCTGGGGAAATTATAATATCATAGCACCTACGGAGTCTCTGGAACATGCTGTCGATAAATTGAAAAAGCAATCTAATTAAAATCAGAATTGTTTTCTTATATTTGGGAACAATCGTAAAATGATAGAAGTATGCTGAATGAACTGCTCATACTGACAAAAATAAAGGCAGGTGACATAAAAGCGTTTGAGGAACTATTTCGCTGTTACTATTCTCCCTTGTGTTGGTATGCGGCAAGCATTACCGGACGGATGGAGGTGGCTGAGGAAATTGTTGAGGAACTGTTTTATGTGCTTTGGAAGGATAGGGAACAGTTACAGATTTTCCAGTCTGTAAAAAACTACCTCTACAGGGCGACACGTAATCAGTCAATTCAATACTGTGAGCATGAAGAGGTCAAAGAGCGGTATAGAGAGTCTGTGCTGACTGCATCCTCTTCGGAACAGGCGACAGATCCTCATCAGCAGATGGAATATGAAGAACTTCAGAAGCTGATAAATAATACCCTTGAGAAATTGCCGGAACGCAGAATGCAGATATTTAAAATGCACCGGACGGAGGGAAAGAAATATGCGGAAATTGCAGTCCAGCTTTCTCTCTCCGTCAAAACGGTGGAAGCGGAAATGACGAAGACTTTACGAACTTTGCGAAAAGAAATAGAAAATTATATTCAAATGAAATGATGAAAACGGATATTCATAAAATAAAGACGGAGCAGGCTTGGAATCGGTTGTACGACCGATTGGATAAAGATCATCTGCTTGTAGAAGACCATCGGATGCCTAAAATCCCGATGTGGGTACGCTATGGCACTGTAGCGGCGATGGTGGTCGGTTTGGTTTTTAGTACTTTGTATTGGGGATTCGGTCAAAAAGAGGAATTACCTGACTTTATAACACAGGAGAATCAAGATGTTCCTACATTGGTCACGACTCTGGAAGATGGTTCTGTCGTGTTCTTGGCAAAGGAGACTTCTATCCGATATCCGGAACATTTTGTTTCTGATAAACGGGAAGTCAGTTTGCAGGGAGATGCCTTTTTTGATGTGGCAAAGAAACAGAAGCAACCTTTTTGGATTGATACAAAGGAAGTAAAGATTGAAGTATTGGGTACTGCTTTTAGTGTAAAGAGCGTCGAAGATGCTCCGTTCCGTCTTTCGGTGCAACGGGGAACCGTTAGGGTAACCCTTAAAAAGAGAAATAAAGAATGTTATGTCAAAGCTGGTGAGACAGTGGTATTGCAATCACAGCAACTTTTGCTCAGTTCGACTGAAAATGCCGGAGAGTTGAATCGCTATCTGAAGCATGTCTGTTTTAAAGATGAATCTTTGGGGCATATTCTGAAAGTAATGAATATGAATGCAGGCAGTTCGCAGATACGTGTAGCTTCTCCTGCGCTTGAAAAAAGAAAGCTGACAGTTGAATTTTCCAATGAATCTCCAGAGACTGTGGCTACATTGATAGCCTATGCGCTTAATTTGAAGTGTACACGGCAGGGGGATACATTCATACTGACAGAATAAATAAAAAAAAGTGAGATGAGGATGGTTTATCGCTATATGGTGATTCTGTGTTTGTTCTTTATCGTACCGGATACGTTGAGAGCTGACGGAGAAGATGTGCTGGAGCGTATGATCAGCCTGCCGAAGATGAAAGGAACGGTCTATTCACTGTTAGGCAATATTTCTCAGCAGTCAGGTTATCTGTTTATCTATGACAGTAAAGTAGTAGATAATGATGTAACGGTGAAGATACGGAAAGGAGAGCGAACCATTCGTCAGGCTATTTATGAGATAACAGGAGATACCAGCCTGGAATTTAAAGTAATAGGGACTCATATTCTGATAACTTCTTCTTCACCGACCAAACAGCAACAGGCGAAACCTTCATCCGTTCACCCTGTAAATCTGATGCTTACCGGAACTTTACTGGATAAGGAAACCGGAATGCCTGTTGCTTCTGCATCCGTTGGAGTCCGGAGGACATCTGTGGGGATTATTACTAATCAGGAAGGAGAGTTCAGACTTTCCTTACCGGATTCTTTGCAAAACGATTCGGTTGTTTTTTCTCATATAGGATATGTTTCACAAACTCTGGAAGTTTCAGTTTTGGCAGGTCGCCATCATATTCTGAGCTTGGAACCAAAGGTTGTTCCTTTACAGGAAGTAGTGGTTCAATGGGTCGATCCTTATAAGCTGCTGAAAGAAATGGGAAGGCAAAGAGAGCAGAACTATTCTCATTCTCCTGCCTACCTGACCACATTTTACCGTGAAGGAGTTTTATTGAAAAATAAGGTTCAGAATCTTACTGAAGCAGTTTTCAAAGTTTATAAGATCGCTTCGCATTCTCCCGTTTCCGATCAGGCGAAGCTGTTGAAGATGAGTCGGCTGAGTAATGTCGAAGCCAAAGACAGTCTGCTTGTAAAGGTGAAGTCCGGCATTCAGGCATGTTTTCAGATGGATATAATGAAGGATATGCCTTCATTCCTGATACCTGACGCAGGTGATAACGGTTATCTGTATACTTCGCAGGGAGTGACATTCATAGACGACCGGTGTGTGAATGTCATACACTTTGCACAAAAGAAGGAGATTATCGAGCCTCTCTATTGCGGAGATTTGTATATTGATGCCGAGACGAATGCCTTGTTACAAGCTCGTTTTGAGGTAGATCCCCAGCGTGTGAAGAAAGCGTCGGAAATGTTTGTAGAAAGGCGCACGCATGGCATTCGGATAATACCGCAAAAGGTGGTTTATACTATTTCCTACAAACCATGGCAAGGTATCTATTATATTCATCATATCCGTGGAGACCTTTCTTTCAAGGTGAAACGGCGACGGTTGCTGTCTGCTAGTCCGCAGATGCAGATCTGGTTTGAAATGATCACTTGCAAAGTGGATACGGAACAAGTGACTGCATTCCCACGGGCAGAGAGATTACCGACGCGTACTATCTTCTCTGATCTGAATTTCAAATATGATGAAGACTTCTGGAGGGACTTTAATGTGATACCTCTGGAAGAGGAACTTGGTAAGCTGATTGAGAGAATCTCTTTGAAAATAGAAGAAATCGGCCCTTGATTTGTTTTGCCATTCGCCGGGATTGCTGTAACTTTGCGCCCGGTTTAAAAGATTGTAGAATATGGAATTGCCTAAAGATCCGATGGTGCTGTTCAGTGTCATCAATATGAAGTTGCGTGACTGTTATTCTTCGCTAGATGAGCTTTGCGAAGATATGGATGTAAGCAGAGAAGATATTGTCAGTCAGTTGAAAGCTGCAGGTTTTGAATATAGTGCGGAACATAATAAGTTCTGGTGATTTTCAGTCAACTTCGGCTTGTATATAAAGAGTTAACAGCGCCTCCATGGTCTTGAAAAAGATTATGGAGGCGTTTTTTTATTCCTTGTATGCCAATGTCATATTTCCTCTTTTCTATTAATAAATGTAAAATCGGCTCTTGTGCATTTAACTTCGTTCCTTTTCGGCGTTCTAATAACCAAAGCTCAGAAATAATAGATGATAAACGAAGATAAAATCCGAAAAGCTTGTTCCTCAGATCGCGAGCGGGGATTCAGGTTGCTGGTGGACAGTTTTCAGGAACCGATATATAATTATATCCGGAGAATGGTAGTGTCTCACGAAGATGCGGAAGATGTGCTGCAAGAAGTCTTCATTCGTGTATTCCGCCATTTGGATCAGTTCCGGAATGAAAGTTCGCTGAGTACATGGATCTACAGAATTGCAACGAATGAGTGTCTTCGGTTATTGAATAGCCGTAAAGAAGAAGTAATATCAGCGGAAGATGTTCAGGAAGAACTGATGAGTAAACTGAAAGCTTCTGACTATGTCGACTACGAAGATGAACTGGCTGTAAAGTTTCAGGAAGCTATATTGACTTTGCCGGAAAAGCAGCGGATCGTTTTCAACTTGCGCTATTACGATGAACTGGAATATGAAGATATCGCCCGTGTTCTGGATAGTAAGGTTGAGACACTGAAAGTGAATTATCACTATGCGAAAGATAAGATAAAGGAATATATATTAAACAGGTAACATCATGGATAAGGATTTTGATTTTGACAATATTGGTAAGCGGACACCTTATCGCACTCCCGATAACTTTTTTGAGGAGACACAGCGTAAGATATTGGAACGTACGGTTGACGAGCAACGCAAGAAGCGTCGGCTGAAAAGGATTATTCCTACTATGATTGCTGTAGCAGCAGTATTGGCCGGGATTTTGTTTACGCCGTCTCTCCGCTATATGAATACCGACACACCATCTGCTTCAAATATATTGGCTGTCGATAAAAATAATGTAACTACAGATCCGGTAGATAAATGGATTAAGGAATTGTCAGATGAGGAGTTGGAAGAGCTCGTCAGCTTCTCTGAAAACGATATATTTTTAAACTGAATAACTCAATTAATTATTAAAACGTAAAGATTATGAAGACTAAGTTTATTTATGTAGTGTTGATGGCTTTATTTTTGGGAAGCCAGATGACCCTTTCTGCACAGAATGAAGAAAACAAAGAAAGAAAACAGCGTCCTACACCGGAGCAGATGATGCAGATGCAGACCAATCAGATGGTGAGAGCGCTCATGCTGGATGATGCAACGGCAGCCAAGTTTACTCCGATATACGAGAAGTATCTGAAAGAACTTCGTGAGTGTCGTATGATGAACTTCAAACCCAGAGCGAGAAAAGATGCAGCTCAAGGTACGGAAGCCAATACTGCCAAAGAAACTCCAAAACCGGTTATGACAGATGCGGAAATCGCTAAAATGTTGAAAGATCAGTTTGCGCAGAGTCGTAAGATGCTGGACATCCGTGAGAAGTATTATAATGAGTTCAGCAAGATTCTGTCTCAAAAGCAGATCATGAAGATTTATCAGCAGGAAAAGAGCAATATGAATAAATTCAGAAAAGAGTTTGACCGTAGAAAAGGACAGAAACCGGGACAAGGTCACAAACCCGGACAAGACCGCCAGAGACAAAGACAGCATACCCCTCATCAAACTCAAAAGTAGATAATGGATTAGGTATTATTTATTATAGTGTTTTATTTTACTAAAGTCAACACAAATTGGGCATAGGCAGATATATCTATTCTTTTCAGTATCGTTGATTATTCATTGTGTCTTGTTACTGATAAGTTTTGGCAGCCTATGCACAGTCCGGCAAAGAGAGCTTTGCCGGACGTGTAGTTGATGCTGACTCATGATACATGGTATTCTGCGTCTGAATCTGCTGGAAGGATAAAGCTGATTAAATATTTATCAGTCTGAAACCTCTGCGGGGTATTAATTGTTGTATCCATGCGAAAACAATGAAAACTTTGCTGAATGGAGTTTCGACTGATTAAAAAATTAAAGGACAGAGGACGTTGGCGTATCTTCAAACTCAAATTGATTGATGCGCGGCTTTACTTTGTCAGTATCTTTGTCGGGTTACTGACGGGGCTTATTGCTGTGCCTTATCATTACCTGCTTCAGTTCTTCTTCAATCTTCGTCATGACTTCTTTGATTCTCATCCTAAATGGTATTGGTACCTTCCTCTTTTTCTGTTAATGTGGGGGATTCTTATATTTGTCTCCTGGCTGGTGAAAAAGATGCCGTTGATCACAGGAGGAGGTATTCCACAAACACGTGGAGTTATCAATGGAAGAGTTGCGTATAAACATCCTTTCATTGAGGTGATTGCCAAGTTTGTGGGAGGAATACTTGCGCTAAGCACCGGTTTGTCTTTGGGACGTGAAGGACCTTCGGTGCAGATCGGTTCGTATGTAGGATGTCTGGTTTCTAAATGGGGGAGAGTGCTTGCCGGCGAGCGGAAACAATTGTTGGCGGCGGGTGCCGGTGCCGGGTTGGCGGCTGCTTTTGCTGCTCCGTTGGCTTCCTCATTGCTGGTTATAGAATCTATTGAACGGTTTGATGCGCCAAAGACGGCGATTACTACCTTGCTGGCAGGAGTCGTTGCCGGAGGAGTCGCCAGTTGGCTTTTTCCTATCAATCCGTATTTTCAGATTGATGCGATTGTACCGGGAATGACTTTCTGGTCACAGGTAAAGTTGTTTCTTCTTTTGGCGGCTGTGGTTTCTGTTTTCGGAAAGTTCTTTTCTGTCACTACGCTTCAGGTCAAACGTATCTATCCGGCCATCAAGCATCCGGAATACGTAAAAATGCTATATCTGCTCTTTATTGCTTATCTCATCTCTATGGCAGAAGTCAATCTGACAGGAGGTGGGGAACAGTTTCTGTTGGCACAGGCCATGCATCCCGATACCCATATTCTTTGGATTGTCGGTATGATGTTGTTGCATTTTGTATTCAGTACCTTTTCTTTTTCGTCAGGACTGCCGGGAGGAAGTTTCATTCCTACATTAGTGACAGGAGGGCTTTTAGGGCAAATAGTTGCATTGATTCTGGTTCAGCAAGGAGTGATTGCTTATGAAAATATCAGTTATATCATGTTGATCTGTATGTCTGCTTTTCTGGTTGCGGTCATACGTACACCTCTCACCGCTATTGTGCTGATTACTGAGATTACGGGACATCTGGAAGTCTTTTATCCTTCTATTGTAGTGGGAGGACTGACTTACTATTTCACGGAAATGCTTCAGATAAAACCTTTCAATGTGATTTTATATGATGATATGATTAATTCTCCTGCGTTTAAAGAAGAGGCCCGCTACACTTTATCGGTAGAGGTCATGAGCGGTTCTTACCTGGATGGTAAAATCGTGGATGAACTTCGCCTGCCGGAACGTTGTATTATTATAAATGTTCATCGTGACCGGAAAAACTGGCCTCCCAAAGGGCAGAAACTGATGCCGGGGGATCAGGTGCAGATAGAAATGGACTCGCAGGATATCGAGAAACTCTATGAGCCGTTAGTCAGTATGGCGAATATTTATTAAAAAAGAAGTGAAGCGTTTATTCAACGCTTCTCAACCATGCAATTTCTTCTGCCCACTTGCTTTCATCGGGTGTTTCAAGAATAAGTGGCATATTATCGAATCTTGAATCTTTCATTAATCTTTCAAAGAATGCACTCCCGATCAGTCCCTGGCCTATGTTATCGTGACGGTCAACATGACTGCCTAATTCTTTTTTAGAATCATTCAGGTGCATACCACGCAGATACTCGAAACCTACTTCTTTTTCAAATTCGTCAAAGACTTTATCGTAATCATTCACTATGTCATATCCCGCTGTATATGTATGGCAAGTATCCAGGCAAATACCTACACGGCTTTTATCATTCACCCGGTCGATGATATATCTTAATTGCCAGAATTCACTTCCTAAATTACTGCCTTGCCCCGCAGTATTTTCAATAACGGCCGTTACTCCTTTAGTCTTCTCCAAAGTCAGGTTGATACTTTCTGCAATGAGTGCGAGACAATCCTCTATGGAGATTTTATTCAGATGGCTGCCGGGATGGAAATTGAGAAGTTTCAGTCCTAATTGTTCGCAGCGTTGCATCTCATCTAAAAAGGCAGCTCGACTTTTCTCCAATCCTTCTTCTTCGGGGTGTCCCAAATTAATAAGGTAACTGTCATGCGGTAAAATATAGTCTGTTTGGAAATTGTACTTAGTGCAATTTTCTTTGAAAAGACGGATGTTTTCTTCTGTCAATGGTTTACTCACCCATTGACGTTGATTTTTAGTAAACAGGGCAAAGGCATTTGCTCCAATCTCATGCGCATTGACAGGGGCGAATTCTACGCCGCCGGATGCGCTTACATGTGCTCCAATGTATTTCATCTTTTATTCTATTTAAATTTTATCTGTTGATATAACATTTATGCAGGTTTCAATGTTTGCGTAGAGTACCAACATAGGCAAAGATACAATTTTTTAGTAGTAAACTCAATGCTCATTATGATAAAGGTACAGTGGTCTACTGTCTTTTTATATCCCACATCTCAGGTATTAATGGTTGAGTTGTCAGATGTTAATATCTGAGATGTCAACTGTTAATACCTGAAAAGTCAGATATTAATACCTGTCATGGACATTATTAATGCTTGAAATGTGGCATAATAAGCATTGTCACCTTCAATAAAAGACAATAAAAGAAAGGAGCTATTCGTAAGTTTATAATAACCATTGAATAGCTCCATATTGTGTGCCAGAATGGGGAAATTATATCTCAAAATCTGGTAAATAGTCAGTCAGAACCTTATTGACCTGTTTCCCTTGTACTTGATCTGTGATGATAGTCGCACCTTCCTTCTTGCCGGCATCGTATTTCAAAGAAACCTTTTCCGCTTGATGTGTGACGCTGATTGCCGCTTTCCCTTTCTCCGTCAGATTGCAGGTAATAATCCAGTCGCCTACTTGTACGGTATTGCCTTGGCGAACCACTTTCATATCCGCACGGTTATTTCCATGTGTATCCATAACGGTGAGGAAACGGGCAGTTTTACATGGAATGGTAGTAGACGAAAAATGCCAGTGATTGGGATACTTCACAGCTTTTCCCTGGGCATTGGTTACATTCTTCCAGTTGGTTGGAGCGCAGAAGAAGGTATCTACGATGGCCTGTTCCGTCTTTGCCGAACTGAAAAGATGAGCAACAGAGATGCCTCCATCCTTATTCTTTCCCGTAACTTTCACTTCATAAGGAAGTTCCTGCATTTCCATCGGAAGTTCTACCGTATGCAGCAGATAGCTCCATGTGACCGCTTCTTTTCCTTCCAGTTCATCATAAATCACATACACTCCCGTATTGCCTAATTGAATGATGTGCCGACGGAACATCTTCAGTTTGTTCTCATCCCATCCCTTTTCGGGAGTGTACTGCGTGCCGGAAAGTTCACCACGTTTCAACCAGATAGGAGCTGTGATCTTTCCGTAAGCATTGGAAGCGTCTCCCACCATATACGAAATCTTTTCTCCTTCATACCAACGGGGAATCCATCCGTAACCTTCCGTCCCGATAGTCTGAGTCATTCCATTGATCAGAATACTGTTGTGTGCACGGGTGTTTCGATAGGAATACATACAATGGTCATCGGTAAAACCGGTACGATGTCCGCTGCTATAGAAGATCGCCTTGCCGCCATAGAAGGTATTAAATGCATTCTGATTGGCCAATGCGTGCGAAGTTGAACCGTATGGACTGGAACGGAATGATAACATTGCGTTCTTTTCTATATCCCCCAACGAAGTATGCATCGTAGCAATTCCCGTTTCATTAAATACTTTCGTCATCGGCAACTCTGCCAATGAGTGTTCTTCTTTCGGGAGTGCCTTGTCAGTAATGCAGCGATACCAGGTCAGATCACCTGCTTTTCCAAGAAAAGACTTTTTCATGATATCCGGTTCTTTCTCCAGAATGGTACGTGCGTAGGCGGCTGCCCACGGATTATTGCATTCACGTGCTAAAGCATCCGCATAGCCGACCCGTGTCCCGTTCGGTTTCATTTTCGTTTCATGGGAGTTACCGTGTCCCGCAGATTTGGAGAACGGAGGCTGATGATAGATTACATAGAGCGCATTGTTGTTATACCAGGGATCGGCAAAGAAATCGAAACCGCTGATACGTGAATAGAAAGCGGGAACTTCGATCAATGTACGAAGGTTGACATGGAAATAAGAGTCACCGTTGTGCCATCCTCCGTCGGTGTTGAGTCCCGGCAGACGGGATACCCATTCGTTATAGCAATAATCTACCCAAGTGGAAGCCATCGGCAATTCACCGTATGTAGCAAAAGCTGCCATATTCAGAATACGGAAAGTCATCTGCCATACATGATTGTCGGCAATACGGTTTTCCAGATGATTCACATATTCATGATAAAACTTATGGCCGTTTTCGCTGATCGTTTCGAGAAGCAACTGTTTCTCGGCAGGCGTTAACAGATTGTACCATGCATCATAAGCGGAAGTACTCATGGACAGAATCGTGGAGCGGTTGAAATCTCCTGCAAAGTACTTACTGTCTTTCCACGAAAGAATTTCGGAAAGACGTTTGATACCTTCTTTGTAGTACACTTCGTCTTTCGTCAGCAGATAAGCGCGTACCATAGCTTCTATGTTCGCTTCTTCGCGGTCTACTATCTTGCGGCTTTCCCGAATCAATGCCGAGCGATATTGTACGATGTTTGTCAATTTGACTACTTGGGTGGTATCGATTTCCTCCTCCAGATGTTTCAATGGATGATTGAGGCATTTCCTTGCTTTCTGAATATAGAGCTGCGCTTCCGGATTATTCTTGTTCCGCTCGATGATCTGATCCCAGTCTTTGGCATCGAGCAGGATACGGGGATGGCTTTGAGAGAACTTCGCCAGCACTTCTTGCAAGGAGGGAGGATTGAACGTACGTGTCTGCTCGTCCACATAGAAATGATAGACGGGCGACCATTCTTCTTTGCCGTCCTTATCAAGGTAGGCGTGCTGCCAATACCATTTCCCTTTTTCAAAGAGTTTGAAAGGATTGAAGAAAGCCCAGTTTCTTTCGGCGGTCATTACTTCCGATTTAAACTCAGGATCACGTGCGATACGGATGCGGTATGTCACTTCCGGTTTGTGATTTTCTTCTTCCACTCCGTCAAGCACAGGTCCGAGGTGGGGGAACTTATCCGGCCACATGAAACGCGGCGGATTGACTGCTATGTGCTGACCGTCTAGTGGAGAAGGTGTTTCGCGGACTTCATGCATCAGCGTCTGCTGACTCAGACGCAGGATGCTTTTCTGCGCATATCCACTATAGGAAAGCATAGCTACAAATAACAGGAAAATATAATATCGTTGTTTCATCATCTTATTTTTTTAAGAGTTCTTTCAGACTGATTGTCTTGTTGTTGATCAGCGGATGTGCCCAGAAACCGATGAAGGTGATATATCCCACAAAGAGCAGGATAGACAGCATACCTGTACGCAAGGACGTAGCATCTGCCAATGTACTCACAATCATCGGCCCGCCTGCTCCACCCACGATAGCCGAACATAAAATTCCGGCAAATGAGCCGTGATGCTGTGAAGCCGAGTTCAGCGCCAATGAGAAGACGATAGAGTACATCATGGAAATACTGAATCCGATAGCAGGAAAGGCGATTAGCGAAACATCCTTGCTTCCGAATAAAGCGGCTAGTAACAGCACTATCGTCAATACTCCCGAAACCTGTAGCAGGCGTTTGCTGTCAATCAGTTTCAGAAGAATCATTCCGACCAGACAGCCTGCCGTCATCAGTCCCCAGAAGTAGCTGACTGCCTGCGCACCTTCCGCCTGCGGGTTTACACCGTGATATTGTTCGAGGAAGGTACTCATGAAGATAGAGGTTCCTTGTTCCGTACTGACATAGCAGAAGATTCCCAGAAAGAACAACCATACATATTTCTGCTTGAACAGGGCGAGGTAGGAATCTTTCGATCCGCTTTTCTCATCTTCTTTCAGTTCAATCTTCGGGAAATGCGAAACGCCGACGGCAATCAGCATCACCAGCAACAATAAGGTAAATACCCAGTAGAGAGATACCCAAGGCATATCTTGTGGCGTCATATCCGCCAGCAAGTCAAGGATAAGGCTTTTTCCTGCTGTATAAGTGGCAGGATCAAGTTCCCGAATCAGATAAGTATATGCCAACGGGCTTAGGAAGGAGGCGATACCGAACATAAATTGTGCCAGTTCAGCGATGAAAGCATAGTTTTCTTCTCCTCCTACAGTACGTTGGAGCGGATTCAGCACGGTTTGCAGCATTGCCATTCCCAGACCGATGATGAAAGATGAAGCTAGCAACATCGGATAAGTATGCATACAGGCGAACAGGATGGTTCCGATAAACGGCATCAGGAATCCACAGAACAAGACAGGCTTTTCACCGAAACGGTCGATCAGTAGTCCGGCAGGGATGGACATAATGGCGTAAGCCAGAAAGAAGGAAGTCGGGATAAACCCCGCCATCGCAAGATCGCTCAGATTGAAATTGTGGATAATGTCCGGAATAAGCGGTCCCAGAATATTGGTAATAAACGAGATAGTGAACCAGAACGCCATAATCAGCGCCAGCATTCCTAGATTTTTCTTCATAATCTTAAATAAGTTGAGAAGGTTTTCTGCTCTTCATTTAATTCGGTTTTCTATTTAAAAAGAGGGAGGCGGCACCGATACTTCCGGCTTTGTTGCCTAAAGAGGCCGCCATGATTTCCGTGTTCACGGCACAGTCGGGGATGGCATAGCGAAGGGCTTTCTCACTTACTTTCTGAATATAAAAGTCTCCGGCTTCGGACAGTCCTCCGCCGATAACGACTCTTTGAGGGCTGAAGATATTAATAAATCCGGCAATGCCGTGACCGAGGAAATCACAATGTTCGTTCAGCGACTCAGCCGCAATCTTATCTCCTTGTTTATAGAGACGGACGATCAATTCTCCGTTTATTTCTTCATTCGGATAAGAGATGCCGGCTTCGGCTATCCGTTTGCTGAAACGACGGACCAGTGCGGCAGTGGAAGCATAATGTTCAAGGCATCCTATTGAACCGCAGGCGCAAGGTTCACCATTAGCTATCAAGGGGACATGTCCCAATTCAGTACCTCTATTGGCGTATCCGTTAAACAGTTTGCCGTCAATTATGACTGCGCCACCGATACCGGTTCCTACAGTCAGAAAGACCACATGAGTGGCTCCGTTTCCGGCTCCGTACATCGTTTCGCCGAGTCCCATCAGATTAGCGTCATTTCCCAGTTGGGTAGGAAGTCCGGTCTCTTTTTCCATCCGGTCTGCCAGTTTCAGATTTTCCCAGCCTTGAATATTCTCCGCACCTCCCAATACGATACGATTCGTACAATCGACAATTCCCGGCGTCCCTATCCCGATACCGGCTATTGTATATTCCTTTGCTTCAGCAAAGTTTTTCACCTCCTTGACTGCCTTGACTAATTGCCCGATGACAGCTTCGGCTGATACGTCGGCATTCGACGGCAACTTCCCCTGAAAGTAAAATACCCCATTATTATCAATAAGAGCATATTTCACCGAAGTCCCGCCCAGATCAATTCCTATAGCGTATTCTTTTTCCATATAACTAGGTATGTTTTAAATTCGTTTATACTGTGCCATGCTTGTGCCACCGTATTGGCACGCTTGTGCCAAAGGCTTGGCATAGCAGTGCCAACAGCTTGACACAACTGTGCCAACGGCTTGGCACAAGCAAAGCAACTGTTTTCTTTCATATACCAGTTTATACTCTTTCTGCCCAGATAGGTGAACTCCATGCCCATTGCCCGTCACGCTGGCGAACACGCACGTAGTAGTAATCTGTATCACGCTGAGGCTCTTTATCTTCCATATAGTGTTCCACAGTGAAACAGCTTTCGGGCATAGCACGATTGAAGAGAATCGCTTCGCTCAGCCAGCCGATCATGAAGTGCGAACGTGAGCCTTCGAGCAATTCGCCCAATGTGTGTTCAAACTTCTTGCCGTTGAAATCAGCAATCACTTTTCCGTCTTTCGGCATCTCTACTTCGAGGATGACAGCTTGCATGGCAGCGGTAGTCGTATTCGGATTCTTGCTGCTGTACATATCCAGTTCGGTTTCTTTTTCGTCTGCGGATACAATGCGGTTTACGTGAGTATGGAATTCTGTTTCCCCTTCTTGCGGAGAAGTGAAGGCTGCACCGCGGAAACATGGAGTGACGCTCAGAATGCGTCCTTTGTCTACAGACAATTTACCTTGCCAGTGTACATACTGCTCTTCACGGTTCCATCCGAAATCTACTTTCACTTTGCAGCGGACAGTATCACCTTCGGGGGCAACCGGAGTCAACGGACCATTCATGCGGGCCAGAATCTGACCGTTCTTGACGATATCCACATAGTCGATGCAACTTTCTCCGGTAACATTCAGATAAATGCGGCGGCTGTTGCCACGCACTACGTCACCCATGAAAGCATCGTTGAGGCGGAAGTCAATCAAAATCTTATCGCCGGTTGCGGCGCATACGTGGCGGGTCCGAAGTGCTTCCCATATAGCGTCGCGGGTTAATGACGGAGCCAGTACACCGATACGGCCGTCACCATAACTGCCCGGATAACCCGAATGTTGGTCGGTAGAAGCCATAATACCGAATTTATTACCCAGTTCCAGACCATATTGAATGGTTCCTTCCCATTGGCGGGGGCCCATATCGTGCAAGTATGGATAGTCGCCCTGATCGCTTTCAGCCAGACCGTGACGAGAATACATTTCTACGAACGGGGTCTGGTCTCCTTCGGTAAAGCATTTCCAGTTATAGCCGCGATAACCACCCTGATAGCCCATATGGTGCGGAGTGATGAATACTTTGTGTCCTTTGGCCTTTTGTTTCCAGTCTTCGATGGAAGTGCATTCTACAAGCGGTGCATCGAGATCGTAGTTCAAGGCAACATGGTCGCCATGTTCCATGCTGTGTGCTTCATATCCAACGAAAGTGAGGAATTCTCCTTCTTTATTATATTCGTTTGTCATGGCTACGTACTTCTCATATCCGCCTTCGCGCAAACGTTTGAAAGCACCGGTATGGTAGTCGATTACCCATTTCAGGCGTGGATCGTCTGCTCCGGGGATATCCGGCCACATGGCGTGGGGTGTTACACTTACAAAATCCAACTGTCCTTTCGCTGCTTCAAAAGCATCGCGCATATCGCCGTGTCCGTATGTGATGTTACAATGGTTGTGCAGGTCTCCCCAGTACATTTTGAGGTCACTTGCCGATGGCATTTTCTTTTTGGCTTCTTTACTTCCTGCCGCACAAGAGCCGAGCAGGCTGCCGGATGCTGCCAGTCCTAAAAAAGACCAGCCAGTATTCTTTATAAAATTTCTTCTGTCCATGATATGATTGTTTTGGGTTATTTATCGATTTTCCATCAGTCTTCTGTCTCCTTTGAAAAGCACTGTCTCTTTTTCATCGGGATCATTGTCTTTATATTGTTTCTGAGTTTCTTCAAGTAGTTGCATCAACTCTTTTTGTTTCTTAGCATATTCCGCTTTTCCGAAGATATTGTTCATTTCTCTCGGATCGGCTTTCATGTCATACATTTCCCATTCGTCAATGTCGTTGTAGAAATGAATCAGTTTGAAGTCCTGCGTGCGAATGCCGTAATGACGTTTTACGGAGTGTTCTGCCGGATATTCATAATAATGATAGTAGGCTGCTTTACGCCAGTCGGCAGGAGTCTTGCCTTCGTTTTCCAATACTGGTTTCAGTGATGCTCCCTGAATATCAGATGGCACTTCTACACCGGCAAAGTCAAGGAAAGTGGGGGCGAAGTCTACGTTCATGCTAATGGCGTTGCTGGTGCTTCCAGCTTTAATGGCCTTCGGATAACGGATGATAAGCGGCATACGCTGACATTCTTCGTACATGAATCGTTTGTCAAACCAGCCGTGTTCACCCAGAAAGAATCCTTGGTCGGAAGTATAGACAATAATGGTATTGTCCAGTTCGCCGATCTTTTCGAGATAATTCAGCAGACGACCGATATTCTCGTCTACAGCCAGAACGGTAGCCAGATAATCGCGCATATATTGCTGGTATTTCCAGCTGATTAATGCCTTGCCTTTCAGGTCGCCTTTGCGGTATTCGGCAATGCGCTGTGCATAGGCGGAATCCCATTTGTCCTGTACTTCTACAGGCATGCGCTTATAAACGCTATACAGGCGGTTTGTCGTATCTTTCAGCATTTCTTCGCGAGTGAGCAGTTTTAAGTCCCAGTCATTCGTCAGCGTATGCTCGATCGACATATCTTGTTCCCGTGCCGCTTTCCCGCGTCCTTCGTAGTCATCGAACAGGTTTGCGGGTTCGGGGAAAATAGTATTGTTGAATATACCCAGATGGCGGGGGGCGGGCATCCAGTTACGGTGGGGAGCTTTCTGATGATACATCATGCAGAAAGGTTTGTTCTTGTCGCGGTTTTCGAGGAAATCGATTGCCTTGTCGGTGATAATATCCGTTGCATATCCTTTTTCTACGATGTGCTTTCCGTCTTCCCAGAAGTCAGGGTCGTAGTAGTCGCCCTGCTCATGCTGGCCGCTGAGTATGCTCCAGTGGTCAAATCCCTGCGGTTCGCTGATAAGATGCCATTTACCGATCATGGCAGTCTGATAACCGGCTTGTTGAAGTAGTTTCGGGAATGTCTGCTGATCACCGTTGAAGGTGCTTGCATTATCGGTAAAGCCGTTCTCATGGCTGAATTTTCCGGTGAGGATGCAGGCACGTGAAGGACCGGAAAGGGCATTGACTGCATAACAATTGTCAAAACGGATACCCTCATTGGCTATACGATCCATATTGGGAGTCTGGATGAGGTTGCCACCATAGCAGGACATAGCTTGGGTGGTATGGTCGTCGGTCATCATGAAGATGATGTTCGGACGTTTGGTTTCTTCTTTTTTCTGGTTGGCACAGGAAGCGAGGCTTAGTGCAGCCAATGGAAGCAGTAAGGTAGAGGGATTGCTTTTCATGATAGAAATAACATCTGATGATAAAAAATGACCAGTGAGGAGCCGAGGCCTTTTCCGTAGCGGGCATATATCCGCATGGAAATCTGGTCTCAGTGCCTCGCTGGTCACTGGATTATAATTTATATTTTAATGACTGTTTCTTGCCGTTTACTTTCACTTCTATTTCCAGTCCGTTTTCATCGAACGTTTTGTTCTTGAACTTAGCGTCAAATTTAGGGGCATCTGCGCTCTTCTTGACTGGGTAAATAACTGTGATGTAACGTACCGCATTCTCATTGTCTTTCTTTACGTTGAATGAAACATTCATACGTTTGTAGCGCTTGCGATATGCAGTAGAACACCATCCCGGCTCTTTTTTCATGCTCATGCCTTCAGGGCCGAAGCATTGAAGTTTCATGTTGCTTCCATCCTCGAATTGAGTCAGGAATGTCATGTCTTCGCGGCTGTTGGCTATCTCACCTTTCGGCATCTGATAGTGCAGGTTGACAGAACCTTTGGCGCTGCCTGATACTTCATCTACAATGACAAAGTAGGTATTGTCTACGAAGAAGACCGAACGGCGGTGCTTGAAGTTCTTGTAGCTTGGGTTTTCTGTAACCAATGTCTGGATATTGCCTTCCGGCTGCCACAGTTTAGTAACAGATTCGGTTGTTTCCAGATTTTTATTGTCCAGAGTCACGGTGTTGTGTACGGAAGTCTGACGGTGCCAGTTGCGTTGTTCCATCACTTCGCCTTCACCTGCATATACATACGAACCGGAGTCGGGGAACAGGTTCTTGCCGTTAAACCACATTTCGAAAGTACCGTTATCCGGCTGACAATGCCAGAAACCTTTCGGACCGGCTTTTACTACCATTTGTGTAGCATCCATTCCCCAGGAATTGCGGAATACAAAGAAACCTGACTTCAGGAAACCTTTCGACATATAATCAGGTAATGCACCCTCTTTGCCGTCTGTTGCCAAATACTTGATAGTTTCGTTTTTGGGGAACAGTTTGCTCCATTCACGATAGTTCTTCAGCATTTCTTTTTTTTCTGTGATTTTAGCATCACTGAAACATGGATTTGTGTAATCCGGGAAAGAAATATTAGCATAGAACATGATCATCTTTTCGATGGTATCCAGATATTCCTGTGGAAATTCATTACGGAATCCGTTAACATCCGCAATACCCAGTGCCTTGCAGAAGATATTGATAGCAGCAAGGTGGTAATGCGGGTCAAGTTCAAACTGACCGCCATCGTTGTAAACCTGTACGTTTATTTCACGGTTCAGAATGTCGATACCGCTTTTTCTCCAGGCCGGAGCTTCTTTAAATTCCGGGAAGAATGCACCTGCATAAATCATACGCTGAGCTTCGAACAACAAGTGATTACCCTGATCAGAGTAATTAGCCAGAATATGTACGGCATGTTTATGATAGTTCACCAGAAATTCAGTCAGGAAATCCGGAGTGAAAGAAGGAGAGGGGAGGAACAACTGGAACTGTGTAGTCTGATCCTGCAGACGATTACTTACTTCCAGCGGACGCCATGCGAAACGTACATTTTCCACTTCGCCTTTAATCTTACCGTCACTTACCAGTTCATATTCTTTCTTGTCCATCTTCACCAACGGATTCTTTTTGATCCAGTCGATGTATTGGTATGCCCATTCTTTGGCATATTTCTCGTCACCCGATACACGGTATGCCTTACCCATCGGAGTAAACCATTTATGACGGTGCAACTGCCAGCGGAGTTCATTGTCTTTCACCGGCCAGTATTGCCAGTTGATATCTTCTCCGTAGTTGTAAGAAGGCTGGTAACCTTTGTGAACAAAGAATGTATGTTTCAATCCGTCGTCCGCCCATTGCTGTTCTTCTTTGCCGATAGTGATCTTTTTCAGATTAATATCCGGAGTCTTCACATTCGTACGTGCACGGTAGTAGTCGAGCAGTGCTTTTGCGGCATCCTCATCTTTGCCTTCCTGATGTAAGGCTTTTACTTTCTCCAATCCGGGGTAGTCCAGGTTGAGAAGCGAGAATACCTCGCTTTTCAACTCTTGGGCATAGCCTTTGCCTACGAAACAAGCAAATGTCAGCAGGACGATATATTTCAGAGTTTTATTCATGATATCATTTATTATTCTGCAAATTACAATTTAGATTTGAATTTTCTCAGCTATGTTACTCAATAACTTTCACCTCTCCATTCTCCAATCTCAACTTCTTCAAGTCCATGAATCTCTTCAATGCTTCCAAATAGTAGTAGTCAGCATAATTCAGCGGAGTATCGATTTCAGAACCGTTAGGCAATGATCCGACAGAGTGCATTAAGATGAATCCCTGGTTTTCGCCGACTTTGGCAAGGTATGCGTCGCTTGAAAGGCTTTTCAGAATTTTTTCTGCATAATCCAGATATTTCTTTCCGTCGGGTACCATTGTGCTAAGTTCAATGAATCCTGCGGCTGTTACAGCAGCAGCCGAAGCATCGCGTGGAGTCTCTTCGGTGACAGGAGCATCGTAGTCCCAGTAAGGAATTGCATCGTCTGTTTTCACGCGCTCCATGATCATGTCGGCTATGTTTACGGCAAAGTTCAGGAAGGTAGTGTCATTTGTTTCGCGGTAGCAGGAAGTGTATCCGTATACAGCCCAAGCCTGTCCGCGCGACCATGAAGAATCGTCGTTTTTACCCTGGTGAGTCTGTTTGCGTTCTACTGTGCCGTCGTTGTTATAGCTTACTACATGCCAGCAAGTATAGTCAGGACGGAAATGATTTTTCATCGTAGTGATAGCATGCTTGATAGCGACATCCTTGTATTTGTTGTCGCCTGTCCATTTGCTTACAGTGAACAGAAGGTCCAGATTCATCATGTTATCGATGATTACCGGGAAGTTCCAGCTGCCAAAGTCCCATGAACGGATGGCTCCGATTGAATCGTTGAAACGTCCGCTCAGGTTATCGGCAGTTTCTTTCATGACAGCTTTGATGGTATCGTTAGGAGCCAGACGCTCAGCGTTTCCGTAGCTGCAGTTGATCATAAATCCCAAATCATGTGTACCTTTATAATAGCGTACCGGATTCAGCAGGTTTGTATATTGAATGGCATCCGCTTTCAGTGTATCATTTCCGGTCAGTTCGTATGCGTACCACAGTGATCCGGGGAAGAAACCGCTTGTCCAGTCGTATACTACACATAAACGACGTTTGCCCATTTGTTCGGCAGTAGGTTGCGGACGAAGTGAATCCTGAAAAGTGGAAGGATCTCTTTCTAATTGGCGGCAGAGGAAATCCATGTCATATCCGGTGCGGATTGAACGTGGAAGCTTACCGGTTCCGTCAATTTCTTCTGCTGTAAGTTGTAACTGGGCAGAAGCTACATCCAGCCCTTTCTTAATCCAACTGTAGTCTTCCTTTGGAGTTGTCTGGCACGATGCAAGTGCAATGGCAACCGAAGCAAAGAGAACAAGTTTCTTTTTCATGTTATTCATTTTAAGTGATTGTTTTTAGAAGTTTTGTAACTGATGCAAAAGTAGATGATCTGTTTAATTTTAAATGATACGAATGTTGAAAAGGACATTGAAACAGAATTTCGACTATTAGTTTTGTTGAAAAAACTATTAATTTTGTCAAGCATGCCCTTTACAAGGGGGCTAGAGCCCTATTCCCGTTCGTTTAAAATGAAATCTTTTTTCTTTCTCCTGCATTGAAATGAGTCTTTTTTATTTGGTTATTATAAACAATTTCGATGGTCTGTTCGTATGGACTGGTAATGTTTGCGACTGTCATTTTTCCTTCTTTCCACTCCATGTCTATAGTAAATCCGCCTCGTGCTTTTAGTCCTTTTATGCTTCCTTCTTTCCAGGTAGGGGGGAGGGCCGGGAGCAAATGAATATTTCCATTATGACTCTGCAATAACATTTCCGCAATGCCGGCAGTAGCTCCGAAATTGCCATCGATTTGGAAAGGAAGTGCATTCAGTAAATTTCGATATAATCCCCCGCGATTATCAGCTTTGACATGGGGATCGATATAATTGACCAAATTACTCAACGCTTCATAAGCATTTGATGAATCGTACAAACGTGCCCAAAGAGAGATTTTCCATGCCATGCTCCATCCTGTTGTTTTATTTCCACGGTCATTCAAAGATTTCCGTGCTGCCTTGAATAGTTCTGGAGTGTTGTCTGTAATGTCACATCCCGGATACACCCCGAAAAGATGAGATACATGGCGATGTTGCGGTTCGCTTTCTTTATATTCTTTGTCCCATTCCAATAGCTGTCCTTTACTACCGATTTGGTATCCTTTCAATTTACTTCTCTTTTTGATTAACTCCGAACGAAAATCCCTATCAGTCTGAAGTATCTTTGAAGCTTCAATTGTATTGGAAAACAAGGATCGGATAATGGCAATGTCCATCGTACTACCTTCGCAGACAGATGCCGGAGTGTCGTCAGGCATAAGATATGCATTCTCAGGAGAAGTACTGACTGGAGTTACCAGTTCTCCTTTACTGTTTTCGATTAGCCATTCGGAGCAGAATGTTGCTGATCCTTTTAGTATCGGATAGTATTTCTTTAGAAAATCCACGTCTTTCGTAAATAAGTAGTGTTCCCATATATGATTACATAACCATGGGCCGGACATATTCCAGAAAAACCAATAAACAAATCCGTCTGATGGGTATGCTTCCCGCCATATAGATATGTTATGATGAATAGCCCAACCATTTAATCCATACATATCACGAGCCAGTTCTTTACCTTTATCTGCTATTTCTTCAATGAGTTTGAATAAAGGCTGGTGACATTCTGATAAGTTGGTGACTTCTGCTGGCCAATAGTTCATTTCTAGGTTTATATTTAAGGTGTATCCTGAATTCCATGGAGGTAATACCTGATCATTCCATAAGCCTTGCAGATTCAAGGGTTGTCCTTCGCCTCGGGAACCGGCTATCATTAAATAACGTCCGAACTGAAATAACTGTGCGATTAATGCCTGATCTTCTTCTTCCTTGAATTTCTTTAACCGTTCGTCTGTCGGCAATTCTTTTTGTAGTTTTTTCGCCGGAAGAATAAAAGATACCCGGTTAAATAAGGATTGATAGTCAATGATATGTTTCTTTTTTAATTCTTGGTAGTTTTCTCCTTCACTGATTTTCCGAAAACTCATAATTTCTTGATGCGGATTCTTACCTTCTTTGCTCGGACTTTTACGCGGTCCGTTATAACTGGTAGCAGCATATAGCATGAGGGTCACTTCACTGCAATTTCGGGCAGTGACCTGATGGTTTGAAATGGATAGTGTTCCACCTTTATGACTTGGAAGGAGACATGCTTCGAAAAACGTTCCCTTTCCATCCATTTCGTTTCCATAAATCACGTGCTTTTTCTGTATGATATGTCCTGCGGCATTAAAATATTCCGGATGTAAATGTTGAGTATTGAAACGCTTCATGTGTTCTGTGTCTCTTCGTTGAGCGTGTGCAGGTGCCTGCCCTTTCAGGTAAACAACTTGTGAATCGGACTCATTCGTTACAGGATGTGGAGAATTCAGATAAGCGGTAAAACTTAAAACCGGTTTTGAAGCCTTTAAATGTATAACAATAGCTTGTGCCGGATAAGATGCAAAGACTTCTCTGCTTATCTTTACGCCATTTTGTTTATAAGAAGTTGTAACAACTGCGTTTTCCATATCCAGCGAATGGATATAGTCTGTCACGGTTTCTTTGGAAGCAAAGTCGATATATAAATCTCCGAAAGGTTGATAGGCTTCATTGAGTCTGCCAATCCATTTCTCTTGCATGATAGTTCCTGCTTCTGCGTTTTTTCCTTCGTTGAGTAACTGGCGTATATGAGCGAGATCAGGTACTATATTTATGTTTTTAGGAGTTTCCGGCTCTCCGCTATAAAGAGTGTTCTCATTGAATTGTATTCTCTCTTTCTGTGGATTTCCAAAAATCATGGCTCCCATACGTCCGTTACCTACAGGCAATGCTTCTTCCCATGCTTTTGCAGGAGACTTATACCAAAGTGTCAGATTGCCCTGGGCGTTAGTACCTGTTATGCAAAGAGTAATAATAAATAATGCTATTAATCGAGTTTTCATAATTAATGATCAGCTTGGTGTAATAAAAGCGTATAGTTTTCTCCCCGGATAGTAGAAATGGTTATATATGTTTTGTCCTTTTCTTTATCCAATGATACTTTTATTGTTTTTTGGGGACATTCCACATTATATAGCCCATTGATGGTCAGTTGCGTATCATAAGGCTTCTCTTGTTGTATTACATCTTCTTCCGTCAGTAGTCCCATATGTGCACGGGATATTCTTCTCATATCCGGTTCACAAACAGAGAGTTTAAATGAATTGTCCTTCTGCTTTTCCAGTATATAAGAAAGCGGAATATTTACTTGGGATACCAGTTGACCTTCATACTTCTTCTGTGCATTGAAAAGAGCGCCGCATGTAATTTCTTTCGTTTTATAGGTAACAATGTGCGCATCGTTATCCTGTGCTATTACTTTTATCGGACTCTCGTTGGATAATAGTTGACGGGCCAATACTTTTTTCTTGTTTTTAAGTATATAATAGTGATATTTTGCCGCCTCCGGTGCGGTCCCGTGTTCTATATAAGCTCGTGTGTGAGAGCCTTCACTGGAAGTTCGTACCGCTCCTCCTTTTACTGCGTACATGAGTGAAGGGTCTGTCAGAATATATCCTTCCGGCATTCTTTCTTCACTGGTGTTTCTGCTGAACGACTGAAACAAAGTAGTGACTGTAGGGTATCTTTTATCTTTAGTTTGGATGTCCGAACCCAGGCAGAGCAGGAAATCCTCAAATACAAAGACTGATTTGTTGGCACGGAATGACTGATCGTAAGTGATATCGTGCATTCTGAAAGAGAACATCGCATTTTTGTCGGAAGCATGTACCCCCGTTAAGAATGTCTCATCTGAGAAATTACGATGTCCGGAACTTGATCCGCCTTTATCTTGCAATACTTTATCAGGTAATACTTTGGTAGTAGCTCCCGGAATATAATTCCAGTCGAAGTCTGTTTCTTGCGGATTGAAAGATTTATGTCTGTTTTTAAAGTCAAAATATTCTATTTGACCATAGCCCAGATAGCGTCCTTTGGTGTTTTCTGTGGCAGAAGATTCAAAGTCCCATATATAGCGGCTGAATCCCTTGATGTTGAAATGAAAAAGACTGTCTTTAGCAACCAATAATCCGGAATAAGGCATGAACAGTGTACCGGTGACAGGCTTTTCTTTAGCAATGGAACTTGATGCCAATTGAATTACTAGCTCGATTTCTCCTACGGTGCTGGTATATGCTAAGTTTGAATTCACGTTACTGATATATTCAGTGATAGCCTGTTGGTTTTCTGTGGATTCAAGTATTCGCTTGAAGGCAGCTGTTAATTCTTTATCCGGTTCTTTAAATGACAGAGCTGTATAGGCAAAAGCCGGTAATAAGGTCTCTAAAATCTGTTGTCCTTTTGGGAAACGTCCCACAGTTCCGGCAGGTACCTCCAGACCGGCGCAAAAGAAACGGAAGGTCAATAACCCTTGTTTCAGATTATGCAATGTTGTTTCGGACAGTGCATAAGGAGTATCGTGCAGTAAATAAGCAATGAGTGCACCTGCATAAAGTGCATGAGGGTAATACGCACTATGATAAGGACCTCTGTGATGATATCCGGAGAAGTCAGCTTTGAACGTCCCGAAAAATCCCGGAGCTATTCCTAATGCATTGTCCATATAATGCTTGAATGCAGTCAGGGCAACTTCCCTTTCTTGTTTATCATTTTGTGATAGCGCGTATATTAGCTTTGGAATCGCCAATGCGCGTAAGTTATCTGCTACTTCGCCGGCATGTGAAGGAAGCTGATAGCATGCCCCGAACATGGTAAACCAGTTCATCGTTTGGAGTTCACGTTTTAGTTGTTCCGGAAATAATTGTTCTTTGAGCAAAAAGAATGAGTGAAAATAGCCGGAACTTCTAAGTTTCTCAAAACATAAAGTTCCCATACTGCTGCCGTCTGCCCAGCCTTGGTCGTTGAACCAATCATAAATGTAAAGTGCTTTTTTCAGGCTTTGATCATTTTGATTTTTACGATAATCCAGTGCCAATGGAAGCAGGATGTTTTCATTAATGCTCCTGAACTTTTTAGCTTCTTGTCCGTCTATGATAGTGGGTGCTCCCATCGGGAATAATGGTTCTCCTTGAGGAGTATGATCTTCGGTATATTGGATTTTGATTTTTTGGGCAGCTTTCACACCATTCCGAATAAATGTCTTTTCATTTTCCGTTCTCATTTTTATCCATCTCTCAGATGAATGTTGCCCGCTGCCAAGATACCAGGTTGTTAATCTGTTTGTGATGGTTGTAATCTGATTATCTTCGACTGTGATTACTTTTTCTACTTTTGGAGTAGCATTTCTATAGCCAATGAAGTCAGGTATTAAACTATAGTCAGTACGGTTCACCTTATATTGTGCATCCGACATATTCTGCCAGGAAACTTTAGACGTGAACTCTAAAAGATCTATGTAAGTAACTCCTTTTTTTGTATGCTGTGGGAATTGTATTTCGACTGACTGAATATTACTTTTGGATGACATATTCATGTCTCCTTGAAATTTAGCCCAAATACATCGCCAACCTTTAAAGTCAAGTAAGAAGGGAAGTTGGCATACTTCTTTACCAGTCTCATCTCTGAAGGAAAACAGTAAATTCTCTTTGGTGGGAGATTCGTTATAGATCCATGCGTTCATACCACCATTTCTGTTTCTACATGCTTCAGAAATACCGGTAGGTGAGGGGATAGTGAGAACTGCGTTCTGTTTCCATTTGATTTGAAGTGATCGACTGCCTGATTTGTATTTCTCAGAGGAAATATGGAGCACGCCTTTATCTATTTTCCAACCTTCGGGCACTTTTCCCTTCTCAAATGAATAGGTTTGGGAGAATACCGATTGACTGATGGCTAAAGATATAAGAAGAATTACTATGCTAAGATTCTTTTTCATGGTATATAGAAATCAGTGAAATAAAGAATTATGATAAAAGCGTTACCAAAAGAAAGACTATTTCTTCGGTAACGCTTTCATGTTATATTACAGTATGATTATTTACCATCCCGGATTCTGATTGAATTGAGTACACAAGTCCATTTCCTGTTGTGGTATGGGGAGTAACTCATTCTTATTCTTTTTAGTATAATCGACGCATACATAGAATTCGTCACCGGCACTATACCAGTCAACTAAATCCTGAGCTGTTTTTCTGATGCTGTCGTAGTAGATTCCCCAGCGAACTAAATCTTGTCTGCGATGTCCTTCGAATGCCAATTCATAAGCTCTTTCATTACGTACGGCTTTTTGGAATTCGTCGTAAGACAATCCGGATAAGTCTGAGGCGCTGTTGTCGGTTTCCACAGGAAGTCCGAAGCCGCGTCTGCGTACCATATTGATAGCCTTATATGCTTCGTCGGTCGGTCCTTGCTTCCATTCGTTCAAAGCTTCTGCATATAAAAGTAATACATCAGCATAACGTAATATATACCAGTTGATATTGGAAAGATTAGCATCGATAAGATAGTTGGCACTGTTTACATATTCTTCTGTATCCCATTTTCTCGGGCATACATTATCGATATAGGATTTCTTTAATGCATCTTTAGCATCGTCTTTGATGGCATCTTCAATATTACCGCTGGCATTGATTACAAGTTTGACTCCATCTTCACCGGTAGTCGTGTTTTTACCATATTTGTAATCAGCAAAGGAGTACTTCCATCTGTTATCACTTTCACGGTCTTTCCAGTCGCGCAGGAAAGTCGGGATGACACGCCAGTTACCGGCATTACGGACGCTTCTGATACCGCTTGCCTGTACACCGTTCCATTTACCAATACGTCCGCAAGGGTCATTAGCTGATACTCCGGTAACGGTAGGAGCATAGAAACTTACTTCGATCAGACTTTCTTCGTCATCCCAAACACCATTACAAGTGTTCTTCCATAATTGTTCGAAGTCAGAAAGCAAGTGATGTTTACCCGATTCGACTAGAATCTTAGCAGTTTTTGCTGCATTTTCCCATTTGCTTGTATCATGGACAGGATAGCCTGCCCAAGTAGCGTATACTTTAGTCAACAGTCCGAGTGCGGCGCCTTTAGAAAGACGGAAACTGTTGTCAGAACGTATATTGTCATCCACTGAATAAGGCAGATTATCAATAGCGTATTGCAAATCAGTTTCTATAAATTTATATACGTCTGCGGGATCTGCTTGTGTGAAAGTAGATGGATGTTGACGGGATTGAGCAGTATTGGTTATCAATGCTACATTCCCAAACCAACGTACTAATTCGAAATAGTACATGGCACGCAGACAACGTGCTTCTGCCATATAGACAGCGGCTTTCTTGTAATTACCTTCATCGTAGGTTCCGATTTTTTGTCCCAGTGTCTCGATAAAATCGTTTGCATCATAGATAGCACTGTATAGGTTTGCCCATGTTGTTGCTATTTCTGTCTGTGAACTGGTATAAGCGTTTGAGGGAATCAGACGAAGTCCGTCGGTACTGTTACCTGTTACTTTGGCAATATCACTGGGGATAGTAAAGTACAAAGATAGGTGGAAACCATAAATACCATCCTGAACCATATCACGATATACGCCCAGAAGTACATTTTCTGCTTCTGCCGCATTCTTCATGTAGTTTCCTTTCTCAATTTCTGTATAGCTGGTCTCATCTAATGAGCAAGATGAAACGGTGATTGCACAGGCTAATGTGCATAAGTAGTATTTGAACTTTTTCATTGTCTTTTTTTTGTTTAGAATTGAACTTCTACACCAAATGTAAATACTCTACTTTTCGGATAAGCACCCCAGTCGAATCCTGGCATAAGCGGACTGCTTTTCATATTCACTTCAGGATCGTAACCGCTATATTTAGTCAGGCAGAATAAGTTCTGAGCTGTACCATATACACGCAGGCGGTTGATATATGCTTTTCTTGTCCATTTATTAGGGAATGTATATCCTAATGTTATGTTTTTTAAGCGAAGGAACGAACCGTCTTCAACGAAACGTGAGTATAATTCATATTTTACATATCCTCTGGCGGAAGGCACACGATTAGATGCATGTGTCGGAGTCCACCGGTCGGCAACTTCTGCCAGTTGATTACTTCGTTCGTCTTGCGATTGTGTATTGAACATACGCGTCGCATTATAAACATCGTTGCCATATTGGAACTGGAACATGAAGCTGAAATCAATGTTTTTGTAATTGAAGGTGTTGGTGATACCTCCGTACCAATCCGGTTGCCCGTTTCCAATAGTGGTACGGTCGTCAGGAGTAATGACACCGTCTCCATCTATATCTTTATACTTCACCATACCCGGTTCCACGGTCTTACCGGCATGTTTGCTTATATCTGCCACTCCGGGTTTCAGTTGCATTGAACCGTTAGGAAGTACGTTGAAATCAGATGTTTGGTAAACACCGTCAAAAACATATCCATACATTTGTCCAAGTGAAGAACCTACAATGGAGATATAATCATTTCCATTGAAGTTACTGTTGAATTTAGTTGCTGACTGTATATATGTATTGCCGTCCTGCAACGCTTTCAATGTATTCTTAATGAATGAAATGTTGAAATCTGTCTGCCATAAGAAGTTACGAGTTTGAATATTAGTGGAATTGATGTTCAATTCGATACCTTTATTCTCAATCTTACCAATATTCTGCCATTGAGAGTTGAATCCTGTTACATAAGCAAGCTTTTGTTCAAGTAACAGATCTTTGGTGTTCTTTAAGAAGAAATCTGCTGTCAGGTTCAGGCGGTTATCAAGAAGACCAACATCAATACCTAAGTTAGCAGTGGTAGATCCTTCCCATTTCAGATCTTTGTTAGCCAGTTGTTTCGGACTCAGCACTGTGGCCATTTGTTGTCCTATTCCATATTTGCTTGATGAATACAGATCCATAGACAGATAGTTTGTGATACGGTCATTTCCTACTGTACCCCATCCAAGGCGGAGTTTTAAGTTTGATATCGGAGTTATGTTCTTCATGAATTTTTCTTCCGATACACGCCATGCTGCGGAGAATGAAGGAAAATATCCCCATTTATTTTTTGCAGAGAATACGGTAGAACCGTCAGCACGTATTGTAGCAGTAAATAGATAACGGTTGTCGAAGTTGTAGTTACCTCTTGCAAAGTAAGATAACAGTTTCTTGTCGCTTCTTGAAGTTGATACGCTGCTAGGAGTGGCTCCTATTCCCAGATTGTCGTTACCCAGGTTTGGGAACGGGAAATCTTTGGATTGTCCATATAAAAGTTCCGAGCTTCTGAATGAAAACTCATGTCCTAACATGATATCAAACGTGTTTTTCTTATTGATTTTCTTTTTATAAGTTAATGTGTTACTGCTCTGCCAACGTAAGTCTTTCTGCATTTGTGTAGAACCATAAACGCCTCCACTACGATATGCCTGGCTGGAGTTTTCACCATAGAAAAGATCCCTTCTGGTATTAGTCGTATTGTAAGTGGCTGATGCTTTGAATGTCAGGTTTTTCATCAATTGTACTGTCAGTGCAGCATTAGCTCCCCATAATTCAGATTGTCTCCGGTCTTTTACAGCTTCAGCCTGTTTAATTGGATTAATTTGTGAATAAGTGGTGTTCTCACTTAGTTCCAATGGGTCGAAAACAGAATTCAGAAGTTCATCGTTTGTTACACTGTTACCTCCGGTAGGACGGAAACGTAATATATTTGATAACATATTTAGCGTTCCTCCGGTACCTGAAGTACCGATACCTTCTTTCACCGTATTTGCATAGTTGATAGTAGCATCAAAAGTGATGAATTTAGTAATCTTTTGGTTGATACGTAATTTACCTGCATTCTTTTTATAGCCACTGTTCGTGAAGATACCATTTTCATCAAAATGTGAGAAAGAGGCGGCATATTTAGTTTCTTTTGTACCGCCGCTGATACTGAAATCATGGTTCTGAGACCAAGTCGGTTTGAATGATTCACTCTGCCAGTCAATTCCGGGATCCGTCAGGTAGTCTTCCAAAGTTTGATGACGATAAGGAACTCCGTCAGAATCATTTCCTTCTTGATAATAAGTCGTTCCGTATTTAGTCGGGTTGAGTTCTACTTGTAATGCGGCAAACTCATATGTGCTGAGCATGTCCAGTTTTTTAGGAATGTTACGATAAGTAGCCGACCCGTTATAAGTGATAACGGCTTTTCCTTCTTTACCGGATTTTGTTGTAACCAAAACTACACCATTAGCAGCGCGTGCACCATAAATTGCAGAAGCTGAAGCATCTTTTAATACTTCGACTGATTCAATGTCTGAGTTAGGAAGATAGTCGATACTACTAACTTCGAATCCGTCAACAATATAGAGTGGAGAAGAATCTCCGTTTACTGTACCAACACCACGAATTTTGATATCGAAACCCGAACCGGGAGTACCATCCGACTGGGTGATCTGTACACCGGCAATCTGACCTCCAAGTGCTTCTACTACAGAACCTGTTTTGAAACCTTCAATAGATTTAGCTGCTACAGAAGAAACGGAGCCTGTCAAGTCGCTTTTCTTCATACTGCCGTAACCAACTACAATTACTTCGTCCAGCATTGCATTATCTGGTTCTAATTTGATATTCAAGTTCTTTTGACCTTTTATTTTGATCTCTTGATTCTTATAGCCAATGTAGCTGATAATCAATGTTGCATTACTATTCGCTTTAATGGAGAATTTTCCGTCAAAGTCTGTAACTACTCCTTTTTGAGTGTTTTTTACTTGAACCGTTGCTCCGATTAATGGAGTATCCGTTTCATCGATAACGACACCGTTTATTGTGATTTCCTGAGCAAATGAGGTAATCGCAATTAAGAGAGCTAAGAGGGTAAAATACCCTCTTTTACTCAATGCTTTAAATTTTATATTGTACATATCTATTCTATATTAGATTTAAATTAGAAACTTTCATCAAACCAAATGGCTAATGGGAATATTTGATTTTTGGTAGTGCCATCATTAGCGAGATCTGCCTGTTTACCGTCAGTTACAAAAGACATTCTTCCTATAAAAACACCATTTGCATACACTCCTTCAGAATCTTTCCATTTGCCAGGGTTGATTGTTACAGATAGATCTTTGTTGCTTATATAGCCTAAGGGTTGACTGAGATTTTGGGCATTATCGTAGTAGGACATAGGAGCTCTTGCACTATAATTAGGAGTTTTCCCAATTGCTTTATAATATGTTGCCCACAAGCCATTCATAAAACTACCATTGACTGACTGTATTCCATCTACATGGTTTTCAATGAAACTATAGTAATAGAAGTCTCTACGATAATCCATTAAATATGTTGTGTAATCTGTTACAGTTGTGCCATTTGATGTAACTACAGGTGCAGCTACCATACCACCTTTAGAAGGATTCATCTTTACTGCAAATGGAGTATATTTGACGAAAATTCCGTTTTTATCTTTATTTTGACGTATGAAAACAGGAATTGTTTTAGATATAGCTTCTTCTCCAGAACCCACCGTTGCGGTAACAAAAAGTACACTAACACCATAATTGCTATTCCATTTATTCTCACTAAATGATAGTTCTCCTGTTTCTGAGATTGTAGTACCACTTAATGCAGTTGTATTTAATATTTTAACTTCCCATTTAACAGGACGACCATTGGGAATGTCTGTCTTAGGAGTTAACTTTTCAGCTAGAAGAATAGCTTTTTTGTCATAATCGAATTGATCAGCATAGTTTTCTTCAGGGGTAAGTCCCAGGTTATTTCCATAACGTATGTAAGTGAAATAGTTAGGATTTGCTGCAATAGTCAGTGTAAAGGTTGAAGTCTTCTCACTCTTGTCATTTTTCGCCTGTACTGTGATTGTATATGTGCCAGTTTCTATTGAATTGCCTTTTTTTGCAGAAATAACACCAGTAACTCCATCAATATTAAGTTTATCGGCTAATCTGGAGTCCAAGTCAATGAATGAGTAAGTAAGTTCGTCTCCATCTACTTCTTCCGGACCAAATTCAAATGCAACAGATTGTATCTTTTCCTGGTTTGCATATCGAAGTTGGGTAATAGGGTTAATGAATCCCACTATATTGATAACAAATGTATTATCGAAATCCTTGCTGCCATATTGGTTGGTTGCTGTAACAGATACATTATAGCTATTATCTATTTCTAATCCGTTATTGGCGGCAAGGGTTATGATTCCGGTCTGTTCATCTATAGAGATAGTTGAAGTCTCGGGAGAGATTGATTTTATCTTATACGTCAGTCCTTCTGGAGATCCTTTGAGAATTGGAGCTCCGGACACATATGCTTGATCTTTTTCTACTCTCACCGATGCGGGTTTATATGTTAACGTAAGCGGACTGGAAATAATGTTGAATGTAACAGCATTTTCGTATATACCTGCTCCTGCTTCTGTTGTTAATTTAAGATTCAACACATATTTACCGGGAAGAATTTCTCCTTCATATTTATCGTTGACTGTGATTTTTCCGGTATTGGAAATTGCAAAGTATTCCTTTCCTTCTTCCTGAATGATTTCATACTTGCTGATGTGTACATGTGTTCCTTCTTCAGTTTTTACCTGAGCACTGGCAGACTCTTTATAGATGTCTGCAAAATCTACTGTAACTTCGCTTGGGTCTACTGTAATTCCGTCAGGAACCGGTGCCAGCATATTTACAGTGATTGCATCTTTAAACTCGTAATAATTTCCATTTGATATACAAGATACACTGATGCAATAAGTACCGACAGGCAGATTATCCGTATTAACTAATTTAATAGCTCCTGTACTAGGATCTGAAATTTGAAAACAATCTGTATCGTATACTTCTCCATCAAGAGTAATGCGAGTGATAGAAAAATCAGAGGGGGTACCTCCGATGTAAGTCGGTCCGGACATGTTAAAATTCATAGAGGGGCCTATGTCGGTAATACCGGCATAGAAAATCGCAAACTTGGTAGAGTCAGTTGTCTCCGGATCCGTGCAGGAGGAGTTCGTGACACACAATCCAACTACCATTAAGATTGCCAGCAATCTTGAAGTAATGTTTTGTAATTTAGATCTCATT
Source organism: Bacteroides sp. MSK.20.82 (assembly GCF_019052485.1). Lineage (NCBI taxonomy): Bacteria > Pseudomonadati > Bacteroidota > Bacteroidia > Bacteroidales > Bacteroidaceae > Bacteroides > Bacteroides sp. MSK.20.82. The sequence continues at coordinate 154,400 of NZ_JAHQUN010000001.1, forward strand.
TTTCTTAGGTATATTAAATTATAAAGTATAAGATAATTCGTATTTCTTGCCATTGATAGTTACTTCTACCGCAGCACCATTTGTATGGAATGTACCTGCGTCTTCAGAGGCGTTATCAGTAAACTGGGCATCCATAGTCAGATTATTAAGTGTAGAAACAGCTTCAAACGGATAGATTACAGTAATAAAGCGGGCAGCTCCATTTTGTGGTTTTCGTATGGTATATTGATAACCTTTGCGTGACGCATTCTTTTCTCCTAACTTATTGGAAACATCAGATGCAACATTTGATTTGCCAAAATCCTGGTTTGTCTCGGCAAAAGTGCGAACCAGTATGTTATTATTTGCAAATGTGGTATGTGCGCCATACTGATATGAAGCGGACAAGTCATCATATACCGTTTCATTAGCTTCGCTTGAACAAAGATGGAAATTCAAATTGATTTTGTCTTTATTACCATCTCCGTATCCTTCGTCTACAAGAACAAAGAACTCTTTATCTACAAAGAATACAGCCCGACGGTGAGTAAGACCGGCTTTAATTTGATTCTGAGTAACCAAAATCTGTGTGTTTCCTTTGGTCTCATGTTTAAGGAACTCGCCTTTCATATACCCATTGGCAATTGTTGCACTTAAGGCTGTCATTGTGTTATGATTCTTAGTTGCAAGGAATGTCTTGCGATCTTCATTACTTGCACTTGTTCCTCCATAAGAATATACACCGGCATCCGGGAAGAAATTACGTCCGTTACGATAGATACCGAATGTTCCGTTATCGGGTTGGCAGTGCCATTTGTTATCCGGATTATTATTGTTTTTCAGAATCATCATGGTCGAGCTTTTTCCCCATCCGCTACGTAACATATAATACCCGGAAGCATCATATATCTGTGTCAAACCGGCAGGTGTTGTTCCTTGTTTACCTTCTGTTGACATCCATTTCATTTCTGCATCATCCGGGAACATTTCAGAATACTGTCTCAGATTTCTTAATAATACATTTTTAGTATATGAAGCAGAACGTGTATCATTGAAGTTATCAATTGTATAGTCCGGATAGATGATATCCATAACAAAGCGGGCTGCTTTTCTCAATTGTTCTATATAGGTAGAAGGGAATAAGCTTAACTTGTTATTGAGTTGGGCGATTTTATATATATTATAGAATCCTGCAACTACTCCGATATGATAACTTGGGTCCAATTCATTTTGAACTCCGTCCTCTAAGAACTGTGCAGTAATCTGTTCAGTGATTTTTTGTGCTCCTTCATTCAGCCATGCTTCTGCATTCTTGAATTCGGGCATTAAAATACCTGCTGTAGTGATTGCTTGTACCTGGGTAACATAAATATTACTACCGTCAGTATAATAATTGTTGCGAATGCACTCTACTTCATTAGCAAAAGCAACAAGGAATGTTGAAAGCCATTGAGGGGTAAAGTTGGTAGATTGGATAAAATGAGGTATGATATCGATTTGGTCAAGCACTCTTTCGGCAGGTTGCAGGCCATACCACTGGACAGCATCTTTGCTTACCGTACCTTCCGGACAAGGGAATGTATTCAGCCAGTCACTATAAACCTCTATCCATGATTGAATATATTTCTCATTCTGATTGACGCGGTAAGCCTTTGCCTGTGGAAGCATCCATTGATGACGGTGGGTCTGAGACTTAAATTCCTGGTCTGTAATTTCAGCAGGAGTATAAGTCCAGTCTATCTTTTTATCTTTATCAAATAAATAATAGACTTCTTTGCCGTTTTCTTCTTTTTCCTTAAAGTTACGTACATAGAATCTGTGTTCCAATGCCTGATCAGCTATATTCTGATCGAAAGCAGTAATAGAAGGGTTGATCAGATTGATATTCGGGTTGCTGACATCCGATCTGTTTCTATAGTATTTTAATAACTCATGAGCAGCGTAATAATACTCATTAGCTTCATAATACTCTTTCACCTTTTCCAGACCCGGATAATCCAGGTTGATAACCTCGAATAACTTTTCATTAATTACGCCATTCGGTTGAGGATTAGGAAGCAAGTTAATGTTAGTGTCTCCATTTGCCAATAGTTCATCATCGTCATCCGTGCATCCGGTAAAAGCGAATAAGGCACAAATGCAAATAAAGAAGATGTTCTTCATACTTTATTAGGTTTTATAATTATTAAAAGTGTATTTTTACTGTTGCAAATGTAACTTCATTAAATATGATTCTTAATTTATGTTGTCCACACTTTGTTCAAAAATGACTTTTTTGATATTAATTTTGTTGAGACATATGCTATTTTTGTTCAAAAAGGTGGTTTTGTCTCTGAATTTTAGTTTTTTAGATATCAGAATGTAATATCTCTACATAGTGTCATAAGATACCTTTTGTACAATTTGAGCTGCTTAAATGGATGATTTTAAAATTCATTCAAGCAGCTCCTTTACATGTTGATTTCAATAGGTTATTTTGCCTTCTTTCCAAAATAGTTTTGAGACATATGTGATATGGGTGAGATACTAAAATCTGGAGATGTACCTTTAGGATACATGATGATTTCTTCTCCCTTTTTTAAGTCAATCAGATAAGTACCATTATTGACAGATTTTATTATAAAGTCTCTCTTTCCTGTGAAAATAGGATTAGAGATGTCGGTCATTACTATACAAGGCTCGCCGGCCAGGCTCTTTATATGCACGAATTCCGTCTTTCCCTGTTTTCTGCTGGCAGAAACTTTGAAGGCTCCTTCTGTGCGTAAACCGGAGTAGGCAACATCCTGCCAGGCATCCGGCACTGCCGGGAAAATTCTGATTTTTCCTCCCCAACTCTGTAGCAACATATCGTGGATGCACTGAGCACCTGATAACGGGGTTTCGATAACGGGGCCTGCTTCTTTATACATAGTGGTAGGGCTAAGAAACTTTCCGAATAATTTATTCAAATAAGCAAGTGCGTCATTTCCCTTACCGATAGCTGACGAGATAGAAGAAGCACCGGTACATGAATAACCTTGGAGTGCTTTGGGTTTACTTTGCCAAAAGGCCAGTGACTTCTCGATGATGTCAACAGCACCGGTTTGTTCAGTGTTGAGCAGATATAAAGGATAGATGGCAAGTAAATGTGAGTAATGCCTGTGAGAAAAGGCATAAGGCATGTCTTTTCCTATTAGCAAGCCGTTTTCATCCATAGGATAAGCCACCAGATCATAAAGAACACTTTGCCAAGTTTCCATCAGGGGATCCTGAATGTTCAGACGTTTTGCTGATTCAAGTAAGGTCTGACATCCCCAACGTAGCAAAGCGAGATCGAAGTTACAGTCTTCTACGGCATCGTATTCCGGTGAATAGGTTTTGGGGAGATGCAATTTGCCATCTTCGCCTTTTTCCAGGAAGTGCAGATAATAGTTGACAGCACCTTTTAATAATGGGAATAACTTGTCGCGTAACACATTATCATCCATCTTGTGGCGGTAGATGAGCCAGAGGTTATGGCATGCCCATGGTAATAATCCTACTTGTGCTTTACCTTTGCCGGGAATACCAATTTCCGTTGACATACATTCCAGATTGGAAGCCACTCCAATCCCTAAAGAATTAGAACGGTAGGCAGAAGGAACGTTGAGGCGTAGTTCGTCTATATGGTTGTAAAGTGCGTTTTCGAGTGAGGCGGCCAGGTCTAAATGGTCAGAGGCATTCAATGCCCAATAGGTTAGCTGTACGTTGAGGTTCCACCAGGCGTTGGGCCAGGGAGTTTCTGTCAGCCAGGGACCTGTATTGTCTATCAAGGCGCGGTCACCGCGAGTAGCGGAAGCCAGTTTGTACATCTGTATCCAGTAAAAGTTTTCTTTTTGGATTTCGGGCAATGTGATGAAACTGGCAGGATAATAGGCATTCCACCATTTGCGATGCGTACTTTGTAGCTTTTTAAATCCTTGACGCCCGGCTTTCTTTATTTCTTTCATACATATTTCTCCGGCATTTGTCTGTGGAAATGTATGTGTAAGGTTTATCCACAGAATGCGTTCTCCTTTTTCAGCTTTGCTTTCCTGCCATCCTACTACTGTTTCACCACCGGCAAGTAACTTTTGGGTGGATAAGTTTATATCATTCTTTTGACTGATTTCAGCAGCAGGATTGAGTTGATAGTCTTGCGGAATTTTGTCCATTTTATCTTGATTCTTGAAGAAAAGATAACGGGGACTATTAGCTTCGGCGGCAATCCATTCCCACTGAAAGTTTTTTTCTTCTCCTTCTGTCGTTGCTTTTACGATCATAATCATATCGTCTGCATGGACAAACGTTTTTAAATGGATCGCTCCTTTGGTAGTGACAATATCTGTTGTAGCTTCTGCGTTCCAAAGGTCGAGGCGCATCTTACCACTGATGATTTCCCCTTCGGGGTGTAATGCAAAGTGACCGGTGAGTAATCGGGGCGTCCCGAATACGTCTCTTTTTTCTCTGTGGTCGTGTACATCGCAGTTACTGGTTTCGAACCGTATGTAGTTTTTTTCCGGTTCTTTATAAATCATTAGACCCAGCCTGCCATTTCCCAGATAGGCTGATTCGTGCCAATATTCAGGCAGTACTTCCCATATCATATCCTGACTGCTCATGAATTCGGGCCAGTCAATTGTTTGTTGTATAGTTATTGAACGTGCATTAACTATACCCATACTGATGAATGATAAAATTACATAGATGTAAAGTCGTTTTTTGAAGCTCATAGTATAAACATTTCCTTTAATGTGGTTTATATTCTTTTGGTTCTGATATCTCTATACAAATGTAGAGAGTTATACAGCCAATACTTGTTCATAACGTCTATACTTTGTTCAAAAACAAATTAGCTACTATTAGTTTTAATGAATTATATATCAAATTTGTCTAACAACATACTTTCCTTGAATGAGAAGGTTATCCTTTTGATTTCTTGATATACTCCGTAGGTAAGCATCCGAAGTACTTCTTGAAACTGGTGGCAAAATATGACGGTGTATTGAATCCTACCATAGTACTGACTTCCGCTACCGTATATCGTCCGTCTTTCAGTAGCTTGGCCGCTTCATTGAAACGAATCTTACGGATAAAGTCAATGGTTGATTCTCCGGTAATTGCTTTTAGTTTCAGATGCAGATTAGAACGGCTCATGTTCATTTCTCTGGCGAATTCGTCGGTAGAGAATTCGATGTTATCCATATTCTTTTCCACAATCGCCATGGCACGTTTCAGCAAGGCTTCATCCATTGCATTGAATGTGATTTTCTCAGGTTCTACTTCCAATGATTTGGCGTACTTATCGAGCATCCGTCTGCGTGTACGCATCATGTTCTGTATCTTGGTTGTCAGGATGGCAAGAGAGAATGGTTTGGGGATATAGTCATCCGCACCCATTTGCAGACCTTCCATCTGATCTTTGATATCGGTCTTTGCGGAGAGAATAATAACCGGAATATGGCAAGTCCGGATATTTTGTTTCACGTTCTTGCATAGCTTGATACCATCCATAACCGGCATCATGACGTCGGTGACAATCACATCCACTTCGTTGTCTTTCAGTTTTTCCAGTGCTTCTTCACCGTTCCCGGCTTCCAGTGTGTTGAACAAATCCGCCAGTCCGTTACTCAGGTAACGGCGGATTTCATTATTATCTTCTACGATCAGAATTGTTCCGCGCTTCTTATCACCGGATTCCACAGATTCGTTTTCCACTTTCTCCGTGTCGATGAAATACATTGCTTTCGAATTGGTAGAATACACTTGCTCTTCTTCATTTTGTTCGTTATTGGAAGCTAACTCGGAAGGTTTGTAAACCGACAGATCCTGTGGCAGATAGACAGAGAATGTACTGCCTTTGTTTTCTTCGCTGTCCAGTTCGATACGTCCATGATGAAGTTCTATCAGACGTTGTACTAACGAAAGTCCGATACCACTTCCTACGTGCTCACTTTCTATCTGATAGAAACGTTCGAATATCTTTCCCTGTTTGTTGATAGGGATACCTATGCCTGTATCGCTGACTTGCAACAATAGCCAGCCGTTCTCCTCTTTCAGAGTTACGGTAATGCTTTGCCCGCTTTCCGTATATTTAAAGGCATTGGAAAGGAGGTTGTTAACTATCAGTTCCAGATAGTTGGCATCAAAAAGAACTTCTTTGTCTTCCAGTTCAGAGTGTAGAGTATAAGTAATCTTTTTGTGGCGTGCCAGTTTATCGTAGAAAAGGAAGTTGTCCTGTATCAGTTGATGAGCGTTTCCTTTTTTCGCTTTTAGTTCGAACACTCCGAGTTCAGCACGGCGGTAGTCCATCAATTGGTTGACCAGATGCAGCAGGCGGTTTGCATTCCGTTGGATATATTCCAGTTGGTTGCGTGTCCATCGGTCGCTGATTTTGTTAATGATCTCTTGCAGGGGAGTCAGAATCAGCGTCAAAGGTGTACGAAGTTCATGCGAGATGTTGATGAAGAAACGCATCTTCATCTGATTGATTTCTTCCTGATGTTCTTTGTCTCTGCGTTCTATTTCAAGCTGGGCTTCCATACTTTTGCGCATCCAGAAGAAGCGGAAAACAAAAGTGATGAAACCTGCGAAGGTTGCGAAGAAGATGAGTAGTGCCCACCAGGTCTTATACCAGATCGGCAGAACGATAATCTCCAATGCTGTAGGGATAGGATTCCATTTGCCGTCGCTGTTGGCAGCTTTGACAAGGAATTGATAGGTTCCCTGTGGCAGGTTAGAGTAGGAGACGGTGCGGCTGTCCGTCAGATAATACCATTCTTTATCATAACCTTCCAGCTTATAGGCGAAAGTATTATGTTGTCCTGAGATATAATTGGATACCACGAACTCAATGGAAAAAGCAGTTTGCCAGGATTTCAGTGTGATACTTTTCGTTTCACTGATGTTCTTGGTCAGAATACCGGTCTCATCATCCGGGCGGACTACCTTATTGAACAGTTGCAGTTTGGTGATAACCACCGGAGGCGTATAAGGATTGTCGAGCAATAATTCCGGACGGAAAGTCGTGATTCCGTTGATACCGCCAAAATACATTTGTCCCACAGACGTACGACAATAAGAAGCGGTATTGAACTGATTGCTTTGCAACCCGTCCGATTCTGTAAAGTTACGGAATTTTTCCGTTTCCGGATTAAAGCAGGAAATCCCCCGGTTGGTACTTAACCAGAGTCTTCCGAAGGAATCTTCCAAAATACCGTATACTACGTTATTCGGCAGACCGTTGGTCGTGTTATACCGTTTGATCTGCTTGTCTTTTTCATTGAAACAATAAAATCCTTCGCGTGTACCTACCCAGATGATTCCGTTGGAAGCCTCGTAAATACAGTTCGTAAAGAGCTTCGTGACGTTGGAAACCGGAAGTATGGATGCTTTTTGTATATCCAGACCTTCTTGCTTAAAGACTGATAGTCCCTCTTCTCCACCGATCCATAAGCGTTTATGGGAGTCGCGGAATAGTGTCGTGATTTGTTTGGAGACGACTGGAGTGCCATCTTTCTCTTTTTCAATCGTAGTAAAACTCCGTTGTTCCGGATTAAAACGAACCAGTGCACTGAGTGTTCCCAACCAAAGATTCCCTTCTCCGTCGGGAAGGATGGCATAGACATTCTCATTTACCAGCTGGCTGTTGCGTTGGTTAAAGTTTTCTACCTGACCGCTGTTGCGGTGAAGGATACTCAGTCCGCCGGCATGAGTACCTATATATACCAAAGATTTCTTTTCGTCTACATATACCGCCTTGATATTGTTGGAACCGATGCCTCTTGCACTTTCATCCTCTTGCAGTGTATAAGATGTAAATCGCTGTGTAATCGGATTATAAAGATTCAATCCTCCGTCATTCGTTCCTATCCACAGGTTTTTGTCTTTATCTTCGACAATACAGCTTACTACATTGTCGCTTAACGAGTTTTTATAAGGAATATTGCGGATATTCTTGAAGCGGTTCCGGATAGGGTGATAATAGTTCAGACCACCGAAATAAGTTCCCAGCCACATACCGCCCTGAGAATCCATAAAGATACTGCGCACCGAACGTTGTGACAGACTGCCGTTTTCTACGGGGTTACTGCTGTACGAGGCAAAAGAATCAGTACCTTCATGATAAATATTCAAGTCGTTGAAAGTTCCGATCCATAAACGGTTTTGTGAATCCATTGCCAGTGAGCGGATGTAATTGGAACTGATACTCTTCGGGTTGGAAGGAGAATGCAGATAATTCTTTATTTCCTTCGTTTTCGGATTAATCAGGAACAGTCCGGCTCCTTCGGTTGCCACCCAGATGCGGGTAGGGGATTGCTGAAGAATAGCCTGAATCTGTTTAGTCCCTAAAATGGGGATCACTTTTTCAAAAGTTTTCTGAGTAATAGAGTAAGTATAGAGTCCGTCGGTCGAAGTTCCGATATAAATTTGGTCACCCTGTCTGTAAAGAGTGGAGGCGATTGTCTTATGCATCGCTGTGCTGAAAGAATCATCTATAAATTTGGATTCTTTGATATCGAACATGATCAGCCCTTCCGGAGTACTGATAAGTAACTGTTCCGGTGAAATCTCTTCGATACCGTTAACTTGCAAATGTTTCCCATTCTTTTCATAGAAGAAGTTCTGGAATATGTCTTTTTCCTCATCATAACGGGACAAACCATCACGTGTACCAATCCATACCCGTCCCTGACTGTCTGTTTTTACAATACGGGAGATGTCGTTGGCGATACTGTTCGGGTCATCCTCATTATGCTGATAAACCGTAAATGCATATCCGTCGTATTTGTTAACTCCGTCATAAGTGGCAAACCACATATTGCCCCTTTTATCCTGATCGATGGAGAACACCGTACTTTGTGATAGTCCCTCATTGATGGAAATATAGGAAAATGTGATTTGTTCCGGAGTTTCAGAAAAGGCGGAATGCATTCCTAAGCATAGGAAAAACAAGTAGATTACTATCTTCTTAAGCTTGCTCATTATTAGTTCACGAGATTAATAATGACGCCAAAGATAGTAATTTCCTTTAAATACCCCATGAATAAAGTACAAAAGACTGTATTCTTTTGGATAGTTTCGTAGAGATAATAAATAAGCCCGGCATCATACCGGGCTTTTATGCTTACAGAATTCGGTTCAGAAACCGGGGCTTACTTGGATAAGTCTCCTATTTCATCCAGATTCTTCTGAATATCTTCGTCAGTCAGTGCGTAGTTCACTAAATCGCCTGCCAGATATTTGTCATAAGATGCCATATCGATCAGACCGTGTCCGGACAGGTTGAACAGAATCACTTTCTCTTCTCCTGTTTCCTTGCACGCCTTTGCTTCGCGTATAGCGGCAGCAATCGCGTGGCTGGATTCCGGTGCCGGAATAATACCTTCCGCCTGTGCGAACAGACAGCCGGCTTCGAAAGATTCCAGTTGCTGGATATCTACCGCTTCCATCAGATTGTCTTTCAGCAATTGGGAGACGATGACGCCTGCACCGTGATAGCGAAGACCGCCTGCATGGATATGGGCAGGAGCGAAGTTGTGTCCTAATGTAAACATCGGGAGCAGCGGAGTATATCCGGCTTCATCACCGAAGTCATATTGGAATTTACCGCGGGTCAGCTTCGGGCACGAAGCAGGTTCGGCAGCAACGAAACGGGTTTTCTTTCCTTCCAGGATGTTGTGACGCATAAATGGGAAAGAGATACCTCCGAAGTTGGAACCGCCTCCGAAACAACCGATTACTACGTCCGGATATTCGCCCGCCATTTCCATTTGCTTTTCAGCTTCCAGACCGATGATGGTTTGGTGGAGAGTAACGTGGCTGAGTACCGAACCAAGAGTGTATTTACAGTTGGGAGTCATTTGTGCAAGTTCGATAGCTTCCGAGATGGCTGTACCCAGAGAACCCTGATAGGTGGGGTGAGCCGTCAGGATATCTTTTCCCGCACGGGTAGACATAGACGGAGAAGGAGTGACCTGTGCGCCGAAAGTCTGCATAATGCTGCGGCGGTAAGGCTTTTGTTCGTAGCTGATCTTTACCTGATAAACTGCGGCTTCGAGACCAAAAACTTTGGCAGCATAAGAAAGGGCGGCTCCCCATTGGCCCGCACCGGTTTCGGTAGTAACGTTCGTGACGCCTTCTTCTTTGCAATAATATGCCTGAGCCAGCGCAGAGTTCAGTTTATGAGAACCGATCGGGCTGACACTTTCGTTCTTGAAATAGATATGTGCCGGAGTTCCGAGCGCTTTTTCCAGTCCGTAAGCGCGTACAAGCGGCGTACTGCGATAATATTTATACATTTCGCGTACATCTTCCGGTATTTCGATCCATGCGTCAGTCTGGTTAAGCTCCTGATGACACAGTTCTTTGGCAAAGATTGGATACAGATCTTCCGCTTTCAGCGGCTGTTTTGTTCCCGGGTGCAACGGCGGCATTGGCTTGTTCACCATATCAGCCTGAATGTTGTACCAGTAATGTGGAATTTCTTCTTCCGGTAGGATATACCGTTTTCTTTTGTCACTCATGTTATTGTGGTTTATTAGTTTTCTGCTGCCAAAAGTAGGCAAAATTTTTAATATTCGTGTAATTTTGTCAACAAAGAATCGAATTCGATTGTTATTTTAGTTAAGTTTGCACGGCATAGCAAATACGACAATAAAAAAATGTGATATGAAGATTTATCATAAATTTCTGTTATATCAGAATAAGCTTCTCAAGCCCTATGTACGTATCCTGCTGGGGTTGGTAGAAGCGCTCACTTATCTGGCATCTCTGTTGTTGATTGTCGGAGTGGTTTACGAACATGGTTTTCCATTGTCCCCGGTCGAGGTACAGCAGATACAGATCTTGTATAAAGCCGTATGGATTATCTTTTTAATTGATGTTACCCTGCATATTTCGCTGGAATACCGGAATACGAAAAAGCAATATCGAAGGTTGGCATGGATATTGAGCGTATTGCTTTACCTAACTTTGGTTCCCGTCATCTTCCATCGTCCGGAAGAAGAGGGAGCAATTCTGCAAGTCTGGGAATTCCTTCACGGGAAGTTTTATCATTTAATATTATTGTTGGTTTTTTCTCTGCTGAACCTGTCCAATGGCTTGGTGCGTCTTTTAGGACGCCGTACGAATCCGTCTTTGATACTGGCTGTCAGCTTTATGGCTATTATTCTGATCGGGACGGGATTGCTGATGCTTCCACGATGTACGGTCAATGGCATCACTTGGGTCGATTCTCTGTTTACAGCCACCAGTGCCGTCTGTGTGACGGGCTTGGTGCCGGTAGACGTATCCACCACTTTCACCACCAGCGGACTTGTAGTCATTATCCTGCTCATTCAGATCGGCGGACTGGGAGTGATGACATTAACCAGTTTCTTTGCCATGTTCTTTATGGGAAATACTTCCATTTACAATCAGCTCGTTGTCCGTGATATGGTCAGTTCCAATTCGTTGGGGTCGTTACTGTCCACACTACTATATATCCTTGGATTTACATTGGTCATCGAAGGCATTGGCATGGTGTCCATCTGGTTCAGCATTCACGATACGCTTGGGATGAATCTGGAAGAGGAACTGGCTTTTGCCGCCTTCCATTCCATTTCGGCTTTCTGTAATGCGGGTTTCTCCACACTTTCAGGCAATTTAGGAAATTCGATGGTGATGACCAACCACAACTGGCTGTTCATCTCCGTCTCTTTACTGATTATCTTGGGCGGTATCGGCTTTCCGATTCTGGTTAATTTCAAAGATATCGTATTATACCATTTGCGCCATTTCTGGACGTTTGTGCGTACCCGCAAACTGGAAAGACATAAGATGCAGCACCTCTACAATCTGAATACGAAAATCGTATTGATCATGACTTTCCTGCTTTTGCTGATCGGTACACTGGCCATTGCTGCTTTTGAGTGGAATGCCTCTTTTGCCGGTATGTCTGTGGCCGATAAATGGACGCAAGCATTCTTTAATGCGACCTGTCCGCGAACGGCTGGGTTTAGCAGTGTCGATCTGGCATCATTGAGCGTGCAGACGCTGTTGGTTTATCTCTTCCTGATGTGGGTCGGCGGCGGTTCGCAGTCTACGGCAGGCGGTGTCAAAGTGAATGCTTTTGCAGTGGTAGTGTTGAACCTTGTAGCCGTATTGCGGGGAAGTGAGCGGGTGGAGGTCTTCGGCAGGGAATTGTCTCATGACTCTATCCGGCGTTCCAATGCGACGGTCGTCATGTCGCTGGGCGTATTGTTTCTCTTCATCTTCATATTGAGCATACTCGAACCGAAAGCCTCTTTGCTGGCACTGACCTTTGAATGTGTTTCCGCCCTTAGTACGGTAGGATCGAGCCTGAATCTGACGCCTCAATTGTGCGATGCCAGTAAATTGCTGGTATCGTTGCTGATGTTTATCGGACGTGTCGGTCTGATTACGTTGATGCTGGGCATCGTCAAGCAGAAAAAGAATACAAAATACCGTTATCCGAGTGATAACATCATCATAAACTAACATCATGAAGTATATTATTATTGGTCTAGGAAATTACGGGCATGTACTTGCCGAGGAATTATCGGCATTGGGGCATGAGATCATTGGAGCGGACATCAGCGAAAGCCGTGTCGACTCAATCAAAGATAAGGTTGCCACTGCTTTTGTCATTGACGCTACGGACGAACAGTCGTTGTCGGTGCTGCCTTTGAATAGCGTAGATATTGTTGTTGTGGCGATTGGCGAGAATTTTGGAGCATCGGTACGTGTTGTCGCGTTGTTGAAGCAGAAAAAGGTGCCTCGTATTTTTGCCCGTGCCATTGATGCGGTGCACAAGGCAGTGCTTGAAGCGTTTAGTCTGGAGAAGATTCTGACACCGGAAGAGGATGCTGCCCGTAGCCTGGTGCAGTTGCTCGACTTTGGGGCGACGATGGAAGCGTTCCGTATTGATCAGGATTATTATGTCGTGAAGTTTACTGTTCCGAAGAAGTTTGTAGGATACTTTGTGAATGAGCTGAATATGGATGAAGAGTTTCATCTGAAACTGATCGCACTGAAGCGTGCGAACAAAGTCACTAATTGCCTGGGCATTTCTTTGATGGAGCGTCATGTCAAGAATGAGTTGCCCGGAGATGAGAAGGTGGAAGAAGGAGACGAACTGGTCTGCTACGGTAAATACCGTGATTTTCAGTCTTTCTGGAAAGCTATTTAAAGATACATCACGCTAAATAATAAATGAAATGCGATTAACCAACTTACTATTTACGACACTTTTACTATTTGTTTCCGTCTTTGCACGAAGTCAGAAGAGTAATGAATTTACAGTACTGCAATGGAATGTATGGCAGGAAGGTACGATGGTACCGGGAGGATATGACGCTATTGTCAATGAGATTGTTCGCCTGAAACCGGACTTTGTAACTTTCAGTGAAGTCAGGAATTACAATAAGACGAATTTCACAGCCCGCGTCTGTGCTTCGCTGAAAGAGAAGGGGCTTTCGTATTATTCTTTTTATAGTTATGACACGGGGCTGCTGAGCAAACATCCTATCACCGATTCCCTGACTGTTTTTCCCGAGAAAGACGATCACGGAAGTATCTATCGCCTGACCAGTTCGGTAAACGGGCATAAGGTAGCGGTTTACACGTCACATCTGGATTATCTGGATTGTGCATACTACAATGCCCGCGGCTATGACGGTTCTACCTGGAAGGAAATACCGTTGCCGGCATCGGTAGAAGAGATACTGAAAGTAAACGTTGCTTCCCAGCGTGACGATGCTATCCGTTTGTTTATCACTCAGGCTGAGAAAGACCTGGCAGCAGGGTATAAAGTGATTATCGGCGGTGACTTTAACGAACCGTCTCACCGTGACTGGATAGAGAAGAATAAAGATATGTACGATCACAATGGCTTCGTTGTGCCCTGGACGGTAACGACTTTGCTCGAAGAAGCCGGATTTGTAGATAGTTACCGCAAGATATATCCCAATCCCTTGACACATCCCGGCTTTACTTATCCTTCGGACAATCCGGCAAAAACTCCGGAGAAAATCACATGGGCTCCCAAAGCAGACGAGCGGGACCGGATCGACTTTATTTTCTATAAAGGCGAAGGACTGGATGCAAGGAAGGCGGTCATCTTCGGACCGAAAGGTTCTATTGTCCGCGCACAGCGCGTGCAGGAGACATCCAAAGATAAGTTCTTATTGCCGCTTGATGTATGGCCAACCGATCACAAAGGATTGTTGGTTACGTTTATCTGTAAATAATATCAGTAGCATCTATATTTTCTTCATCCTATATAAATAAAAACAAATATTATCTGTCACCTGTCACTGTTTTAGATGTAACAGGCTGATTTTTAGGTATAAATATGGTGACGGCAACGAGTGACAGCAGTGTGATGGCAGAATTTGCCGTCACGCTGTTGCCACTCGTTGTAGTTTATTTAGGGGTATTCTGTAAATGTCCTTATTTTCTATAAATGAATAGGATAATATTAATTTTTAGAGATTTTTCTCTTCATTTTTTATATACAGATCTCAATTATTCTTCCTTTTTTGATAATATTATTTACATATCTGTATCTTACATCCTGAAATCATGATGTAGGGGCCTGCCTTTTAGCAGGAAGTTAATAAACTTTTCCGTTTTTCATGTATTAGCGCTGATTATGCCGCCAGCCTTTTCTTCTTTTCTATCTTATGATTATACACACATGACTATAGCTACACGTTCAATCTGATATACGTAGTTTCCTAATGAGAATTGCGCATTGGGTGGCAACGAGTGGCACTAAATTTACGTTGAAAATACTAATACTAGTTAATCTTGAAGAAGTAGGCTGTGTTTTATAGCATGTACTGCTTATTTATTATATATTTGCAATAGTTATTTGGTATGAATGATTGTGAAGAATGCAATGATATGCACATATACTGTGAAATGAATGTTTTTATTTAACGCATTGCTATTGTGCTTGCTACTCAATTATTTGATTATAGTGTGCAAATGTTTAACTATACTAGTGTCTATATAAATGCTACCAGATAGATAGCTGGTTTTCATTTATTGGTTCTATATTTAAATTTTTAATATGGTCAAACAATTTGTTTATAGGGATTCTCTCGAAAAGAATCAATCCAATAATATTTTAGATAATATAAAGGTTTGTTCTAAAGGATTTTAGTATATAATGAATATTGACTCGTCCTGCAGACAAACCAATATACGCATAATTTAAATTAATT
Source organism: Bacteroides sp. MSK.20.82 (assembly GCF_019052485.1). Classification (NCBI taxonomy): domain Bacteria; kingdom Pseudomonadati; phylum Bacteroidota; class Bacteroidia; order Bacteroidales; family Bacteroidaceae; genus Bacteroides; species Bacteroides sp. MSK.20.82. The sequence continues at coordinate 169,609 of NZ_JAHQUN010000001.1, forward strand.
TGTAATCACCACTTAGACTAATTATAAAGCAATTATAAATGAAATCATTATTTTTAATTTTGTTTTTATCAGTTATGTTTATTTCTTGTAAGGATGATAATAACCTACGAGAAATTACTGACGACGAGAAGATTTTTGAATATATTGGATTAAAAGATAAAGCAAATGTAATAGAGGCCCAAGAAAAAGTTTGGAATACTTATGGGCGTCCTTATAGACCGTCTGTTCAAGTAGTTGATGGATATATTTACATAGCAACGTGGTCGGGGATATATCGAAAGCCAGCGAAGTCGTTGAATAACATGGACTGGGAAAAGTTTGCGTTCTCCGGTCTTCCAGTAATCCAGTTTGTTATGAAGGGGGATTCTATAATTGCAATTACAGCTTGCACTGACGAGAAGGCATTTGTGCTTTCAACAGATGGTGGAAAAACTTGTAAGGCGATAACGCCACCGGAGTTTTTAATTGAAGAGAATGAGTTAAAGGTCATACCTTACTCAATATCTCAAAACTCCCAAAATGCGAATTCACTATTGGCTTTGGTCGAACCTATTGGAGTAGTGAAATCGGTAAATTTTGGAAAAAGTTGGAAGACTATCAGTACTTTTTATGGCGGCTATCAGAATTGGTTTGTTGGATTTCATCCTCAAGACACTACAAATATTTACAATACAGGGGAAACTATGATATTTGAATCTTTTATTAATGCTTCTTGTAATGATGGGAAAGATTGGATAATACTTGAGAATGAAAGAAATAATTGTATACATCATATAGCTTTTGACCCAACTAATCCAAATATAATGATATATTCAGGGGAATATTTTTTAAAGAAAACTATAGATAAAGGTCGGATTTGGAATCCTGTTTTGAAGGATGATGTATATTTTTACAAAACAATTTATGATAAGAGAAATCCACAAATACTATATTCTACTGGAGTCACCCGTATTCCTAAAGAAGAACATAAATTTACAATTCATCATTCTACTGATGGTGGTGATACATGGTCTATACTTTATCAAGCCGATTTATTGGGTGTAGGTGGAATTATTGATATTGAACAATATGATGATATTTTAATACTTTATACTTATACTGATGGTATTTATATCTATCGAATCAAATGAATAATACTTCTCTTGGTCACTTTTATGCAAAATTTCCTAGAGGAAAATTTACAATACTTGCCCGTGCAAAGTACAATCAGTTAGGCAGAGAAGAAAGATGCTCCTTATCTAAGTTATAAATAGTGGCAAAATGTTAGGGTGTTCAGTTTGACATTCTTAATGCAATTGTTATCGTACTGTTAAATTCTTCTCTAAAATGAGAACATCAAACTGGGCACCCTAGAACTTTAGTAATATAAGAAGAACTGCGATCCGGCATTTACTGTAAATGGCGGATTAATGATAACAGTTTGAATAAAATTGAATGTTAAGGTGGCATTATTCGTTACAGTAACATTTTGAGAAAAGATGTTCATTCCAGAAACTGTTTGAGTGTATGATACCGTTTGGTCATTAAAATAGACATTCTCGCCGCCTGCTAAAGATACTGCTGCATAGGCATCTAGCAAACCATATCCCATTTCATTATTCCAAGTTCCATTTAATCTGTTAGACGTTGTCGAATATGCATAGTTTCCAACTTTTCGTGCGCTTTTCTCTAGAATATCAACAACCTGTTTTTGAGTTAAGTTGGGATTAACCGATATTACTAAAGCCGCAACAGCAGCAGCTGTAGGACAGGAAAAGGAGGTACCACTTATTGAAGTGGAATAATTACTTCCAGTTGTTGTTGTGCATACATTTTCTCCCGGAGCTACAATATCTAATGCTGTGCCATAATTGCTAAAAGAAGATCTTGAACCATTTCGGTTATTAGAACCTACAGCAAGTATATCTGGATTGCAATTAGCGGGATAACCCACTGTTGATGAGTAGTCATTTCCTGTAGCAAACACAACAACGCATCCTTTTCCAGATCGTCCACTTGTTAAGGCATTTGAGATTGCGTCGTTAATTATTGAATATGCAACACTTGAACTCCATGAATTTGAGATTACAGAAGCACCGTTTCTCCATGCAAAATTAATCCCGTCAGCTCTCTTTTGTCTACTATCCGGAGAAGATGCCAATGAATTACTAATTGACATTGACGGGCAATCTGGAGCGAGGGATGCGATACCAATACTATTATTTGTTTTTGCACTAATGAATCCTGCACAATTGGTGCCATGGGTGCCCAATACTCTACTAGGTGATGTTCCACTTTCTGTATCATAACTGATGGAATGTACATTTAAGTCGGGATGATCAAGTTGAATGCCTTGGTCGACAATAGCTACAATTACATTTTGACTTCCAGTAGTTATACTTCTGGCATTACAAAAATTCACATCAACTCCTATAGTTCCTCCATTCTGACCTGTATTTCTTAAATTCCATTGATAATTTGAGAAATTAGAGTCATTGACACAATTAGGTGTGTCATCACTCATTAAGTCTGGTTCACTGGCTTCAAACAAATTCGTTTCATAAAACTTATTAGCTAATTCCAAAGCATTGCCAGTCGATTCTTTTGAGCATGATAATGTATACCATAAAGGCATATATTCATTATTACCTATTATATCAACTTTATTGATAGATGCTAGTTCCATAAGTTTAGAGACGTCTTTGTCTGACTTTAATTTCACATAATACAAGTGACTCAATCCTACTTCAGTTCCATTTTCTGTTTGAAAATATGGGGCTTCATAAATTATTCCGTTTAGTTTGGTTAAGGTCGGTGATGAAGCCGTTGTTTCAATTGTAGCCCATTTAAGATTTTTGGGTGAAGATTGCAGCTTTTTTTTCATTATCTTATTTGAAAGTTGAAGCAATTGTGGCTCTTTTACGAACTTCAGAGTTGTTGCAGAATAACTTTTTAAAGTATTTTCGTTATTCTCATCAAAAAGAATATACTTTTTGTTATTCAATTTATTTATTCCGATTTTTTGCCCATTATACCAATAATAATCAGTAAAGGACAGTGAGCGAGTAGAAACCTCATTCCCATTCATATCACTAATGTTTTCTATTTTGTCAGAACATCCTGTTAGGAATATCAACATAAAGGCTGAAAACAAACCATATAATAAAACTGCATTTTTTTTCATTTTATTTCATTCATTATTATGACACAATAATTATCAATCAATTACTTATTCTGTTAAGAATTCGATCTCTGCCTACGAAAAATCTTGATAGATGAAAATAATCCATGATATATGAAATAGCAATACATCCTATCGTGACAAAAGCCACTGAAACAGATGCGAAACATATCCCCGTTCTATCAAAAGTGAATAGAGGGATTAATAACTTGGACAGAATAGTAAATATGGGAGAGAAAAGGAGAATCACAAGCGTATTCTTTCCTATAAAATAAGTGACTTTCTTTAGAATCCCGGAAATATATTTGTGTGTTTCCAAGATTATACATGTTGCCAAATAAATTATGGCTATCCCACTCATCTCTGATCTACTAAAGTTATCCGTATTATAACAAATAATACATAACGGTAAAATTGCCCAGAATGATGCTTGAAATATAATCAGAAAAGAAAAATTGCTTTGTCTCATCCACACCCCAACTAAAAAGTATATTGCATTTATAAATATCAACAATTTGAAATCTTCCTGAGATAACAAGAACAAGCAAACTGCTAGAATAAAAAATCTTGATATGGGCTTTATCTTCTTAAATAGAAACACCACATAGTACATTACTTCACAAACCAATAGGGTATGCAAGTACCAATATGGCCCCATGGGTTCCATTAGTACCTTTCTAATTAAAAGTTCTATGCTGAGTCCATCAAAATGTTCTCGAATAGGTAAGACTGATGCTGTAACCACATAGCTCGCTTCCATTAATGAATATGGAATGAAGAGCCATAAAATTTCCCGGATTTTTTTTTTAGTTCCTTTATTGATATTTGTTAGATAACCTGACAATATCAAGAAGACCGGCATATGAAATGCATAAACGAATTGTTTCAGCAATGGATATTTCTCACTAAAATAAGCTAGATGAAATAAAACCATTAATAAAATAAGGATGCATTTCAGATAATCCAATTCCACAACTCTTTCTTTCATATTGTAATGGATGTAAAATAACTAAAGGCACCATTCCGTCCCTTGAACAAAATTGTTAATGAAATAAAATGGAGCCTTTAGTGTTTAGGGCACTTAGATAAAGATTTCGCATTGTCAATAAAAAAATGTACAGCAGATCATTTCTGCATACTCTTCAGCGTATTAATTTCTTCGGTTAATGTTTTGACAGCATCAATTAAAACTGGAATTAGTGCTGTGTAGTTAATTAATTTTTTTCCATCCGGATCGGTTAAAACGAGATTTGGAAAAACTAATTCCACTTCTTGAGCAATTAATCCAATTTCTTTCCCATCGCCACCGACTTTAAAAGTACTGCGATCTGAACTGTCTTGAAAATCATACTTAACAGGTTTGAGTTGTAGCAGTTTAGATACACTATTTATACTACGTCCTAATGGTTGGATATTCTTTTTTGCTGCTAAGTCGGAGTAGTTGTATACATTCTTCACTTGAATACTATTATATGTATTCGTACCTGTATTATAAAATATAATTTGGTCATAGTGACTTGCTATTCGAGTTGCAGCAGGATTGGTGTCTATCTGTAAGAAATGTCCTACATTGGGTCCAGCCAACCAAATATTTCCTCTCAGTGTAATGTTATAATCTTTGGTTCCATCATTATATGTACTTGTAGGACCAAAAGTTAAATATCCATTAGAGGACATTTTAAGTTGGGCATTAGCAGAAATGCTAATTACAGCAAAAAGCATAGCTAATACCAGCTTTGAAGAACTTAATTTTTTCATAACATTAATTTTTTTAATCAAATAAACTTAAATTCAAAAATCTCTTTATCAGACCTATTCCATAAACATTTATGCAGCTGATTCTTTTTTATAAAGTTAGGTCTGTAATATTGATACCGATAACTAATATTCTATTATATTCATTGAAATATTGATTCAATTGGACTTACAATTTTTACTCTTTAATTCTTCAACAATCTTACAATCATCTCATTATGCACAAGATGTTTTTTGAATACACTACTTATATTTTTGTGTTCCTAGAATACAAAAAATAATTTTAGACATTCTACAAACATTGCTTCAATGTGTTTACCATCAGTCTGTTCTCATTCAGATGCGTTTTACTAAAAATGTATTTAATTGACAGAATAGACTGTTTGTTTGCAAATATATGAAACTTACAGTATGTACTGTATGATTTTGGTTTGTTTTATATAATATTAACTAATGCATGGCATTGTAATAATTATCCAATCGGAAAAGCCATTGATTATCAATAGCTTGCATACATCTATAACTTATAGGGGCATTGTGGCGAAAACATCAATTTATGTTTTGCTCATTTTTCGCAATAATTAGTGCAATATCGTTGCAATAGTAAGAATAAAAAGGAGTGAATTTACACATTCTTTTGGCTGAATAGTTACGACTTTATTGCTACTCAATAATCTTCTGATCAATACTTTAAAAAAAAAATTAGAAATTACGTGCTTGTTGATTAAATATGTCCTCTGAAGTGAATGCCAAGTTCCCTTCGATGGAAAAGACTATATCAGAACAAGGAGTTGATATAGTCGTCTTCATCGTATCACCAATCAAAACGCAACTATATACTTTATTGTACCAATCGTTATTACATCTATTATTCTCATTACAAATAATATAATCACATAGTATTTGTTGGCTTTACATCAATATAATGAGATATAAATATCATGCATTTACAATATAACTTTTGTATTATCATGTATTAAAGTACGAAACGACATCTTGATTCCAGACGAAAAAACTCATTACTAAATGAGAAAACTCCTCCTGAGTTAAAGAATCATTTGTTTGAAATATCTTCACTCTCTTTCCTACCTTTCTCACATCTGAACTTCTAACATGAAATCTCATTCTATCAGCAAGCTCACTTTCACTATAAATTCTAATAGCTCCATCACAATGTATAATAGAGCCCGTATCCTTATTAAAAATCGCATGGAAATATCGGCTTCCTCTAATTGTGCAATTTCCAATTGCAGGTAACTCTTCACATGTAAAGTGTATTTCGTTTTTCTTCACATTCCAAACATAGTCGGTTATACTATAATCACTATCCTCTTTTTCATTTATAAACTGTCCAAAATCATCATTTTGCAGATTTCTAATTCGGTCCCAATTTAGTGGCTTTCCATGAATTGTCATTTTATATGCCATGGGAGTATAATCTTTGATAGGTATCTCAATGAACGGATCTAATCTGATATAGAATTTCTTTTTGTTTTTAAGTACAAGCTTAATGATTTCAAGGAATAGCCAATAAGTAGAATTATCTAAATTAGTTGATGGACATAAACGATAACCAAAGTTATTATGAACAATTCCAATAGGCTTCAAATCAAAAAAAGAAATGTCAACAAGATTTTCATCATTGATTAAAATCTCTTTCAGATTGAGCGAGTTATAGGGTTTAAGTCTCACTCCATTTCCTGATAATTCATCTAGTCTTTTACTCGCAATATCCCTATGCAAACGATTGATTAGAAACCAAGCCCTTCTCTCTATATCAATATTAAAACTATCTTTAATGTAGAAATCAATTTGTTTTTCAATAACAAATAAAGAGAGTTCTTCTGCATTTATAGATTTCATATCATGGAGTAGCTTATTATATTCTGAATGATTAGGGTTATCCAAAACTTGAAATACTTCATGAATTGGATCTGTTAAGTTGTGAGAAAAGTATTGAAGTGTTTTTAATTCCATAATACATAAATATTAGATTGTTAATGAGTTATTAAATACAAAGAACAAAGTTACTAAAAACAATTCAAACGATTGATAATTTAATAAAGTGATAGCTCCCTTTTATTACAATGCCCTTTTTGATTAACAATTCCTTTTATTTTCTTATTCCCCCCAATAGCGATTAATATGACAAAAATAGGGCATGCCAGTTTCCCAGCATGCCCTACTAATATTTTGATATGAAGTTCAATTACCTATGGCATAGCGCAAACATTCTATTGATAAATGCAGGCTCCATTCAAGCGTACGCTTTCTATTTTATTTATTGTCCAGTTTACAGCATCTGTAGAATTAGTAATATAACCGCCATAGCCTACAGCAATATATTTGCCATTACCATAAACAATACTCTGCCGCAATTCACTATTACCTGGTCACCCTTTCATTATCCAATTTATGTCATCTGTAGAATATGCAATATAGCCATTATTACCAATCACTACGTATTTGCCATTGCCATAAGCACCACCTGCCCAAGTAATTAATCCTACGATTTTAGATGTCCAATTAATTCCATCAGTGGAGTATGCAATATATCCTCCATCACCCATTACTATATATTTACCATTGCCATAAGTAGCACCATATAAGTAACGACAGGAGACTTGTTTGGTCGTCCAGTTTACATCATCTGTGGAATAACAAATATAACTAATGCTTTCATTACCACCTACTGCTATATACTTTCCGTTACCATAAGCCACTCCATATAACCACATGCCTGTTACTTGTTTGGCTGTCCAGTTTACGCCATCAGAAGAATAACCAATCACACCACCACTGACTGCTACATATTTCCCATTACCATAAGTAATATCATTCCATGCATAGTTACTTGCTTAGATGTCCAGTTCACTCCATCGATGGAGTATGCAATATATCCACCATATCCTACGGCTACATATCTTCCATTACCATAAGTAACGCCTTGCCAATCATTTGTGTCCTATTATCATATCTATATCTCCTGTTTTAATTTTAATAATGTCATTGGTAGATGGTGAAGCAATAGGTTCATCTGGTTTTTCAATGGGAGGTGTTATTGGTGCATCTATTTCCTCCTTGTCACATCCAATTAACGATAAACTGGTGCAAATTACCATCACATAAAAAGTTTTTATTTTCATATTTTAATGAATTATCCCACAACTACTGGGATGAGATTATATGAAGAAAACGAGTTGCACCTTTGGGCATTTTCTCCTTCTATTTTAGATTTCTACTTTTTCTATGTAACCAGCATTTCCCACTATTATTACATAATTGGGACTAATGATACTTTCTTCCATTAGTTGCTACGGAGCGTCCTATATTCTTTTTGCCAGTTTTAGAAACTTTACATTTTCTACGTCCTTGGTGCTTTGCACTGGTTTTGCCACCCATATAGGTTTCGTCCATTTGTGTCATATCATCAAAGGTTGCATCATCATCCTTCATGTTTTTACGAATACGTTGTAACATAAACCATGCTGTTTTCTGAGTTACGTTGATAGATCTTGCTAATTGGGCACTGCTAAGACCTTTCTTGAATGAAAGGAAAATAGAAATAGCATAGAACCATTGGTCTAAAGGTACATGAGAACCTTCAAACATAGTTCCTATTGTAATTGTAAATCTTTTACGGCAATCCTTGCACTTATACAAACCTTTAAACTCTCCGTTTTGAGTTAGTTTATAATGATGCTTAGAAATAGAACCACAATGTGGGCAAATAGGCTCACCATGCCACCTCAACTCTTCAAGATACTCTCTACATTTCTCTTCAGTATTCAAACTTTGTAGCATTCGGTGGGACGATTTGAATGTTTTCATGTGTACAATTATTGATTAATAGAGAAATTGTACATGCAATGGGAGGATAATTTCAGTTCTGGAGAAGAATCTTAAGAATTTTCACAATAAAATTTAATAGCAACTGATTATTAAGTTGTTAGTAGCATTAAAACGTAGGTTTTTATTTGCTTTATGAGAGTAAATACATATTTTATCAAATCAAAATTGTATCGAAATGAAAACACTTATAGAAACCCTGAATGAAACGTTGGAGAATACGTTGCAAATAGAAATTGCTAAAATGGCAGATAGTCAATCAGAAGAGAAACAAAAAGAAACAACAAATGAAGAAAATGATTAAGTTTACTCGAAAATTGGTTGAAACCAAATGTTGTAGGATAGTATAATTGTAATAATAATAAATCTTATTTTTTTCATAGTAACAAAACCTATTTCATCTTGATGAGTTATATTTGCACCATTATGAAAAAAGCCATCGTCATAGTGCCAAAATGACAAAGGCTTTGATAGACCTCAAAATCGTGTTGCTACACGATAAGGATGAACTTTAACATTTTACTCCACGGATGTCAGCCAAAGGCATCCGTTTTTATTTGGAGTTTAATCCCCCTTCTTATGAATATGGGGTTTCAAAGATGGTGTATTTCCTGGAGTTTGCTTGTTGTCTCTTTGACGACGGTCAGGTTTTCCTGTGGAAATAGCAATTCTTTTTGGGCCTGTTTTAATACCCATAATAATATTTTCCTTAGTTAAACATGTGAATTTCCCTTTTCAACGGAAGGAACTCCGCCATCTTGATTTCAGAAAGATAGGTGTAAACTGCCGTTATATCCAAAAAAATGAATTTTAAGCAAAACGGAATGCCGATGACACTGATAATAACTTTCAAAAACAGTACCAATTAATACAAATAATCTTTAACGCCACAATATCTGCCAAACTGGCAGTCATTGTGGCGTACTTTGTGTTTTCTCAGCTAAATCAAGAGACATTGTATTGGTGTAAAGCCAATAAATACTATGTGATTATATTATTTGTAATGAGAATAATAGATGTAATAACGATTGGCACATTAAAGAGTTATACACAACCGTTGGTACAATAAAGTATATAGTTGCGTTATTTTTTTATTAATTGATAAATCTGCATAAATTCCCTCTTCAACTGATCAATTTTGTATCCGTCTTCATGAACGACTCCTGCAAAAGATGTTCCCAAATATATATTCTGAAATAAATCAACAAATAGCTCTATGTTGATATCATCTTTGATTTCTTTTTTAGAAATAGCATTTTTTAAAACGATTTCCCAAGTGTTCTTTTCCTTGCACAGCCATTCATTGGCGATTTCTCTCATTTTGGGCAATATATAGAAAGCGGATATTTCAATGTTTAACATTGCATTATTGACATTTGATATTCCAATCTCTAGCATCTCATCCTTTTCTTTTTGGCAAGTTTCAATAAATTGAGTGATAAAAAGGCTTAAGTTTGAGTGAAATTTCTCTGAGAGATTGGAAACGCTGTTGCGATCAAAGATAAACTTATTAACAACATTTAAAAATAAATTTTCTTTTGTTTTAATATGATATAATATTGCACCACGACTTAATCCTGTTACTTCCTCTAAATCGGCAAATGTTACTCTATCATATGGCTTATGGGCGAATAATTTGAAAGCTTCGATTAGTAGCCTATTTTTTGTTGGTTTTCCGTCTCGCATATTTTTTAATTATCAGTATGTTCTGTTTGCAAATATACTGATAATTAATAGAAAACAACTAAGAAAATATATACTTTTTAATATAAACAACCTTGATAACAACATTTATAGAAAAAAGTTATATATTTGTACCGTATATACTGTATAACGCACGAAACAATACACTGAGATATGAGCTACATTGTAAATTTAACGGGAAATAGAACCAGCAAAGATGGATCTATCATGGGTAAAGTCCATGATTTCAAGGAAGAAATGGCATTGCATGAGCAAAGCGAGTTGAATGTTTATAGAAAACATCCACAATTGACTGCTTGTGATAGACGTGTAACAGTTTATAATCGCCATACTCAACAAAAAGTGCAAGCTATTATGTTCGGATCAAACAGTTACTTGGGTGCAACTATCTTTCCTGAAGCAATTCAGAAGGCCATCGAAGTAACTAAAGAGTTTGGCATAGGATCAGGTGGTGTTCCTTTATTAACTGGAACATCCATATATCAAGAAGAATTGGAAAAACTTATTGCTAAAATATCAGGAATGGATGATACTATCCTTTTTTCTTCTGGATATACAGCTAACTTAGGAGTTATTTCAGGACTAATACGTCCAAATAATCTTATCATACATGATAAACTTGATCACGCCAGCTTGCTTGATGGCACTGTTATGTCCGGTGCAAAAATGATAAGATACAAACATGGTGATATCAATGATTTGGAAAGACTGTTAAAAGATAATAGTCCTCAATATCCCAATGGTATACTGGTTGTTACAGATGGGGTATTTAGTATGGATGGCGATATAGCAAAACTTCCACAAATTCTGGAGATAACAAGGAAATATGATGCTATCTTGCTTGTCGATGAAGCGCATGCAACAGGGGTAATAGGGGACAAAGGTGCTGGTACATTGTCACACTATGGGATTACTGATAGAAAAAATATAATTTTAACCGGAACATTAAGTAAGGCAATCGGAACGGTGGGGGGGTATATAACGGCTTCACAAGATGTTATTGATTATCTACGGATATATGCAAGAAGTAATATGTTCTCAACTTCATTGCCGCCAAGTGTATGTGCAGCAGCTATTGAGGTAATAAAAGTGATGCAAAGTACAGAAATTGTAGAGCACTTAAAACAAAATGCTGAATATCTACAAAATAAATTGAAAAGCGAAGGGTTTAATATAATGAATACTGAGACTCCCATTATTCCTTTGGTCGTAGGAGACCAAGCTATACTAACTCAATTGGCAAAGGATGCTTTTGATAGTGGATTCATTATAAATCCAATTTTTCCACCGGCTGTACCAGCGAATTTGACGAGGTTTAGAATAAGTGTAATGGCAAGTCATACACAGAAAGATATGGATATGTTGGTTGAATTAATCATTAAACTGTTTGAAAAGTATGACATTTCAAGATTTGTCAAATAACTACTCTATAAAATGGAGTACATCTGTTAATGATATTACTTTATCTGATTGGGAAGATATATTCGGCAAAAGTATAATTAAAAGTCAACGGTTTTTCATATCTATTGAAAAATCCGATTTTCAGCAAATTACAATTTATTATTTACAAATATTTGAACATGGGACTGTCGTTGCAATAGTTCCATGCTTTAGTTATGAAATAGACATCTTAAATCTTACCACATCTCCAATGGTAAAGGCTGTGGTAAAAAAGATAAGAAAAGTCTATATTGATTTTTTCAAGATTAGAGCCTTTGTTACAGGAACATATGCTTCTAGCTGTGAACATTTTATAGAGTATAAAACAACTTTGTCTGCAGAAAAAAGGCAGATTGTCTTTGATTTAGTAAGGAAGCAATTGAAAAATAAGTGTAGACAGACAAAATCGAAGTTTGTCTTCATTAAAGATATCAGAGGGCGTAATATTGATTCAATAAAAAAAATATTAGGTCATGATTTTTACTTTTTTTCATCGTTTCCAACAAATGTTATTCCAGTATTAAGTAGCCATAAATACCCAGAGATGTTAAAAAGCAAATACAGGAAAAGATTTCAGGATTCGCAAAAAGCATTTAATGAGAATTTCATGTGGGAGATATCGACCGATTTTGCAAATCAAACATTATTGTTTACGGAGTTATATAACAATGTGTTAAACAAAGCAGAAAACAAATTTGAATTTTTAAATGTAACCTTCTTTGAAAACCTAAATATGCTGTTCTCTTCCAAATCTTTTTTATTGATAGCTAAAGACAAGTTAGGGGAAGTAAGATTGATGACCTTAATTCTTGAAGATGCAAAAAGCCTTATTCCTCTTTACATGGGGATTAAATATAAAACAGATGATACTAGGGTATTATACATAACTGCATTAGGAAGAATGGTAGAGGAAGCGGAAATTAGACATAAAGATTATGTAGATTTAGGCCAGACAAGTTACTATCCCAAAGTACTGTCTGGAGCATTTGTGGAAGATATATATTATGGATTTTGGTCAAATCACTATTTATTAAAATGGTTAATCAAAAATGTATTTCCACGAATATTTATTCGGCAGCATATACCAGGAAACGTTTATTTAGAGCCATACAAACAAGTGGTATATGATGTGTTAGAAAGTAAGGGATTTGTCTTGCTAAACAAATGATAATATATATGCCACTAAGAAAATGACTGTTGTCACTTATTGGTGGCAAATATAGACTCAAAAAAATAAGGATAATCAAAGAGGATACAGTCTTCATAATGGCCAGCAGTATAATACAGTTCTACTTAGGGATATTCAGTAAATGTCCTTATTTTCTATAAATGGAGAGAGGAGTATTAATTTTTAGAGACTTTTCTCTTCATTTTTTTGTGCAGATCCCAATTTTCTTCCTTTTTTGATAATATTATTTACATATCTGTATCTTCCACCCTGAAGTTATGGCATAGGGGTATAAACTGGTTCCATCCATTATATACAGCATCAGTAAGAAACCGCTTGATAAGTTTCCACTGCTTGAAACTAGAGTTCCATCGGTGAGAAACTGCAGTTTCATTAGTAAGAAACCATAGTTCCAAAGGCTTGAAACTAAAAGTTTCGAGCGTATGAAACCAAAGTTTCAAGCAATGGGAACTATAGTTTCAAATAGGGAAACGAACTTGGCTTACTATCAGTAGAAGTGCAGAGGGTAGCTAAAATGAAATAGCAACGTGTGACAGCAGTGTGACGACAATACTTGCCATCACACTGCTGTCACACGTTGCTGTCACGGTCTTATGATTTAATTATCAGACTATTATCACTCGTTTGGTGACAGGTGACAGCAATTTTTCAAATATATTTCTTTATGTAGACCGATTATTTCGTCAGAAGACGGATACTTCCTGCTTTCACTCCGCCGGCTTTGGCAGTCAGAATAATTTCTCCGGCTGTTTCATTTGTTTGTACGATAGCTGTAAGCATTCCGTTGAAAGCGTGCATCTTCGGAAGATGGAACAGGTCGAGACTCGTGGGGTCACCGTTGGCTCCGGCACGGTATTTTCCGGCACCTTTGACGGAGAAGTTGATCAGACGACTGTCGGCAGGGCAGAGGTTGCCGTCTTTGTCCACCACTTTCACTGTCACATAAGCGAGGTCTTTGCCGTCTGCCGTCAGTTCGTTCCGGTTGCTGACCAGTTCGATGTGATGAGGCTTGCCTGCGGTGCGTACACTCTTTTCTGCTACTGCTTTTCCGTCTTTATCGTAGGCTACTACTTTCACTTCACCCGGTTCATATATGGCATCCATCCACATCAGACGGTAGCGGCTTTTCAGTGAACTGTTGTTCTTGCTTTGTTTACCGTAGCTTTTTCCGTTGATAAACAGTTCGGCAGCAGGGTAGTTGGTGTAAACAAATACCGGAGTTACTTCACCTTCGCGTCCCGGCCATGTCCAATGCGGCAGGATATGCAGTGTTTCCGCTTCCTTATTCCATATGCTGCGATACAAGTAATAGCGGTCTTTGGGGAGACTGGCAAGGTCGATAATACCGAACATGGAACTATGATTGGGCCAGGCATCAGTATCATAAGGGGAAGGCTCACCCAGATAATCGAAGCCGGTCCATACAAACTGTCCGATGGTCCAGTGATGATCGTCCGCCAAAGCGAAGTCCTCATCGGGGATGTTGGACCATGAACATGCCTCTACGTCATAAGAAGAACATTGATGATCATCGTACTGGGCACTTTTCTTATCTTTTACGGGAAACTTGTAGACACCGCGTGAGCTGACGGTGGACGCAGTTTCACTACCCAGAATAAGATTTTGCGGAAGTTTGTCATACGCCTCCTGATAGCGATTGGCGCGGTAGTTCAGACCGGGGATATCGATCATGGCAGCAAATCCGTTGGCTAGAACACAAGTCACTTGGTCCATGCCGCAGGTAACGGGGCGGGTAGGGTCTTCACGGTGGCAGATATCTTGCAGGAACTTGGCTACTTTATATCCTACAGGGCTGCATTGCGTGGGGACTTCATTACCGATACTCCACATCACTACACAGGGATTGTTACGATAGTTGTGCAGCATATTCACCATATCGCGTTCTGCCCATTCGTTGAAGTAACGGTGATATCCGTTTTCACACTTGGCGATGTCCCATTCGTCGAACGGTTCGATCATCATCATGAATCCCATTTCGTCGCACAATTCCACGAGTTCGGGAGCCGGCATATTATGGGAAGTACGAATGGCGTCGCATCCCATATCCTTTAAGAGTGTGAGCTGGTGGCGAAGTGCCGCTACGTTGATGGCCGCACCCAGCGGACCTAAGTCATGGTGGTTGCATACACCTTGGAATTTGCGGTGTTTTCCGTTCAGGTAGAAACCTTTGTCGGCAATGTATTCAATGCTGCGGATACCGAAGCGGGTAGAGTATGTATCTACCAGTTGGTTGTCTGCGTACACTTTCGATACAGCCTTGTAAAGAGCGGGGCTTTCCGGCGACCAGAGTTGAGGCGCGTTGACGATGAAGTTTTGTTCAAACGGCTGCCCGTGATTGATGCGGCCTTTGTTTTCTTTGCGGGTCACTACCTTTCCATCCGGTGACAGGATTTCTGTCTCTATACGGATTTCTGTCTTTTCGCTGGCATTCTCTATCTTGGTTTGCAGGCGTACGGCGGCAAATTCATCACTGACATGCGGGGTAGTAATCTGCGTGCCCCATACCGGAATGTGTACTTTTTCCGTCACGATCAAGTGGACGTTGCGGTACAGACCTGCTCCCGGATACCAGCGTGAAGACTGGGGGCGGTTTTCGAGGCGTACCGCCAGTGTATTGTTCTTTCCGTCTTTATTCAGGAAAGGGGTGACGTTGCAATGGAAAGAGTTGTAGCCGAAGGGCCAGAAGCAAGCCTCCTGTCCGTTGACGTATACACGCGCTTCACTCATTGCTCCGTCGAACAGGAGAGTGACTTCTTTGTCGGCGGGAACGTCGAAGCTGGTGCGATACCATCCGGTTCCGACATAAGGCAGTCCTCCGGTACGTCCGGTTTTCAGTGATGCCTTCTTCTCAAAGTTCTGTGTGACTGCTACGTTTTGCAGGTCGTTGTTCATGTCGAAAGGTCCGAAGATGGCCCAGTCATGCGGGATAACGACCGATTCCCATTTAGTATCATTGTAGTCAGTCTGCACAGCTTCCGGAAAATCTCCTTTACTGAATTTCCAGTTCTTTTCGAGCAGCGTCTCGCTGCGCTGTGCCTGTAGCATACAGGCTGCGCTCATCAAAAGTACAGTAAACAACTGTTTCTGGTGTTTCATGTTCATTCTCACTTTTCGGGTATATAAATAAGGATTGGATTACAAATGTAGGAAAAATGTCGGTTACACTTGTAAATCTCCCCGTCTTTTTGTTCCTTTGCTCTATATTTATAAAACAGAATAGTTCGGAATGAAAAAACTAATTTATCTGCTTTTGTTACCATTGGCTCTGGCAGTGGCAGCCTGTGGCGGTAAGAACGGAAGTTCAAATAAAGAATCGGTATTGGCAAGGCAAGACAGTGTAGATGCTCACGGGTTGCAGCGTATGCAAAGTTCAAAAGCTGAAACTGATATTAAGTTTAAGGGAAGAGACTATCATTCGCTGGTTTCGCGTACTCCTGACGAAAGTCTGCCTCACGTCTCCAATGAGATGGGGGATACGTATGTAGACAATAAAATAGTGTTGCGCATCACCCGGGGAAGTGAAAACGTACTCAACAAGACATTTACGAAGAACGACTTTTCATCGGTAGTCGACGCGAAATTCCTTTCAAAATCCATACTTGAAGGAATCGTATATGACAAGACCACACCGGAGGGAATTGTCTACGCCGCCAGTGTGTGCTATCCGCAGACCGATTTGTATGTTCCGCTTTCCATCACTGTAACGGCCGATGGAAAAATGAGCATAAAGAAAGTAGATATGTTGGAAGACGATTATACGGAAGAAACACCTGAATAGACTTGTGAATGGGGATATAAGACGTTTCTGACAGAAGAATTGCACAAATGTGAAAGCATTTGAGACAAACGAAAGGCAGCCGTAAGGGTTGCCTTTCGTATTTTTGCACCGTCGATAAACTTAATACCGGATAGAATGAAAAAATACATTTTGGTTATTTATATGATGGCGGCAGGATGCACGATGCTGACTGCTCAGACTAAAAATACGCAAACACTGATGCCACTCACCGAACGGGTAAACGTACAGGCTGACTCTGCACGTATCAACCAGATTATTGACGGTTGCTGGGTAGCTGTCGGGACGAATAAACCTCATGCCATTCAGCGTGATTTTACCAACCTGTTTGATGGCAAGCCCTCCTATCGCTTTGAACTCAAAACCGAAGACAATACACTGGAAGGTTATGCGAAAGGAGAAACGAAAGGACGTGCCGAGTTTTCATATTGCTATGCAACTTCCGACGATTTCAGGGGATTACCTGCCGACGTTTATCAGAAAGCACAGATCACAAAGACAGTTTATCATCACGGGAAGGGAGCTTGTCCGCAAGGAAGTTCCCGCGACTATGAGTTTTCGGTTTTTATTCCTTCTTCTTTAGACAGCAATGTCTCCACCATCTTTGCCCAATGGCACGGAATGCCCGACCGGACGCTGGTCCAGACTCCTCAGGGCGAGGTGAAGAAACTGACTGTTGACGAATTTGTAGAACTGGAAAAAACGACCTTCTTCAAAAAGAATGTCGGACACGAAAAAGTGGCCAGACTGGATAAACAAGGCAATCCTGTGAAAGATAAAAATGGAAAACCTGTATATAAGGCAGGAAAACCCAACGGATGGTTGGTTGAACAGGGAGGATACCCGCCATTGGCATTCGGATTTTCCGGAGGACTGTTTTATATCAAAGCAAACTCCGACCGTAAATGGCTGACAGACAAAGATGACCGTTGCAATGCAAACCCGGGAAAGACGCCCGTTATGAAACCGCTGACTTCTGAATACAAGGCATCCACCATTGCCTACAAATTACCTTTTGCCGATTTCCCGAAAGACTGCTGGATTACTTTCCGTGTCCATATCGACTGGACGGTCTATGGCAAGGAAGCGGAAACGATTGTGAAACCGGGGATGCTGGATGTACGGATGGATTATCAGGAGCAAGGTAAGAAAGTGAGCAAACACATTGTCGATAATGAGAAGATTCTGATTGGACGTAACGACGAAGACGGGTATTACTTTAAGTTCGGAATTTACCGCGTAGGTGATAGTACCGTTCCCGTTTGCTACAATCTCGCAGGATATTCGGAAAGATAAATAGGTAAATAGTTAAGGTTAAAAGTTAAGGTGAAGAGAGAGCGATCCGGATGTTCCTGAGTGGGCATCCGGATCTTTTTTATGGGGTAAATTCAAGACTGAAAGTTAAAGAACACAAAAAAGAATGTGATCTCTGGTTATTCCCAAATCTTTCCTAAATCTGTATCGTTATTTGCAGTATAAAACTTATCAGATATAGTATTAACTAAAAAGAATAACGATTATGAAGAAAATTTTATCTTTGCTTGTGATGGCTATTGTAGCTATACAGTTCTCATTTGCCGGCGATGTGATTACAAAGGATATGAATCAGCTACCGCTTCCGGCACGCAACTTTATCAACCGTCATTTTACCAAACCTCAGGTGGCTCATATCAAGATTGATAAAGATCTGTTGGAGTCTGCCAAGTATGAAGTGTTATTGACGGACGGTACGGAAATAGATTTTGATAGCAAAGGTAACTGGGAGGAAGTAAGTGCTAGTAAAGGGCATGCAGTTCCGGCAAGTGTTGTTCCTTCGTTTGCTGTCAGTTATCTGAAAGAGCATAACTTCACAGAGCCTGTGACAAAAGTGGAGCGTGACCGGAAAGGATATGAAGTGGAATTAAGTACCGGCGTTTCTTTCAAGTTCGACAAGAAAGGAAAATTCCTGGAAGCGGATGATTGATGATTAAATGAAAATATGATATAACCTAAATCCTAAGAATTAATTATGTTGAAGTTTAAGTTTGGCGCATGGGCAGTCGTTTTAATGCTGACTGCCTTTTCTTTCAGCGCATGTGATGATAATGATGATGAAACGTATAATCCGCCTGCCAATATCACAGAGGCATTGAAGCAACTATATCCGAATGCCCAGAATGTGGAGTGGGAGATGAAAGGAGATTATTATGTAGCTGACTGCTGGGTGACTGGTGACGAACTGGATGTCTGGTTCGATGCGAATGCCAACTGGGTGATGACGGAAAACGAACTGGATAGTATCGATCAGTTAGTACCTGCCGTTTATACCGGTTTCCGTAATTCCAACTACAGTTCATGGGTAGTGACCGATGTGTTTGTATTGACGTATCCGCAGCATCCTACTGAGTCCGTGATTCAGGTGAAACAGGGAAATCTGAGATTTGCACTGTACTTTTCGCAGGAAGGAGGCTTGTTGCATGAAAGGGATATCACCAATGGCGATGATACGAATTGGCCGGTTATGGAGTAGAATTAGTTATGTACAGAGGAATGTGGACAGACACTCCTCTGTAGTCATTATATTACATTTGTTGATAATCTTTGGCCAGTCCTCCTTCGCTGGTTTCCTTATACAGTGAGGGCAGGTCATGTCCGGTTTGTTTCATTACCTGTACCACTTTGTCGAAAGAAACACGGTGCATACCGTCTGTAAAGGCTGAATAAAGATTGGCATCCAGTGCACGGGCGGCAGCATAAGCATTCCGCTCGATACAAGGGATTTGAACGAGACCGCATACGGGGTCGCAAGTCATCCCCAGGTGGTGTTCCAGCCCCATTTCCGCAGCATATTCAATCTGTGCCGGACTTCCTCCGAATAATTGATTGGCTGCTGCTGATGCCATCGCGCAGGCAACGCCGACTTCTCCCTGACATCCTACTTCCGCACCGGAGATGGACGCATTGAACTTGACAATGTTTCCAATTAGCCCAGCTGTAGCCAAGGCGCGAAGAATCCGCATGTCACTGAAGTCACGGCTTTTTTGTAAATGATAAAGTACTGCCGGCATCACTCCGCAGGAACCACAGGTAGGGGCAGTCACGATCTTTCCACCGGAAGCGTTTTCTTCGCTGACTGCCAGTGCGTAAGAGAAAACGAGTCCTCTGGATTGCAGAGATTGTTTGTATCCGGTAGCACGTATATAATAGGTGGAAGCTTTTCTACGTAAGTTCAGCGGTCCGGGCAATACACCTTCCGCTTCCAGACCTCGGTGGATAGCGTCTTTCATTGTGTCCCATACTTCTGCCAGATAGTCCCATATATCCTCGTTCTCACATTCCTTGACATACTCCCAATAACTTTTTCCGGTACGTTCACACCATTGCAGGATTTCGGTCATGTTGTTCATGCCGTATACTTCCGGGCTTTCGATTGTCGGGTTGTCATTATTCTCTGCCAAAGCTCCGCCGCCGATACTGTAAACCGTCCAGTTTTCCAATATCTTGTTGTCTGCATCCAGAGCGGCAAACGTCATTCCGTTCGGATGGAAGGGGAGGAAAACTTTGGGTTGCCATACGATTTCTACCGGAGCGGCAGGTTGTAAAGTATCTATGATAGCCACATCCGTCATGTGCCCTTTGCCTGTAGCTGCCAAACTTCCATAAAGGGTTACTTTGAAAGATGCGGCATCCGGGTGACGTTCAACAAACATTTCTGCAGCTTTACGAGGGCCCATTGTATGACTGCTGGAAGGACCTGTGCCGATTCTGTATAATTCTTTTATTGATTTCATGGATGGGTGCGCTTTAGTTAATACCATTTCTTTTTTCTGAAGTACAAATATACAATAATACCGATAACCGCCATTATAATCCAGGCAAATAAATATCCGTACCGCCAGTCCAGTTCGGGCATCCATTTGTAATTCATTCCCCACACACCGACAAGAAACGTTAGCGGGATGAAAATGGTGGATACGATGGTCAGCCGCTTCATGATATCGTTCATTCGTAAATCATTGTTCGAGATATACAGGTCGACTAATGAAGACAGTGTTTCACGGCAGATTTCAATCGTTTGTAATACAAATTGTAAATGGTCGTTCACATCATTGTAGAAGGCACGGTTTACTTTATGTATAAGGAGATTTTCTGCCCGCAACAATTTTACATATTGCTCTTTAAGCGGGAGGATGGCCTTTTTCATCAGCATATATTGGCGGCGCAGCCCCTGAATCTGAATGCCGATGTCATTCTCATTGGTAATCATCAGCAGTTCTTCTTCCAGGTCTTCAAGTGCATCGTCGATGGAAGATATCGTTGAAATGTAGTTCGCCATGATGCTGTTCAGCAATACACTGAGCAGATAATCCGTCAGACGGCTACGGATTTTCAGTATATCGTTTCTCAATGCGGCGTTGATTTCATCAAAGAAATCTGTTTCTTTTTCAAGAAAGGTAAGTACATAGTTATTTCCCAGAATGATGCAGACTTGTTGTTGGAGCAATCCGTCGAGGTCATCATCCTCTTTATGCTCATTGGGATAGAATATTTTCAGGATCAGGACAATATATTTGTCATGCTCTTCTATTTTCGTCGGGTGGTCGGCATTTAATATGTCTTGTAAAACGAGGAAGTCTATTTCAAAATGACTGCAAATCTCACGGATGGTTTCCGTATCTTTCAGCCCGTGTACCTGCAGCCAGTTGATTCGTTCGTTATCCAATGTTTCTTTGACGCTTTGGAAGGTGTCACCGGAACTTTCCTGCATCTCGGTTGCATTGTATGTGCAGAGATGTAAATGGGTGGGGGTAAGGCTGTCCCCTGTGTAAATAAGCTTTTCGCTTAACAGATTATTCTTCATGCTTTATTCTCGTTTTAGAAAACCACTGTAACACAAAGGTAGTGGTTTTCTAAATGAGAACAAGTTCTTCGATCGTTTTGTTTACAGATTAGTCAAAATCGACTACCGTAATTCCGGCACCTCCGAACTGGACATGCTCGTCTGCATAATGACTGACGCCCGGTACGGTGGACAGGTATTGGCGGATGAGTGTACGGAGTATTCCGGTTCCTGTTCCGTGAAGGATACGAACGCGGTCCATGCCGACAAGGATGGCATCGTCCACGAAATAAGTGATGGCTTGCAGAGCCTCGTCACCACGCATCCCCCGTACATCAATATCTTGCTTGAAATTAAGCTTCTTCTCGTACATCTGGTCATGTGTCTGACTGCTGACAAACGTACTTTTGGCTATTCCTTCCGTCTTGGGGGCAGCGTTGCTTCGTTCCAGACGGTCCAGTTTCACCGTAGTTTTAATGCTTCCGAAAGCGACGGTTGCATTTTTACCATTGATTTCCATGACCTGCCCGATGCTTGTCTGTCCCTTGATCTTTACGTTCTCACCAACGGTGATAGGCATTACTTTAGGGGTAGCGGCTGTCTGTGATGCGGCAGTTTTCGGTTCGTTTTTCTTGTTTTTCTTCCGTTCCTGCTTCTCCTTCAGCTTCTCCATTTTGCGGGCAATCTTTTCCTCTTGTTCTTTGGAAGTCATTGTTTCCAGAGAAGTACGGAAATCGTTCAGCTCCTGGCGCACCAGGCGGGTCTTTTCTTTTTCGGCCTGAGCTTCTTTAATCGTACGGATGGTATTTTCAATGCGGGCGTTCGATTCCTGCAACATTCGTTCAGCTTCTTCTTTAGCCTGTCTGATAATCTCCTTCCGTGATTTTTGCAACTCTTCCATTTCCGTCTGATAACGGGCGATGGTGTCTTCCATGTGTTTTTCCCGTTGGCGGATCGTTTGTCGTTTCCCTTCCCAGTAGCGCTTGTCGCGTACAATGTCCTGAAGATATTTATCGGCATTGATGTACTCGCTTCCTACAATTTCCGAAGCATCTGCAATTACATCTTCCGGCAATCCGATTTTCCGGGCAATCTCTACGGCAAATGAACTGCCCGGATTTCCGATCTGTAGTTGAAAGAGTGCCTGCATCAAATGGCGGTCGTAGAGCATGGCGCCGTTGACTACTCCTTCATGATCTTCGGCAAAATGCTTCAGATTCTGATAGTGAGTCGTTATTACTCCGAACGTTCCTTTCTGATTGAAACGTTTCAGCACAGCTTCGGCGATGGCTCCTCCGATCTGTGGTTCCGTACCTCCTCCGAACTCGTCGATCAGGATGAGGCTGCGTTCATTGCAGCTTTTCATCATGATTTTCATGTTGGTCAGGTGCGAAGAATAAGTACTCAGGTCATCTTCGATGGACTGTTCGTCACCGATATCGATGAAGATACTGCTGAACATACCTGCATGACTGCGTTCGTGCAAAGGAATCAGCATACCGCATTGCAACATATATTGCAGCAAACCGACTGTTTTTAGACAGACAGACTTACCTCCGGCATTCGGACCGGAAATGATAAGGATACGCTGCTTTTGGTTTAGTTCTATATCCAGCGGAACTACTTTTTTCCCATGTTTGGCTAAAGACAGTTGCAGTAAGGGATGCACTGCCATTGTCCAATCCAATAGCTGTTTCTTTTCTACTGTCGGTTTCAGACTGTTGGTCTGTATGGCAAAATAACTTTTCGCACGGATAAAGTCAATTTCTGCCAGAAACTCATACGACTGAAGAATATCCGGAATAGACGGGCGCAGTATAGTTGAAAACTCTGTAAGGATACGAATGATTTCCCGTCGTTCATCCCCTTCGAGTTCACGAATACGGTTGTTGGCTTCTACCACCTCTGCCGGTTCGATGAATACGGTCTTTCCACTTGCCGATTCATCGTGCACGATACCTTTGATCTTTCGTTTTAATCCCGGAGCGACAGGAATAACGAGACGACCGTCACGCATGGTCGGAGCTACGTCTTTGTCTACATAGCCTTCAGACTGTGCATTGCGTAGGATACTGTTTAATGATCGGGAGATACTTCCCATCGTATTGGACAGTTCCCGACGGATACGGGCCAGTTCGCTGGACGCATTGTCTTTTATTTTTCCATATTTATTAAGGATACCGTCTATCTTGCCAATCAGTTGGGGGAATACGGCAATGTCTCCTGCCAACCGCTTCAGGCTGGGGTAGGGTACATCGTTTTCCTCCTCTTCTTCATTCCGGTGTAGAAAACGTACGATATCACGAATAGTCTCTAATGAACGGCGTAGGTCAAATAGTTCTTGTTCGTCCAAATACATGCCTTCTATCCGTACCCGTTTTAGTGATGGGCGGACATCGAAGAAGAATTGATCGGGAAATCCGTCTTCTTCCTGAATGATGCGCACAAATTCTGTTACCTGGTTCAGTTTCTCTTCCACTTCTTCAAATTGCTCGGAAAAGCTCATGTCTGAAACCCGTTCTTCGCCTAAAGTGCTGAGACACTTGTCTTTCAGTAACTGCCTTATTTGGTCGAATCCTATCTTTTGCTCAAAATTTTGAGGATATATCATGTCTTTATACTTATTATAGGCTGCAAAAATACGATTATTTCGCGAAAAAAATGTCAGATTGTTTGCAGATTTAAAAATGATTCGTACCTTTGCACCGCTTTCAACGGAAAGCACTTCTGATAAAGGAGTTTTGGAGAGGTGGCAGAGTGGTCGATTGCGGCGGTCTTGAAAACCGTTGTACTGCGAGGTACCCGGGGTTCGAATCCCTGTCTCTCCGCAGAACCTACTGGACAAAATAGGACAGTAAGAGGTCAAAAACCTACAAATCAGCGATTTGTAGGTTTTTTTATTGCCTATAAGTCTTGTTTCCAAGACAACAAAAGGACTGTAAAAGACATAGTTTCGTTACTAAATCGTTACCTATTCCCGACCGGACAAAAACGGTAACGATTTGTCCCGAAATGACCACAGGAAGTCCGAATTTGTCCACCATCTATCTATCTCACATTTAATAAGTTATTAGTAGTTTTGCAACTTAAAAATGTGAGGTTATGAAGAGTACATTTAAAGTCCTTTTCTATTTAAAGAAAGGCTCTGAAAAAAAGAACGGTGAAGTTATGATTATGGCAAGAATTACCATTGACGGTAAACTTTGCCAGTTCAGCACAAAACAAAGCATTTTGCCTGATAGCTGGAATATCGCAGCAGGAAAAGCCAAAGGTAAGGATGCAGGTAAAATCAATGCTTTATTAGATGATATAAAAGCATCCCTGAACAATATCTACCACGAACAACAACGGCGTGACAATTATGTAACAGCCGAAAAGGTGAAGAATGAATTTTTGGGACACAGTGAGAAACACGAAACCGTCCTTACCCTTTTCAAAAAGCACAATGATGATGTTAAGCAGTTGGTCGGCATATCTAAAACGATTGCTACCTACCGTAAATATGAAGTGACCCGCCGCCATCTTGCCGAGTTCATCCAAAGCAAATATAATGTATCGGATTTTGCGATAAATGAAATAACACCGATGTTCATTACAGACTTCGAGTTATATTTGCGTACTACCTGTAAATGTGGTTATAACACGACCGCCAAGTTCATGCAGTTTTTCAAACGTATCATCCTGATTGCCCGTAATAATGGCATTTTGATAGGCGACCCATTCGCCAGTTATAAAATACGTTTGGAAAAAGTGGATAGGGGTTACTTGTCAGAGGATGAAATAAAAATCATCCTTAAAAAGAAGATGGTTTCTGAACGGTTGGAAAATGTCAGAGACTTGTTTATCTTTTCCTGCTTCACAGGTTTGGCTTACATAGATGTTGCCAATCTTACGCAAGACAATATTCGTAAATCCTTTGACGGTAATTTATGGATAATCACCAAACGTCAAAAGACTAATACGGACGTAAATGTTCCTTTGCTGGATATTCCCAAAATGATATTGAAGAAGTATAAAGGTAATTTGCCTGATGGTAAGATACTTCCTGTAATCAGCAATCAGAAATTAAATGCGTATTTGAAAGAAATTGCGGATGTTTGCGGGATTAAAAAGAACTTGACATTTCACCTTGCAAGGCATACTTTTGCTACGACAACTACGCTTGCAAAAGGTGTACCCGTTGAAACTGTTAGTAAGATGCTGGGACACACCAATATAGAAACCACACAGATATACGCCCGCATTACCAATAACAAGATAAGTAACGATATGCAAGGACTTGACAAGAAATTTGTCGGCATTGAAAAAATCTACAAAGAAGTATCTATGAAATAGGTATATAGGGGAACTTATCACAATTTGTGATAAGTCCCTTTATGCTTTCAATTACTCACCATTAAATAATAACATTATGGACTTACAAATCATCCAAAACAAAATCTTTGAGGTCAGAGGTTGCCGGGTCATGCTCGATTTCCATTTGGCAGAACTTTATCAAGTTGAAACAAGAGCTTTGAAACAGGCAGTTAAAAGAAACTTATCCCGTTTTCCCAGTGACTTTGCTTTCCAGCTAACAAAGGATGAATGGCAGGAACTTATCACAAACTGTGATAAGTTCCCTGAAAATATCCGGCACACACCGACCCCGCCTCTTGCATTTTTGGAGCAGGGTGTCGCCATGCTTAGTAGTGTCTTACGCAGTCAGACTGCCATAGACGTGAATATCTCCATCATGCGTGCTTTCGTCCTCATGCGTCAAATGTCAATCGGTTACGAGGAACTTCTTAAACGCATCGAAGAACTGGAACAGAGTACGGATGCACAATTCAGCGAGGTTTACCAAGCACTTACCCAATTACTAAGTAAACCTGACCCAAAGCCACGCAAACCGATAGGATATAGAACCTATGATGAATAACGGTTTAAGGTATTCGGTTGTCTAAGGGGTGTCATCAGTGATACCCCTTTTTCAGTTCCCTAAAGTAATGTATCTCAATCACAAATTTTAGCAAAGTTACAGCCCGGCAGGGACAAATACCTAATCCGAGCCGTTCCGGTTTTCTAAAAAATCTCCACACCTACGGGTCGTATTTTTTGAAAAGATTAGGTTGAAGTCCCCGCCAAACTGTGGGTGTCCGGCAAAATTTCTTATTGTTTAATTTAAAATTCAAGCGTTATGAAAACAACAGAATTTACCATGCCGGAAATCACTATCTCTTATAAAGACAATGTAAAAGCATCCGAAAGAATGAAAATACTTTCTTCTCAAACTTCTTATTCTTACTTAAAACCTTTCTATTCCGAATGTATGGAACACCACGAAGAAAGTTATGTAATGTTCCTCAATCGGGCTAATAAGGCTTTAGGCGTTTCCCTTATCTCTAAAGGCGGCATGGCTGAAACTGTAATGGACGTGAAAATCATCCTGCAAACAGCCTTAAAAGTCCATGCTTCGGGCATAATCCTCTCACATAACCACCCATCGGGCAATCTACGTCCGAGCGAACCGGACAAGCAAATCACCTCAAAAATAAAAGAAGCCTGCAAGGTCTTGGATTTACACCTGTTAGACCATATCATCCTGACAGAAGAAAGCTATTACAGTTTTACAGACGAGGGGCTTTTATAAGCCCTTTTTTTACTCTCTCATTACCCAATACAAAAAGCCTGATGGCTTTTACTTCTATCCTCTTAAACAAGAGAAAAATTTTCCCTAAAACTGATTGGAACATTGTCAAAGGTATATCCGTGCCTGTTACTGTTCAAATTATTTTTTAGAAATCTCCACACCTGCGGGTAGTATTTCATAAATAATAATTTGCCCTGTACCAGTCCCGAACCTTTGAAAAGACAATGTTCCCATTCAGTTAAAGGAAAAATTTATGTGGTGGGCGACAAGCGATGCAAACAATTAAAATTCAAAAGTCATGGAAACAGTAACTTTATCAGAAGCAAGAGTTTATGTAGGTACTTACAACAAGTATAACAGTGGTTCACTTTTCGGCAAGTGGTTAGACCTTTCCGATTATTCGGACAAGGACGAATTTATGGAAGCGTGCCGGGAACTGCACAAGGACGACCAAGACCCGGAATTGATGTTTCAGGATTACGAGAATATCCCGGAAGCCCTGATTTCCGAAAGTTGGCTTTCTGATAAGTTCTTTGAGTTTCGGGATGCCATCGAGAAACTAAGCGAAACCGAGCAGGAAGCGTTTTTTGTATGGTGCGACCACCACAACAGCGATATAAGCGAAGAAGATGCGGACGACCTTATTTCTTCTTTTGAGGACGAATATCAGGGAGAGTATAAAGACGAGGAAGATTACGCCTATGAAATCGTAGAGGAATGTTACGACCTGCCGGAGTTCGCAAAGACCTACTTTGATTATTCGGCTTTTGCCCGTGACCTGTTTATAACTGATTACTGGATGGATAACGGCTTTGTTTTCCGTTGCGCCTGATTATTAACCGGGTGGAGCAATCCACCCACAACACACCAAGACAATGAAAGTATATAATAAGATAACGACTTTTTTACGATGGTTTATACTTGCTTTTATCATCTATCAGGCAGCCACCAGCACCGCCGGAATGTGGATAGCCCTAATCATAGGCTTTTTTATTATCCGTTTTG
The DNA here is from genome assembly GCF_019052485.1 of Bacteroides sp. MSK.20.82. Classification (NCBI taxonomy): domain Bacteria; kingdom Pseudomonadati; phylum Bacteroidota; class Bacteroidia; order Bacteroidales; family Bacteroidaceae; genus Bacteroides; species Bacteroides sp. MSK.20.82. The sequence continues at coordinate 197,976 of NZ_JAHQUN010000001.1, forward strand.
TTCTCCGGCTGCTTATCTCTGCCGTTTACCTGTTTTTTATGGCATTTATTTTCATTGTGCTGCTCTCACTTCTGATTATCTGATAACTCATTTTAAATTATAGCAATATGGAAACTTTAAACAAAAACGGGGTAAGCATTACCCAAACACCGGGAGAGGAAAAATATGTAAAATGCTGTTTAGGCGCATTTAGGGGACAAATCTATTATCAATATGATTACCGCCATACAGACGGCGAACTGTTCAGCACCCTTGCCAAAACACTTGACGAGTGCCGCAAACGGCGGGATGAATGGATGGCGAAAAAAGAAAAGGTACAATAACAATTTAAAAGTTACATTTATGAAAACGACAGAAGTAAATAAAAGGATTATCGGCAGACGTTGCAAGTGCATATTTACGGGCTTACTGGTAACGGGTATTATTGAAGCCGTAGAAGAAAACGAACATTCCGTGCAGGTGAAAGTACGTTTCGACACGCCGCACCAGTGGGGGGATGAACTTTATTCCTATGACTGGTCTTTCGGACGTAAGACGGACGGTTTCGGGTCTTTGAAATATTTGGAACTGTTGCCCGACGAAACGACATTCGATGCAATGATAGTTACTTTCGGCGACCCTATCGGCACACTGGACGGTATTTTTGAAGATGTGAAAACATGGGGTGTCTGTTCCCTGAAAGGCTGGATAGATAGCTACGAAAGCACCCGTTTCACGCCCATAGACGTAGATAAGGCTGTTATAACGAGTGAATATAATATGGAGTGTGTGAAAGAGTGGTTGGAACATAACACACCCATAAAGGACATTATAATCGGTTAATGAAGAACGGCGGCAAATGCCGCCGCTACTTTCTTTCAGTGAGCCGAAGCGGAAAAAGAAAGATAGCAAAGAAACCTGTTTCCATTCCCTATAAAAAGATAACCCGCCGGGAAATACCCGCCGGATTATCTATCATAACATTACGCATAACGTATCATTCCAATTCTTCGCCCCATAGTTCCTTATCGGTCGGTGCGTATTTCATTTCATGCCAGCACCAGCCACCTACCAACAGGTAAAAGGCAGCCAAAGCCATAAAGAAATTACATATCATAAGGATAGTATATCTGAAACCTGATATTATTCCTCATGGTGCAGAAAGGTTACTTTCAGAACACATACCATTTCTTCATCTTCGGCATCAAATTTCCACGTCCGCTTTTTGACAACCATTTCCGTATCAAAATCGAAATGTTCCAGTACGGGTGCATTATCTTCTTCATCCGCCCACCTGAAAGCCTGATTAGACGGTGTTTTCCTTAATTCCACCCGGTCAAATTGGGAAATGCTTTCTTTATCCACTATCACAATATCACCGACTACCGGAACTGCATCTGTTTTCCATGTGGTATTTACAAAAAATGAAATACCGTTTATATCCAATTCTATTTTAACCATGTCCTTTTTACTTTATTTGTTTTCTTCTTCCTTGTTATTGTCATTGTTAAATGAAAATGTTAATTGCTGTAACGTCCCGAAGCTATCCTGAAAATATACATCTACCGTTTGCTGGTCGGTCGATGCGGAAGTATAGTAAAGCCGGAATGTTTCACTTGGAAGCGGGTACTGGTCATTCGGCAGTAAAACCGTCCCATCGGACATTTTCAGCGTTCCCGCCCCGTCCGGCTGGAAATAGCGGATGAAATATTTTGTTTCCTCATACCGTCCGTCCCGGTGAAGCTGGCAGCGTATTTCTGCCGTTTCACCTACCTTTAATTTCTTCGGAACAGGCATCGTTTCGATACTGAACGGGTAAGACTGCTGTATATCCACGTTGTCACTACACGCACCCACCAATAACAAGGCAACCACCATGTAGCACCCTGTTAGCATCTTATAAATTACATTTCTCATATACATTATATATAATAGGTTAGTTTATCACATTATTATCTTTAGACCGATACCAAACTGTGTATGGAACTTTCCGACTGAAGAACCGAACAGGCATCTTTCCCGTGCGTTAATCAGGAACACCACCCGGTCGGTAATGTAACTTTCCAGTTCCAGCGTCAGCGCACCGCCATAGACAAAACCGTCCTTATCGGTCAGGGTCGAGCCATCGGGCAGCAATTTGTCGCCCCAGTTGCTTGTTTCGTACCCGGCAAGGGCAGACAAGCCCAGCGAAAGGAAAAAGGTTTTCTTTCTGTCTGAAAGGAAATTCAGATAGTAACCGCCCTCACCTGTAAACTGGCTTACGGGTATCTGCAAATCCTTATAGGGGTAATGCTTTTCGAGATATTCCCCGCCGACAACCCACCTGTTCCCGTTTTTGGTATAGGTACTCATGGCAGCCCCGAAGTAATAAGCGAAATCACTTTTACTGTTCCAGTGAACACCGTCCGCCATGCCGCCCGTAACCTGCAAGCCTTTCATTCCCGGCAGACATCTTTGTGCGTGTGCCTGGTTGAAAGTCAGGCACAGCACAAAAAGGGATATAATACAGCATATCCTTTTCATGTTCATTTGATTTTAAGTTCGTTAATCACTTTGGCTGCCACGACATCCGAATTTTCCACCCGGATAGTTTGGTGTCTGCCCCCCGTTCTTTTCCACCAGTTCGATAACCAAGACCTTATCATCCGGGATAGTGAACTGCGGAACGGTGTACACGGTGCGGACGGTACTTTTGCCGCCGATAACCAGTATCTCGTTATAGCTCCGCACCGGGTCGATAACGGTTTCCTGAATCGCCGTTCTTTTGGCTACTTTCTTATCCACAATCTTGAAACGGATAAAGTCGGTATCAAACGGTACGTTTGAACTGTTCCTTGTTTGTGTGTGGAAGTAGAACAGCCCGTTATGCGAATAAATGCCCTTTACCAAGAACTGCACCCCGAACCGTTTGCATCCCAAATGCTTTATTTCCCGGTCATTGTTCTTGTAGATGGACTGCATAATCAGCTTTACCAAAAGCGGGCTTTCGTTACCCAGTTCACGGAAATAGATATTCATCCGGGTATGGCTGAAATCCGTTGTGTCCTCATTCTCCAAGAAGTCTTTCATTTCGATGTTCAGCATTTCCGGTTCATGTGCGTACTTTGCATTAAAACTGTAAAAGCTACCATCCTCACAGATAACGGAAAAATTGGTTTCACCGGGAAAGCCCTCTGTCGTAGCCTTGACCCTGACAACATTTTCCGCCCCGTCCGCTTTTCCGGCAATAATGTAGTTACTGCCTAAGTCCACGTATTTAACGGCAGACGGGAAAATGATATGTACTGTTTTGGAGAACGTCACCTGTACACCGTAAGGTGTCACCATTTGGCGGTAAGGGAGCTTCTTTGTAATGCCTTGATACAAATCATTACTTTGTGCTTTCATTGAAACCACGCCCAAGAGTAGGGCAAACATGATAATTAACTTTTTCATTTTGGATTGAAATTTTTATGGTTGATAAATAAATTACTGTTGTTTGGCGTAAAGCATCACCTGATAGTTCGCTTTCAGGTGTACTTTTACCGTTCTGAACTTCTTGGCAAGGTATTGTGACCCGCCTTGCATCAAGCCCCTTGTAATATCCATTGCGACCTGCTGCCCGGCACTTTGCGCAAAGGAAATGCTCGTTCCCAGTCCCGCACCGATATTCGCCATCGCTTCTTTTGCTGCTTCCTGTTCCAGTGACGAGGGAACGGAAAGCCCCTTTTGCCCGTCACTGTCGTAAACGGCAAGTTCCACCGGAATGATATTACCCGCATATTCGAGCGAGGACACCAGTATGTCGAGCCGTTCCCCCTGCACTTTGGCACTTCCTGAAACAAGGCTGTTTTTCGGGACAATCACGTTCCCCGCCTGTAACGGTTCTAACAGCCGGAGCTTGACGGTCTGCCCGTCCATAAGTGTTTGGTCGTTATGCACACACGCCCGGATAGTGTTCTTTCCCATCGAATAACCACTGCCGACCGCCGTATTAAACCCGTAATTGCGTGGCTTGCTGTATTCGGCGACAAATTCGGCGTTGCTCATGGGCTGCTGCAATCCTGAAACCGTCCTGTCCGATACCGATTTTACAGGTGTGGCATTTCCTTTGCCCTGAACGGTTGCGGTAGGTATCGCTTGCGCTACTTGTTCCTGCTGTCCGCCGTTCATATACTTTGCCGCCAGTTCGTAGGACTTTTCCATAAGAGCCACCTGTTCATCCATGTTGCCCGCACCGCCTTCTTTCGCATCGAGCCGGGGAGTGAGTTCTTCCACCTGACGTTTCAGTTCCTCTTTTTCCTTGTCCTCTTTCGGCGTTTCGTAGAAACTGCCTAACTGACGGTTCATGTCCCGGTAAGCAGCCGCCGAAGATTGGATAGAGGAACGGCTATTGTTCGGCGCACCCGCCCCGAAATCTATTACATTGGTTTTCGGTTTTTCCGCCGGAGCATCATCTATCAGGGTCAAATCTTCCCCGTTCCCGTTTTCCTCTCCCAGCGAAAAGGCAAAATCCTGTAAGGAGCGCATTTTGTCCGCCTGTTTGTTCTCTATTTGCTCCTGTTCGTAGGCTGTCTTTTTATCGCTAATTATCCCGTCCCCTTTGGGTTGCGGAATATCGGCGTTAAATCCGCCCACGTTTTCCACCTTTGCTTCGTCCTTATCGGACGGTGCAAAAATCAGGTACATAGACCCTAAGAAAACCAGTCCCATAAGCGGGTAAACCAGTAATTTCTTTCGCTGCTGTATCTGCTGCGGGGTCAGTTCTTTTTTTTCCTTTACCTGTTTTTCAGGTTCTTTCTTCCTGTCCGTTTCCGGTGCGGGAACTTCATTCTTCACTTCTTTTTCTTCCATTGTCTGACTGATTAAAAATGTTCGTACTGTCTTTACTTTGTAACTGCAACTACCTGATGTGTTCTATCCGTATGGTTTCGCCATCCTCTTTTCCTATCCGGTAAATGGATGATACCGTAAAGTAGATGGATAGCCCGCCGAAGAACAGGAGCATAAGCAGGATTACCACCAGCCTTATTTCCGGTGTCATGCGCCCGCACAGGCGGCGGAGTTTTTCATCCGCCCAGTCCTGCACATGGGTAATTGCCTGATTCACCGGAGAGAGAATTTTCCGTATCATGGCTTACCGCTTTATGGTGTTCAAGTCCTTGTTTTCCGTTATCTCGAAACTTTCCATGATAAAGCCGTGCGGGTTATTATCACTTCTAACGGCGTTCAGCAACCGGCAACGGGTGACAAGGCTTCTTTCAGTTACACTACTTTCACGGATAATCATTTGGCGGGCATAGGTAGCCACCGCATACGGGTACACATCGAAATTGCAAGAAACACTGTCTATCTGTATGGTCTGGCTGATATTCCCTGAAATGATACGGTTGTAATACCCTTTTTCCGAGAGGTCACGGTAATAGTTAAATGCGCTCTTATCGGCGAGGAACAGCGACCGTTTGATATTGCTTTCGATAGCGTTCTTATCGGGTGAGAGCGTGAAAAAGAGTTCGTGGAAACGCTTCACGTGTTCCCTTGCTTCGACCGGACGGTTTTGTGTCAAGTCTTGCGATAACGCAAGCATCAACGATTTACCACCGTCCAGTACATAAATCTTTTGCCGTTGCGCTTCGGCAAACGCATAGGAGTTCCAAACGGCATACCCTGTTATCAGGGTACACATAACGACAAACACGATACCGAAAAGCCGTATCTGTTTGAAACTGGTTTCAATATTCTTTAAACTTTTAAATTCCATCTTGATTTTTAATTATTGGTTACCTTTGATTAGTTTACCGCCGACCCTGCCGCCAGCGTTCCCGGTGGCTGCTCCGGCTACCGCACCAACTCCGCTACCTGTTTTGTTAGCTGCACTGTTTATATTCCGGCTCATGTTACCCATTCCGCCCGCCTGAATAATCCAGTTCGATACGGTGGGAATTGTGAAGTAACCGATGATACCGATTATCATAAAAATTATGTACACTGAATTGCTGCTATCGGGTACGAAATTGGGGTCTGATAGCTCCTGAATATCCTTTTGGAGCATAAGCACCTGTATTCGGGCAAGAATGGAACTGAACAGGTCTGAAACGGGTAGCCACAGGTAAACAGAAATATACCTTGTTATCCATTGGGTCAGTGTCGCCTGAAAGCCATCATATACACTGATGGCAAAGGCTATCGGACCCAGTATGGCAAGGACAATCAAGAAAAAGGTTCGGATAGTGTCTATCACAAGGGCTGCCGATTGAAAGAGCAGTTCCAAAAGTTCCCTGAACCAGTCCCGGACGGATTGCTTGATATTGTGGGCTGCCCTATCCATGTACATACCGCCCATTGTGGCAATATCTTTGGCAGACCATCCCAATTCGTCAATCTGTTTATCAAATGCTTCATCCGAAACAAGGTAAGCCGTTTCCGGATTACGCACCATCGCTTCATATTCCAGTTTGTCCTTTTGTTCCCGGTAGGCGTTCATATCGAAAGTTTGCGTTTCGAGCATATTGTTACACCCCTTGACTACTGGCGACATCACGCTGTTAATCGTACCCAGTACGAATGTGGGAAAGAACATAATACAGAAACCAATCACAAAAGGACGGAGCAAAGGGTAAACGTCTATCGGTTCGGCACTGGCGAGCGACTGCCATACTTTGGCAGCCACATAAAACAAAGCCCCCAGTCCCGCTATTCCTTTGGCTACCCCCGCCATGTTCCCGCATAGCGGCATCATATCCGTGTATAGACTACGGAGTATCTGATGCAGGTTATCAAATTCGATTGCTAATAACATACTACTTATTTTTAGAAGTTACCAGTAACGTTCATCCGCCGAACCATACAAAGCCATTACCCGGTCGGTGTCCTTTTTCTTTTTCGCCCGCAGGTAGGAAACAGAAATATTCTTGCGGGTATAGTAACTCACCAAATCCCGGTAGTTCCTGATGGAGTTATACGTCCGGTCGATAACGTCCATCCGTTCTTTATCCGACATGGAAAGCCCGTTGATGTTCACCACGCTTTTCATTTCTTCCAGTACATCGGAACTTTCCTGCAACAGTTGGGTGTAGCCGTAGGCGATGGCTGAAAGTTCGTCCGGCGTATAGTTTTCATCCGAAAGCATCTTCTGAAAACTGTTCACGTATATATCTGAAATCTCCCCGATAAGCAGGATAGACTTTTGCACCTTTCGGGCATCTTTGACAAGGTTATGCACTGATTTAAGCCTGTCATAGTATTCCTTACCTTGTTGGTAAATCTTTACTGTTTCCTGAAAGCTCTTTATCATTGTTTGGGCTGTGGATGATGTCTGCACGATATTCTTTGACGCATTGATAATCCCTTGCGCCAAGTTGCCGGGGTCACTCACCACCCACTGTGCGTTTGCCCGAACAGCAAACAAACTGCCTATTACAAGCAGCATTATAATCTTTGTTCTCATACGCTTATTTCTTTATTGGTTGTTTACTCCGTTTGTATTCTCCGCCGGGTGAAAGCAGAATCCGGTCGTTCTCCTTATCATAGGTCAGCAGGACGGACAACCCCGTTTCGATGAACAGGTTTCCGTCCTGTTCTGAAATCTGATAGGTTTCCGTTTGGATAGTCCCCCGGTAGGTCATTTTGCGGGTCGTTACCCTATAATGCCCGTTTTCCTCAAAGAGAGTAAACGCCGGACGGTTTTTCACGCTTTCCCAGTCACCACACATCGCCCTAAGATGGTCGGTATTTGTTTCCTTACAGGAAGAAAGCCCCAGTAACAAGGTGCATAACAGCACCGGAAACAAGAATTTTAAATGTTTCATACTGAATGATTTTTAAATTGTTAATTGATTATTTTTCGGGATTGCGCTTGCTTTCGGCAAGCCGTTTGATAGCAAGTTCGAGATTACCGCCCAACTTTTCGGACAAGGCGAATAGTTCCATCTTTTCCGTTTCTTCGGTGGTGTATGTAAAATATTCTTCCAAACTCACTTCGGTAGCATATACGGCTGATTGTGTACCGCCTAAGCCTATCCAAACTTCCTTGTATTTCCGGTTCGGATGATTGGCAAGGTTGATGGAAAGCACCTGTGAACGTTCCTTATCGGTCAGTCCCAAAAGGTTCTGTATGCTATCGAATTTATTAAGGTATTTCCTTTGGTCGAGCAGTATCTTACAATCAGAATTGTTTATAATACTCTCTTTTACAATGGGCGAGGAAATAATATCTTCGACCTCTTGGGTAACTACAATCGCTTCGCCGAAATACTTCCTAATGGTTTTGTATAAATATTTTATGTAATCCGCCATATTCGCCGATGCAATCGCTTTCCACGCTTCTTCTATCAATATTAATTTCCTGATACCCTTTAGTTTACGCATTTTGGAAATAAATACTTCCATGATAATAATGGTTGTAATCGGGAACAGGATTTTGTGGTCTTTGATATTATCCAACTCAAAGACAATGAAGCGTTTATGCAGCAAATCAAGCTCCTTGTCGGAGTTCAGCAGGTAATCATATTCGCCCCCTTTGTAGTAAGGTTCTAATACATTCAGGAAGTTGTCTATATCGAAATCCTTTTCCCGGACGTTTTTTTCTTGCAGGTGTTCCCGGTAATCGGTTTTCACATACTCGTAGAATGTATTGAAGCAGGGAGTAACCGAACTGTCCTTAGTAATCAGTTCGATATAGGAACTTACGGCGTTTGACAAAGCCACTTCTTCCGCCCGTGTGGGGGCTTCATCGTCCCTTTTCCACAGGGTCAGGATAAGCGTTTTGATACTCTCTTTCTTTTCAATATCGAATACCCCATCTTCAACATAGAAAGGATTAAACGCTATCGGGTTTTCAGTGGTATAGGTAAAATATATCCCATCTTCCCCGTGCGTTTTCCGGTTAATCATTTCACATAGACCTAAGTAACTATTTCCGGTATCAACCAACAGGACGTGCGCATTTTGTTCGTAATACTGGCGCACCATGTGATTGGTAAAAAATGACTTGCCGCTACCACTCGGCCCAAGTATGAACTTGTTGCGATTGGTAATGATACCTTTTTTCATTGGCAGGTCTGAAATATCAATGTGCAACGGCTTTCCTGTGACCCTATCCACCATCTTGATACCAAAGGGAGAAAGCGAACTTTTGTAGTTCGTTTCTTCGGTGAACATACAAAGAGCCTGTTCTATAAAGGTGTAGAAACTTTCTTCCGCCGGAAAGTCCGCCTGATTGCCGGGTATGCCCGCCCAAAACAAGGTCGGTGTGTCGGTGGTGTTATGACGTGGCTTGCACTCCATAAGTGCGAGCTGTGACCCCACATCATTTTTAATGTGTTTGAGTTCGTCCCGGTCGTCACTCCATGCCATGATATTACAATGGCATCGCACGGAGATAAGCCCCTGTGAATGTGCTTCGTTCAAATATTCCTCTATCCAAGACTTGTTAATCTGATTGGCACGGCTGTATTTGGAAAGGGAGTGCATATTGCGAGCCATCTTTTCAAACTGTTTCAGGTTCTCCGTATGGTCGTCAATGAAGATGTACTGGTTATAGATATGGTTACAGGAGAGCAACACCCCAACCGGGGAAGCAAACGAAAGCCTGCAATCGCTCCGGTCGGTGGATAGCTTTTCATAGCGGGTATCAGTTCCCACCTTGCCCGGCATATCTTCCGCATCCGAAAGAGTATGCAAACAAAGAATATCGTCACCTATCCGCATATCTTCGGCGTTCAGTTGAATATCTTTCAATGTGGTAGTGTCTGTTTGTGAGAGTGAAAAGTATTTTTCCACGATACCCGCCGTTTCCTTTGTCCCGGTGATTTCGTCCGAAGTCAGGCGGGTAAGGGTAATGAAACCGCTATCATTCATAATGCTTTCAAACTGCCCCACCGCTTCGAGGAACTTTGTAACCGTTTCCTTGTCCTTTATCTCTTTGGGGACAAGGAAGCCCCGGCAAAGAGTAGAAAAATTACTCTGCATCCGGCTACGTTCCTTTGTCGTTTTCGTCAGAAACAAATAGCAGGTATGGTTTAAGAACGGTCTTTCATTAAAATGCCGTTCAAAGGAACGGGAAAGGAAACTCAAATCATCCTTTTGGATGTCAGGCGCATAGTTTTCTTTGATGAACCAGTCCTGTTTATGAACGATGCTATAATCGGGCAGCACCTTTACCGCCTTGTTCCAAGCGGAATGTATCGCTTCGTATTCGGCTGCCGTGACGGTGAACAGTTCCGGCAGTTCCACCCGGAACGCCACCGTTATGTCGGCGTCTTTGGAAACGATGCACCCGTTTTCCACCGTGAACAGTGGAAACTTGTTTTCCAGCGTGGTAGCTTTTAATATATTTCTCATTTCGATGCTTGTTTTAAATGGAATAATCGGGATATGGCTTTTCGGTTGATGATATGGAAAGGGTGGCTTTTGCGTGCGGACAATTTCATTAACCCGTGTGTCCCGTACTTTTCGTTTAACCGGAATGTGAGCCATACAAGCAGCGTTGCCGAAGTAACGCCGAAGATGATGCACACCCACTGGTTAATGCCTACCATGTACATGATGATGAAAAGCACGAACAGGGCTAACAGCCCGCCCGCAAAAATGAAAAGATACTGACTTTTCAACCCTTTAAACTCAACTGGCTTGCCTATCCCCCTGTTAATCGGATAGTCTGCCATAGTCCATTTCTTTAGAGGAAGAATGAACGTAGGATAGTGGCAGCGACAATCAAAAAGATACAAGCACCAAACCACGAAGCCGCCGTTTTACTGGTGTCAGGGTCACCCGAAGAAAATTTGCCATATACTTTCACGCCACCAATCAAGCCCACCACCGCACCGATGGCGTAAATTAATTTTGTCGCCGGGTCGAAATAGGACGTTACCATGTTGGTAGCTTCTGTAATACCCGCCATGCCGTTACCTTGTGCAAACGTAGCGGATGCAGCCAATAGAGCGACTGCCGAAAAGAGAACTTTCTTTTTCATTATAAATACATTGATTTTTAAATTGCCGGGCGGTTGGATAGTCCGCCCGGCGGAGTGATTAATAATTGAATTTTTGTGGTTGTGGGGAGTGTTCCCCAGTGTTCAGAAAGGTTTGTCTTAACCGTAATCTCTTTGTTTCATCATCTTATTATTTAAAGTTTACCATTAAAGAAAATCGTTCATGTCAAAGTCTGCCATTTCATTACTTCCGGCAACCGGGACGGTGGCGGGCACGGGTATCTCATGCTTTTGTAAAAGTTCCGCTACCCGTGACCTGCCCCCGTTTATCTGCTCCACCAGCGAATGAAACAGGTTTGTTTCCGTCCGGCAGATGGTTTGAACCGCTTGCCGTTCTTCTGTGTCGGATGCTTGTTTTATCTGAATGACCTGAACCATTTGCGCCAGTTCCCCCAGTGTGATACCTTGCGCCATTTCCGGTTCACCCTCACCCATGTAACAGGCGATTTCTTCCGCTTCGATTTCATCCGCCGAAACGTCCGTTTCTTCCGTATTTTCCGTTTCAAATTCCATTTCAAATTCGGTTTCAATCGCTTGCGCAGCAGGTGTTTCAGTTACCGTTCCCTCGCTTTGCGGGACAAATATAGAAGCATTATCAACCCCTTTTGAAAGGTGTCCTAAGATGTCCCCGTTTGTCCTCATTTGTCCCATCCGGTAACGGCTTGCACCTACAAGACAATTACCGTTTCCGGCTTTCACGGTCGGTTTGCTTTCCGGTTGTTCCGGCTCTCTTTTCCCACCCGTGAACCATGTTCCCAAGCTATCCCTGTATCGCCATAAGAGAACGGCGTAATACAGGAGCGTTCCGATAATAAACCACTTCAACATGTCAGAACGGCTTTTCAAATTTGCTTTCGTACAGTTCGTTTATCTCGTCCTGAAACTGGTCGAAATGGCGGAGCAGGATATTTTCTACATAGCTGCTCACGGTTGCCTTGCGTCCGCCGATAACGGTTACTATCTTCATTAGCTTTTCGTGTGTGGTACGGCTGACATATAACGGTTGGCGGTCGGTCAAGTCCACCCGCATGAAATAGGTTTCCCGGTAGTCGCCCGGAGTGTTCTTTTTCCGGCGGGCAGGTTCTTTCACCGCCTTTTCTTCCTTTGGTTCTGCCTTGATTTCCGGTTTATCTGCCGTTTCCACCGTACCCGTTTTATCGTCCGGTTTATCCGGTGTTTCTATTTCCGTTTCCACCGCCACCGATGGCGTTTCCTGTTTTTTCACGGGCAAGCCCTGTGAAATAATCTCTTTCATAAAATCCTCGTCTATTTGCGGTTTCCCGCCGCTTTGCTTTGCCATATCGTTACAGTTTTATAAGGTATGCGATTTCGGTTATCAGTTCTTCCATGTTGCTGCCCTTTACCAGCCGTTTGTCCGCCGGGAACAGCGTAGAACGGAACACGGTTTTACGCTGTGCGTCCAGTTCCTTTTTAAACCTTTTGGTGTCCGGGATAAATACTTTCATAAGGGGTAATTCCAGTTCCCCGATGGTCTGTTCATACAGGGTGTACAGGTCTGTTTTTTCCCGCCCATCTACCATGTTCCAAAACAGGTGCAGCCCTTTCAGTCGGCACGCTTCATTCCTTACCAGCAGTTTGTCGATAGCCACCGCAAAGGAAAGGCTGCTTTCCAATACCACCCGGTCGGCGGCAATGGGAGTAAAAATGTAGTCCACCCCTGAAAGGGAGTTTATAACACCCTCACTGTTCACCGTTCCGGGCAGGTCGAAAAAGACCACATCATAATCCATCCCGGCAGACGCAAGATATTCATCCGCCGTTTTAATCGCTTCGTCCGGTGAACTGCAAAGCACCGGGTAGGCTTTCTTCCCCAGTGCTTTGAACTGGTTGAAAGCAAGCTGTTTATAATACTCATCACCGTTCACCTGTTCGGCATCCCGTTTGCGCATGGCACTGATACTGTGCTGCGGGTAGTCGCAATCCACGACCGCCACGTTATACCCTTTCAGGTAAAATAGGTAACTTGCCACCAAGACGGTGAACGTTGTTTTGCCGACCCCGCCCTTTTGGGTGGAGAAAGCCACATACAAGGTTTCTTTCTTCATTGTAATAATTCTTTTTTGTGATACATCTTTATTTCATTCCATCCGTACAGATTGACGGATGGTTTTCTTTCGTGCCATGTTGAAAGCTCAAAAGCCGGAATGACTTCTTTTTCTCTTTCCTTGTTTCTTGCTATCTTTCTACAAAGGCAGGTTGTTTTCTTCCTTGCTTTTTTGTTTTCATTCATTCCACAAAGACAGCTTGTTTTCTTTGCAGACCGTTTGCTTTCCCGATTGCAAGCCTGTTTCCTTTCAATCATTCCATCCGGTTTGCTTTCCTGCTTTCTTGAAAGATTGCAATCTTGAAATCTTGTTTTCAAGTTTTCAAAACCGCTTTCTTTCCGTCCGCTTTCCGTTACATATATCCATCTATCCATATTGCTTTCTTTCTGAAATCCGGGACAAATAAACGTAGAAAAACAACCCCTTTTGAAAGGTGTCCTCAAATGTCCCCGTTTGTCCTCATTTGTCCTATAACCCGCTATTTCACAGCATTTTTAATACCCGTTACTTTGCAACCGAAAGGTATCGGTCAGGCTAACCAAGCCCCCGCCGCCGGGAGCGTTCCAATATCCGCTAACTCCAATCCGTCCGTAGGCGGATTTTTATTTGCACTGGCAAATAGCAAGGTGTGTCCAGAGCTGCTTGAAATTCTTTCAGCAGCTTTGAACGCCTTGCCCGGACGAAGCCGGGATAGGGTCACTCCGAAGTCGTAACCCTTTTAAAAAAATGTAGCATGAAACAGAAAAATGAAAATGCGCCCCGTCCGGGTGGCGCAGGACGCAAGCCCAAAGCAGACCCGGCAGTGTTCCGGTACTCTATCAGCTTCAATGCGATAGACCATGCCCGCTTTTTGGCATTATTCGACCAGTCGGGTATGCGCACGAAAGCGCATTTTATCACCGCCCGTATCTTTGGCGAACCGTTCAAAGTGATTAAAATAGACAAGGCGGCGGTCGAATATTATACCCGGCTGACCGCTTTATATTCCCAGTATAGGGGTATTGCCGTGAATTATAATCAGGTGGTAAAGGCTCTAAATACCAATTTTTCAGAGAAGAAAGCACTCGCATTTCTCTATAAACTGGAAAAGGCAACGATAGAACTTGCCGACCTGAACCGCCAAATTATTGAACTGACCCGTGAGTTTGAAACAAGATGGTTGCAAAAATAAGTGTGGGTAGTTCCCTGTTCGGTGCGCTTTCCTACAACCAAAACAAGGTGGACGAAGAACAGGGAAAGGTACTTTTAAGTAACCGTATGTTTGAAAGTGAGGACGGAAATTTCAGCATCCGGCGTTGTATGGAATGTTTCGATATGCACCTGCCCGCAGACCTGAAAACGGAAAAGCCGATTATCCATATCTCCCTGAACCCGCACCCGGACGATGTACTTTCCGATAGCCAGCTTGCGGATATTGCCAAAGAGTATATGGATAAGTTGGGGTACGGCAACCAGCCGTATATGGTTTACAAGCACGAAGATATTGCAAGGCATCATATACATATCGTTTCCATCCGGGTAGATGAAACGGGCAAAAAGATAAACGACAAGTTCGAGCATATCCGCAGCAAACAAATCACCCGTGAACTGGAACAGAAGTACGGGCTGCATCCGGCGGAGAAGAAACAGGCAACCGACCGCCCCGAACTTAAAAAGGTGGACTACCGGGCAGGGGACGTAAAGCACCAGTTATCCAATACGGTGAAAGCCCTTGCCAGCAGCTACCGTTTCCAAAGTTTCACGGAATACAAAGCGTTGCTATCTATATATAATGTACAGGCGGAAGAAGTGAAAGGGGAAGTGAACGGTAAACCCTATAACGGCATTGTCTATTCGGCAACCAATGACAAAGGGGAAAAACAAGGCAACCCGTTCAAATCTTCCTCTTTGGGTAAGTCGGTTGGTTACGAAGCCATCCAGCGACACATCAAGAAATCCGCAAAGGACATTCAGGACAAGAACCTGAAAGAGCGTACCCGCCGGACGGTAGGCGCAGTAATGAAATCCGCCCATAACCGTAAGGAACTGGAACAAGAACTGAAAAAGAAAGGCATAGATGTACTTTTCCGGCAGAACGATACAGGTAGGATATACGGTGTAACATTCATCGACCATGAAAACCGTACCGTCCTGAACGGTTCACGGTTGGGAAAGGACTTTTCCGCCAATGTGTTCAACGACCTGTTTTCCGGCTCCCGTACTTTGACGGGAAACAGTAAACAGGAAACGCAGGAACACAAGCCGGAATATAACCCGACCGGACACCTTGAAAATACAGGAAAAGCCATTGCGGGACTGTTCAGTCTGTTATCCGGTGGGGACGATACGCCACCCGACAACAGCCAAGTTCCACCACCCAAGAAGAAAAAGAAGAAGAAACAAAGACGTATTTAATAACTATAAAAATTTCAATTATGCAGAATGAAGATGATTTAAGAGGACTTGCAAAGGTCATGGACTTTATGCGGGCAATCAGTATTTTATTTGTAGTGATAAACATTTATTGGTTTTGTTACCAGTCGTTCCGGGAATGGGGTATCAATATCGGGGTAGTCGATAAAATCCTGTTGAACTTCCAGCGTACCGCCGGGCTGTTCTCCAACATCCTATATACCAAACTTTTTTCAGTGGTATTCCTTGCGCTTTCTTGTTTGGGAACAAAGGGAGTGAAAGAGGAAAAAATCACATGGAACAGGATTTATGTATTCCTGACAATCGGTTTTATCCTGTTCTTCCTGAACTGGTGGCTGTTGGTTCTGCCGTTACCACTGGCGGCAAATACAGGTTTGTATATCTTTACCATGACAGCCGGGTATCTTTCGCTACTTGCAGCCGGAGTATGGATTTCACGTTTGCTGAAAAACAATCTGATGGATGATGTGTTTAACACCGAGAATGAAAGTTTCGCACAGGAAACACGCCTGATAGAAAACGAGTATTCCATTAACCTGCCGACCCGGTTCTACTACAAAAAGAAATGGAATGACGGGTGGATAAACGTTGTAAACCCGTTCAGGGCAAGCATGGTATTAGGCACACCCGGTTCGGGAAAATCGTATGCGATAGTCAATAATTACATAAAACAGCAAATCGAAAAAGGCTTTGCTGTTTATATTTATGACTATAAATTTCCTGACCTTTCGGAGATAGCTTACAATCACTTAATCAACCATTTAGACGGGTATAAGGTACAACCGAAATTCTACATGATTAACTTTGACGACCCACGTAAAAGCCACCGATGCAACCCGATAAATCCGGCGTTTATGACAGATATATCGGACGCATACGAAGCCAGTTATACAATCATGTTAAATTTGAACCGCAGTTGGATAACCAAGCAGGGAGATTTCTTTGTGGAAAGCCCGATTATCCTGCTAGCTTCTATCATTTGGTTTTTGAAAATCTATCAGGGTGGCAAGTATTGTACATTCCCTCACGCCATTGAATTTTTGAACAAGAAATATGCCGATACGTTCACTATTTTAACCAGTTATCCCGAACTGGAAAACTACCTTTCACCGTTCATGGACGCATGGGAAAGTAATGCGCAAGACCAGCTTCAAGGGCAGCTTGCAAGTGCTAAAATCCCACTTTCAAGGATGATTTCACCCGCCCTGTATTGGGTAATGACAGGTGATGATTTTTCACTGGATATAAACAACCCCGAAGCACCTAAGATATTGGTGGTAGGCAACAATCCCGACCGCCAAAACATCTATTCCTGTGCTTTGGGATTGTACAATTCCCGCATCGTGAAGCTGATAAACAAGAAGCACCAACTGAAAAGTTCTGTAATCATTGACGAACTACCGACCATCTATTTTCGGGGACTGGATAACCTGATAGCAACAGCACGAAGCAACAAGGTAGCGGTCTGTTTGGGCTTTCAGGATTTCAGCCAGTTACGCCGGGACTATGGGGATAAGGAAAGCAAGGTAATCGAAAATACAGTAGGTAACATCTTTTCCGGTCAGGTGGTTTCTGAAACAGCTAAAACGCTTTCAGACCGTTTCGGAAAGGTCTTGCAGAAACGCCAAAGCATGACTATCAACCGGAATGATAAATCAACCTCTATCAGTACGCAAATGGATAGTTTGATACCGCCCAGTAAAATATCCAACTTAACACAGGGTATGTTTGTGGGTGCGGTCAGTGACAATTTCGATGAACGGATAGAACAGAAAATATTCCATGCGGAAATTGTGGTGGATAACGAGCAAGTGAAGCGGGAAACCGCAGGTTACAAGAAACTGCCCCAAATCATAGATTTCAGGGACGAGGACGGGAACGACCGGATGCAGGAAGAAATACAGGCGAACTACAACCGGGTCAAGCAGGAAGTCCAGCAGATTGTCACGGACGAAATGGAACGGATTAAGAACGACCCCAATTTGCAGCACTTAATAAAAACAGAAGAATAGAAGATTTTTCAGATAAACGGCAGCTTTTTACAGGCTGCCGTTTCTGTTTGTGTGGACTAATGAAGCCAAACGAGGACTAATGAAGCCACCCGTTCCCAAATCCTTAAATATACTCTATTTCATCCTTACTTTTACTTCCGAAATTTTTATTTACTCACTAAAATTCAAAACATTATGGATGTAAACACAGCCAACCAGTCCACCACTGATGAACAGATGATGGATATTCTTCTTGTACTGGATAAGGAGAAAAAGACAATCAGCGCAGTAAAAGGCGTGGATGAAAACGGGGAACTCCAAACCGTACCGCCGGAGAACAACAGCGAACTTCTGAAATTCGACCGTCACGGCGATTTCTTTTCCAACTTCTTTTCTAACATGATGAACCAGTTGAAGAACCCGACCCGTTTTAACTTCTTCAAAATCCCTAAGATTGAACTTCCCAAAATAGAGCCGATAATCAGGGATAATTTTAATCATCCGACACCTGAAAACGAAGCGGGCATAGAGCGTTACCGGGTAACACCTGAAACCGTGAAGCAGGAAGCGAAGAAAGAACAGCAGGAAACCCAAACCCAACAACCACAGCAGCCATCCAAAGAAACGGGAGCAACGGCGCAAGCACCGCAGCAACCCGACAAAAGCAAGTATGTGATTGACCCGGATAAGGTGGACTGGGAAGCCTTGAAGAATTTTGGTCTATCCAAAGAACAGCTTGAAAAGGCAAAGGCTTTAGAACCCATGCTAAGGGGGTACAAGTCGCCCGGAGCGTTTACCATCGCCGGAAACTACAATTCAGCCATTATGAAACTGGACGCACGTTTATCTTTCCGGCACGACAAAGACGGAAATGTAGTTTTGGCGATACACGGCATCCGACAAAAGCCGGAACTCGAACGCCCGTTCTTCGGACATGAATTTTCCAAAGAAGATAAAGCCAATCTTCTTGAAACGGGAAACATGGGACGGGTAGTAAACCTGAAAAACTATATCACGGGAGAAATGATACCCTCTTTCGTCAGTGTGGATAAAGTAACAAACGAACTGGTTTCCATGCGTGCAAGCAGCGTCCAAATACCGGATGAAATAAAAGGTGTCAAACTGAACAAGGAACAAAAGGAAGCCTTACGGGAAGGAAAAGGGGTATTCCTTGAAAACATGATTTCCAACCGTAAAAATCCCTTTTCCGCAACTGTTCAGGTCAATGCCGACAAGAAAAGTCTGGAATTTATCTATCCCAATGCCAAACAGTCACAGGAGCAAGGGCAGAAACAGACACAGCAGAACAGCCTTGTCACCAGTGACGGTGTAACCATTCCCAAAAGCATTTCAGGAATAGAGTTATCCCGCCAGCAACAGCAGGATTTAGTCAATGACAAAACCATCTTTGTTGCCGGACTGAAAGACAAGCGAGGGGTCGAATACGATGCTTATATTCAGGTGAACCATGATAAGAAGAAGTTAGGCTTTTACAGTGACAATCCCAGCTTTGACCGTTCCGCCGTGAAAGAAATTACCCCCGCCAGCAAGAACCGCACACAGGTAGCGGTCAATTCAGAAGGCAAGACCAACGAAGCCACCAAGAAAGTGAAAGAACCCTTGAAAAAGGGTCAGGACAAGCCCACTGAAAAGCAAAAGACCAAGCAGGATAAAAAGGAGAAGCAGGAGCAAGCGGACAAACCCAAACAGAGCAGGGGACGCAAAAGATGATAGCGGTATTAATCCTTATCCCGGTTGTCGGTTTCGCCCTATTTTTTTTCGCCTGTTACAAAACAGACTGGAAAGCCATAGACGAGCAGAACCGACAATATTATATAGATGGCTATCACATCTATTATGACCGGAAAATCCTAAGACAAAAAGAAGTGGAACAATTAAAATCGAAATTAGAATGATTGCAGTAATCGGAGAAAAACCAAGTGTGGCAAGGGACATTGCCCGTATTTTAGGAGCGAGTGAAAAACAGGATGGCTATCTTTCAGGTAACGGGTATCTCGTTACCTGGGCGTTCGGCCATCTTGTAGGTTTGGCAATGCCGGAAGCCTACGGCATACAGAGCTTTCGCCGGGAAAGTCTGCCTATTATCCCGGATAGTTTTCAACTTACACCCCGACAAGTGAAAGCGGAAAAAGGGTACAAGGCTGACCCCGGCGCATTGAAACAACTAAAGGTAATCAAAGACGTATTCGACCAGTCGGATAAGATAATTGTCGCCACCGATGCAGGGAGAGAGGGAGAGCTTATCTTTCGCTACATCTATCAGTATATCGGATGCAACAAGCCTTTTGTCCGTTTATGGATAAGCAGCCTTACCGACAAGTCAATCCGTGAGGGACTGCAAAACCTGAAAGCCGGTAGCCTGTATGATAACCTTTTCCTTTCGGCACAGGCACGCAGCGAAGCGGATTATTTAATTGGAATTAATGGTACACAGGCTTTAAGCGTGGCAGCCGGACAAGGCATTTTTTCTTTGGGACGGGTACAGTCGCCCACGTTGGCAATGATATGTACCCGCTTTTTAGAGAACAAGAACTTTGTCCCGCAAAAGTATTGGCAACTGAAATTACAGACTACTAAGGACAATGTAACTTTTACGGCACTATCCACAGAAAAGTACGATATGCAGCAGCCCGCCATCGACACGCTGCAAAGGATAAAGGAAGCGGAAACAGTACAGGTGAAAACCGTAGAACGTAAGGAAGTGAACCAAGAACCGCCGTTGCTCTATGATTTAACCACGCTCCAAAAAGAAGCGAATACCAAACTGAACTTTTCCGCAGACAAAACCCTATCCATCGCACAAAAGTTATACGAGGGTAAACTAATCAGCTACCCCCGAACCGGAAGCCGTTATATCTCACAGGACGTGTTCGAGGAAATCCCGGAACGTCTTGTTAATTTGGAACAGTACGCTCGTTTTGCTGGGTATGCAGCCGGGATGAAAGGCAAATCCTTAAATTCCCGTTCCGTGAACGATGGCAAGGTAACAGACCACCACGCCCTGATAGTAACGGAAAACCTGCCCGGTAAACTGGAAACGGACGAACAGGCAATCTATGAACTGATAGCCGGACGGATGCTGGAAGCCTTTTCTGAAAAATGCGTCAAAGACGTTACCAGTGTAACGCTGGAATGTGCAGGGTCGATTTTCACGGTCAAAGGGTCTGTAATCAAGTCCGCCGGATGGCGTGCCGTATTCGGCGAGAAAGAGGACGGGGAAGATAACGCCACTTTGCCCGCCCTGCAGGACGGAGATAGTTTACCGCTTTCCAATATTGAATTACTGGAGAAACAGACCAAGCCCAAACCGTTACACACGGAAAGCAGTTTGCTTTCTTCAATGGAAACGGCGGGTAAGGAACTGGAAAACGCCGACCTGAAAGCCAGCATGAAAGATACGGGTATAGGCACGCCCGCAACACGGGCAGCCATCATCGAAACGCTGTTTTCCCGCCAGTATATCGTCCGGGAGAAAAAGAACCTTGTCCCGACCGAGAAAGGTCTTGCCGTTTACAACATCATCCGGGACAAGAAGATAGCAGACGTTGAAATGACGGGAATGTGGGAAAATACGCTTGCCAAAATAGAAAGCGGAGAAATGAACCCCGACACGTTCCGCAAAGGCATCGAAGTGTATGCACGGCAAATCACGGCTGAACTTTTGGATGTTCAACTTTCTTTCGCTTCGGGCAGTGGTTGTATCTGCCCGAAATGTAAGACCGGACGCATCCTTTTCTATCCGAAAGTCGCCAAATGTTCCAATGTGGATTGTTCCGTTACCATCTTCCGCAACAAGAGCGACAAGCAGCTAACGGACAAACAGATTACCGAACTGGTGACTACCGGGAAAACCGGGCTAATCAAAGGCTTTAAAAGCAAGAACGGCAAAGTCTTTGACGCTTCACTTGCCTTTGACGAACAGTTTAATGTTACTTTCGTGTTCCCTGAAAAGAAAGGCAAGCCGAAGAAATAAGACGGAAATCGTTATATTTGCCACAGAAAGTTTCATTATAGATAGATTTATAATTGAAATTTTTGTGGTTGAAGCACCCGGAGGGACACCGGGTGCTTTTTTTAATCATTCTCCTTTATACTGGTAGGTCAGGTAAACGACCTGATTGTCTATCACCCGGTGTCCGGTCAGTTCCCACTTCGACCCGAAAGTCTTTCCTATAAACTTGATACCGTCCCCAAGCATGACCGGAACGATATACAGCGTTATTTCATCCAGCAGGGACGCTTCAATCAGCGAGGTTATAAACTTACCGCCGCCAATGACCTGAATATCGGTTTCCGAACTTGATTTAAGTTCATTGATTGCCCGTAAGGGTATATCGGTAAGAAAGGTTACATTCTCCTTTTTCGTCACATTGGTGTCGTAGTGGGACACTACAAAAGTCTTTTTACTTTTGTACGGCCATCCGCCCCAACGTTTAAAAATCATGTTATAGGTATTCACTCCGGCAAGAAATATACCGGGTTGTTCATAAGCTGCCGAAATTTCCTTTTTAACGTTTTCCGGCATCCAGTCCAAATCATTATCTTTTCGGGCAATGAAGCCATCGAGAGATACGGCAATACAAGTTTTTAAATGTTTCATAAGTTGGTATCAAACAGTTTTTAGTTATAAACTGTTCGCCAGTACGTCTAAAAAAAGCGTGAACTCACACTATTCCAACGTAGAGGCACTGGTACGCCTAAGAGAAGAAACAGGCAAGCCCACGCTATACAGAAGTATAGCATGAACATTGCGCATAAATCTCTTCTCTTTGAAAATTACCAGTTTTCTACGTTGAGACGTTCTGCGAACGCTATGTTATATATAAAAGCAATCGGCTTTTCAACCTATGCTGTTATTGTCTTATGAAACTGTTGCAAATATACTGAAAGTCCCGGATATACCCGAACAGGAAAAAGAAAATCCTGTTTTATCTCACGACAAAACAGGATTAAAAGCTATTAGAAAAGAAAAAATTAGTCGGTTTTTTCACGGATTAACTTGTGTACGTCCGTGGCACGGTAATAACATCTACCATCCAACATAAGGAAAGGGAGTATTCCTTTTTTTCGATAACGGGTCAGTGTTCGAGGGGCTACTTTCAGAAGCAAGCATAAATCCTGATTATCCAGTAGTTCTTCACCATCCAAACAATTACGTCCTTTTATCACCCGGTCTATTTTCTTGTCCTGCATATCGAACCTATCCATGATACGCTCCATCCATGCGGTAAAATCGTCTTTATCTATATACATAAGGCTACCTGATTAAATTAAACCAATCATAAAATAACTTTGGTTGGACGGGTCTTTAATGATAATATCCCGTTCCCGCATGAAACGAACATAGCTTTTGGCAGTACGTTCTTTCACGTCCAAAACCTGCTGCAACTGTTCGCACAGGTCTATATAGGTAATATGTGTCTGCCGTCCAAAAATATCACGGGCAACGCATACCAGTTCCTTTTCCTTGCGTTTCTCTTTTTCCTCTCGTGGCTTTTCCCCTTTATAAAGGTGCATCCCGGCTGCTTTGTCCCAAGCAAAAAGCATCAAAGGAACGTCCAAAGGACTACCGTCACGGACTTTCAGGGCTTTTACCACCGATTGTGTAGGTTCTTCGTCCTTTTCGATGGAAAGGATAGTTGCCGCTTTGCGCTGTAATTCCGAGCCTAAATGCCCCCGGAGCTTCAATCCATTGGGTACGAAATGCAGCACGCAAAGAATACAGGTATTATAAATTCCTGCCAGTCGGTATAGTTCATCTATCACCGCCACACTTTCCGCTTCATCATTGGCACTTTTCACAAGGTCGGCGATACCGTCTATCACTACTAACTGTATGCCCCCATATTGGTAATAGAACTTATCCATACTCTGAACAATGGCGTGCAGACGTTCTTTGCGGGACATCCCCGTCAAACAAAATGCTTTCAGTTCTTCCGGTTTGTCCGGTTGCTTCGCACGTGCCAACAGGTTACTTACATTCTTGAACAGTTGTACTTCGGATTGTTCCGTATCGTAAAGTAATACCGCTTTGCGGTTACTGTTGGCAGTAATTTGTATGCCGAGAGTATCAACTTCCTTATTCGGCTGGCAGATGCAGCCTGCCAACATAGCAGCGATATAATTACTTTTACCTGTTCCCTCGCCACCCGTAATGCCGAACAGGTTTCCTTGTGTCCCCAGTGGAACGTCCCCGGCAGAGATTATCACTTGTGCTTTTACTGGGGGATTATTGAAGTCTATTTCGCACGATTTAAGCATAATCAATGTATCACTATATAGGTTGTCTAAAAATTCAATAAACAGTTTCAGGAAATCTTCACGGGTATTACCCGCTTTAAAATAATCGGAAATATCCTTTTCTTCTTTTGTACCGGAAAGCGGTAAAAGCAGCCGTTTTACTGAAAATTCTTCCAATTGCTTTTCCTGTTTGCGCGCGCTTTCCTTCCCCGTTTTATCGGTATCATACAATAAGATGATGTGCTTAAACCGGAAAGTCAGTTTATAAATCAGGGTAGGGGGAACAGTCACCGTTTCACTATTGAAGCAAATAGCATGGAAACCATGTGCAGCCAATGACATGACATCTTTTTCTCCGCCCGTAATAAACAGTGTATCACCTTTTGCGGGTAGTTGTTCCAAACCGAAACAATAATTATCTCCGAAATTACCGCCATAGAGGAAACGAGTTTTTGAGAATGGACGATACAGTTTTATATATCGTTTACTTTTATATCCGTACATTGGTTCTGTTACGGATGAAGTATATGTGAATGGTGTTCCATCCGCCGTTACACTCTGAAAATCCCGTAGGGAACAGACCTTGTACAGTTCCAATATTTCCGGTGTGATACCATACTGTTGCCAGTACATTAATTCGGCAAGCTGAAATTTCTGTTCCCTGAACTGATAAGGCTTACTTTCTTTTTCAGGTGTTTCTTCCAATATATTATCCACCACACGGCAAGAATTACGGGTAACAGGTATCGGGTTACCTGTTGCCAGTCCTAATCCCAAATCCCGGTCGATGGTTTCCAGTATCTCCACAAAATCCATCGAATTATTGCAGTCCAGCCCTTTAAGTTGTCCCACGAAAAAGAAACAATCGCCGCTATAACTGTCATTTCCAAAGTCTTTCATTTTATAGATACCACTTCGGCGGTCGAAATAGATGTTACAGGACGCTTTATTATCTTCATAAAGCGGATTTAAGAAATTTCTACCTATCCGCCAATTACCGGGTACATAGTGCTTGAACACGGATAGCCCGTTACTTGTCCTTTCTAAGATTTCTTCTTTCCTTAACATATAGGTGGTGGTTGGTTATCAGGTCTTGAATATTCTCTTTATTGCTCTTTATCAGTCGTTCTTCCAGCATCCGTTTTACTTCGCTTATTTTGTAGAAGTAACGCCCCCGAATATTGGAGTAGGCAATAGTTCCAGCCACTCGCAAACGTTGCAGTGTCTTTTCACTGATTTTCAAAAATGTGCAGACCTCGTAACTATCCACCCAAATTTCATCTTCATTGGTACTTTCCGCTTCCGTGTGATTGAATATGTAATCGGCGATAGCGGTAATTTTGTTGTCTAAATCCTTGTAGGCTTTTGACTCGAATGTTATTATCTCCATTTTGCTAACTAATTGATTTGCTGCAAAGTTGAAGCATTTGAAAAAATAAATCTTCCAACCTCTTTCCAAGTTGGAAGATTTATTTTTTTGAGGATTTTAGCCTAAAAACCATCTGTTTTGAGCTGAAAAGTAAGAAAAAATGGGTGAAAACGGGTAAAAACAAAAACAACCAAGTTGGTAGATACTTGGTTGTTTTTGTGCTTTTGTTTTTTATAAGTTGTCGTCTTCATCCATTTTCTTCAGCAAACACTTTATTAGGTTACTAAGAAATGAAGTCCGGTCTTTCTTCCGGTCTTTTATTGTTATATAAGTCCGATAGTAATCCCCTAAATCAACTTTGAAAGATGCTTCTAAATAAGTCATAATCTCTTTAATATCTGCTTTACCATTATTCAAGACACACGCAGCATAAATAGAATATCCAAGTTCTACTAATGCTATCTTTGGAGCAGTCCATCGAAAAGGGTGTTCAGAAAGAAATGCTCGACTTTCTTCAATGATTATTTGCTTATCTACATAATGTAGCCTTTTATTCAAATAAATGCTAAGCATATCATTTGCTAATATTTGTGCTGCTTTGTGGTCGTAGCAAGTTGAAAATTCCGGGTCACGGTCATAAGGGGTACAATTCGGGCATAGTTTAAAATCAATATGCCCCCTTACAAAATAATGATTATCTAAATGTGTCGCTTTGGAACGGTAATATTGATAGAAGTCTAAATTACTTTCAAAATAGGAGGTCAGTTCATCCAATCTGTCGTTGTAGTGCTTCTTTACTACCTCAATGCTACCATTCGGTTTTCTCATTTCAGCGTTATACACATCTGTGAAGTATAATAATCGTCCCAAGACTTCCGGTTTTATATATTTGAAAAAATAAATTTCCTCTTCTTTACTTTCAAACGGATGCTCAATAATAATTGTTCTTAATTCTTCGAGTGATTTTTGTAGGAACTCTACTACTTCAAATATTAAGTCTATTGAAATATTCCAATTATCAATATCTATTTTATCATAGATTACAAGGTCTATGTTCTTTATAAAATTCTCATATTCGATTTCGCTATTCATGTCATATATTCTTCTGTCATTTATATTGCAAATAGAAGTTTATTTTTATATTTTAATATACAATAAATAAATGTAGAAAGTATGTGAGCATACTTCCTACATTAGATAGCCAATTAAAAAATTGTATTAAGTTAGTTTCCTTTCAAACAGAATATTGATGAATGATTTTAGCCACAGCATCCGCAAGAGTTACCTTGATTTTCACTCGTATCATTCTTTTCTGATACTTTGGTTTCGTCCTTTTTCAAATTCTCTGACGGATTTCCATCTTCTTCTACTTCCTCTATTTGCACTCCGCAACTACATTTACAAGGTTTCGGAGCAAATAGAGAGGCAAAAAAGCCTTTCTTCTTATCTTCCTTTTCTTCCATAATTGAACTATTTATTTTTAAGTGATTATAAAAACAGGTTAAATACATAACCTGCGATAACTGCCGTTAAAAAGATAACTGCCACTATCATGCCTACCAGTTTTTTCTTGAATATACTGGCAAGCATACTCATTTCGGGAATAGCCATTCCTGCACCACCGATAACGAGGGCAATAACCGCCCCGATGCTCATACCTTTGCCCATCAATGCTATGCCGATGGGGATAGCTGTTTCTGCACGGATATACAGAGGAATACCCAATACGGCAGCCACAGGTATAGCGAGAGGATTGTCTGCACCTGCTATTTTCAACACAAAATCTTGCGGCATATAGCCATAAATGCCAGCACCGAGAGCAACACCTATCAGTAAATATATCATAATAGGTCTAAGGCTCCCCCACGCATTTATAAAAGCAATCTTTATTTTTTGGCGGAAAGGAAGCAACCTTTTGTTTTTAGGCTGTTCGCTGCCTGAACAACAACTGGGTTTCACCCGAACATTTTTCACATACTTTTGTGCGCCTATTTTTTCGAGAACATATCCAAATGCAACGGAACAGATAAAAGCGATGACAAAATAGAAAACCATTGCCTTAAATCCTACCAAAGCTCCCAACATACCTATAATGATAGGATTGAGTAATGGAGAAGCTATCAGAAAGGACATTGTAGAACCAAATGGAACTCCTGCATTTAGAAAACCTACTGTCATAGGAATGGTAGAGCAAGCGCAGAAAGGGGTTAATGCCCCAAATCCGGCAGCTATGACATTGCCCATAATACCCGAACCTGATAGCTTTTTCCGAATCGTTTCTTCCGGGATATACATCAGTATAATTTCTACGGCTGCGCTGATTAACATAAATAAGGCTATCAACTCAATCGTAATAAATACGAAGTATTGTAATGTGTCTAATAAAGTATTCATAATCTATTGAATTAAAAACTATTTATTAATTAAATGTAGTGTCACAACAGCTTTCTTCCTGTTCAGGTTGTGGCTGTGTTCCGCAACATTTCTTTTCTTCTGGTTGCACTGATTGTGTGTTTGCCGGGCAGCATCCGCCACTTTCATTGCTTTGGACTGTTTGATTTTTATTTCCAATAAACAGAACGAATACAAGTATTGCCACACCTAACCACAAGAAGAATTTTTGGAAAGACTTTGATTTGGAACGTCTTTTCAGATTTGTTTCTGAAACATTCGTTCCACATCCACAAGTTTCTTTTTTGAAATAAACTTGATAAAAGCCAAAGAGTAGGGAGATGATGGCAAAGCCAATAAACCAACCTTTATACTCTGCAAAAAAACTAAGTTGTGACGCTCCAATTCCTAATGTTGCTAATATTCCGGCTAATATAGGTAGCCCACAGCAACTTATTACACCTAATAAAGCAAGTAATGGTGATATTACACTTGCTATCATCGACCAAATTGTTCCTGACTTGCCCATTCTTATTTTACTTTAGGAAACCAACTTCTTGTATTATTGGCTATTTTTACTAACATAAGCATTACTGGAACTTCAACCAATACGCCTACTACGGTAGCCAGTGCAGCACCGGACTGTAAGCCGAAAAGAGAAATAGCCACCGCCACCGCCAACTCAAAGAAGTTACTCGCACCAATCATTCCGGCAGGTGCGGCGACATTGTGGGGTAACTTCCACCACTTTGCCCAACCGTAGGCAACAAAGAATATCAGAACCGTTTGCAGGACAAGCGGGACGGCAATCAAGACAATATGTAACGGATTGTTCAGTATCGTTTCCCCCTGAAACGAAAACAGGATGATAAGCGTTAATAGCAATCCGCCAACCGTATAGTTATCGAACTTGCGGACAAAGACGGTATTGAAATAGTCTATTCCTTTTCGCCGGATAACCGTTACACGGATTACTATTCCGGCAGAAAGTGGAATGACAACAAACAGTACGACCGAGAGTATAAGCGTGTCCCACGGGATAGAAACGCCACCGACACCCAACAAAAACGCAACGATAGGAGCGAAAGCAACCAATATTATTAAATCATTGACTGCCACTTGCACCAATGTGTAAGCTGCATCCCCTTTGGTTAAATGACTCCATACAAACACCATCGCCGTACAGGGTGCAGCACCTAACAGAACTGCCCCAGCTAAATATTCTTCGGCTAATCCGGCAGGGATTAATGACTTGAAAATAACGTAGAAGAATAGATAAGCTATTCCAAACATGGTGAATGGCTTTATTACCCAGTTCGTCACACAAGTAATGACAATCCCTTTCGGACGTTTGCCTACGTTCTTGATGCTCTGAAAATCTACTTTCAGCATCATGGGATATATCATTAACCAAATCAGGATAGCCACAGGTATAGACACGTTGGCATATTCAAATTTGCTCAATGTTTGCGGTATTGCCGGAAGATATTGTCCGATGGCTATCCCGATAACGATACACAAGGCTACCCAAATAGTCAGGTATCTTTCAAAAAATCCAATTCCTTGTTTCTTTTCCATAATGACTGCCCTTTATTTTAATTGCGGTTTTAATTCTTGCAGGTAAAAATCATAGAAACGCATTCTTATTTCATCCCGTACCCGAAGAAATTCACTATTTATAAACTCCGGTGTCCCGGTCGCTTCTGATGGGTCGTCAAATCCAATGTGCAATCTGTTTTTTACCTTGCCTGTAAACATAGGGCAGCTTTCATTTGCGCCGCCACATACCGTTATCACATAGTCCCATTCGTGCCCTAAATACAGGCTAACGTTTTTAGGGGTATGGTTGGTAAGGTCTATTCCTGTTTCAGACATAACTTTTACCGCCATCGGATTAACCTTTTCAGCAGGTTTTGTTCCTGCTGAAAAGACATCCATGTTTTTATCGAATGACTGTAAGAAACCGTGTGCCATTTGGCTACGGCAACTGTTACCAGTGCAAAGGATTAAAATCTTCATATTCTTATAAGTTTTTCCATTCAATCAGGGCAGTATTGCCCTTTGACAATTCTTCTACTTTCTTAATCCAAGTCAATTCACTTTGCGCTTTTGCTTGCAAAAATGAATTTGCTGTATTTGTCAATGACAAACAGGCATTTACTACCCACCATTTGTTGTTAATCCCGGCACGCTGCAAATCCATTTGTAGGCGTTCTGCTTCAAAAACAGGTGTTGCTTCGGGTAAAGTGACTATTACTACTTCCGTTTCCTGTGGATTGCGTAAACGGGGTAATAAATTGGCTACTGCTCCGGTTACTTCTCCCTGTGTACGTTCTACTTCTTTGTGATAGCTTTGGGTAGCATCCAAAAGCAACAAAGTATGTCCTGTTGGTGCAGTATCAATCACTACGATTTCATTCTCCGCTTTATCTACAATTTCAGCAAAAGCCTTAAATACGGCGATTTCTTGCGTACATGGTGAACGTAAATCTTCCTCTATATATTCCATATCTTCGGCAGTCATGGTTTCGGCAGCTTTGCTACGAACTTCATTCTTGTACTTTTCCAGCACTTCCGCTTCGTCTATATGGCTTACCGTAATACCTGATTTGATGGCAAAATCATAGTTCAGGTGATTTGCCGGGTCAGTAGTGGTAAGATGAACCTTTGCACCGAGCTTTGTTAATTTCAAGGCTATTTCTGTGGCTAAGGTCGTTTTTCCTACGCCACCTTTTCCCATTGTGAACACTACTCGTTTACCGGAAGTATAGAGGTCATTTACCAATTCATCTATACTTTTGCTATCAGTTATCGGCTGATAACGAATTTCATTCGTAATACTATCACTGTATAGCATACGGCGGATATTGGCAATATTGGATAAATTGTAAGAACGCAGAGGAACGCTATACATGGGATATTCAGATAATGCAATAGGCATACTTTGTAACGCCTTTTGCTGCCTGTTATACAGTTGTTGTGAAACATTGTCTGCTTCATCTAATTGCTGTAAAACACCATTTATCACCAATAGCTGATTTTTAATTCCCAATAGTTGTAATTCATGCGAAGAACGGGCAGCTTCTTTCAACGGTGCTATTTCAGGACGGCTTACCAATACTAACCGGGTTGCGCTTGTATCAGACAATGTATCAACCGCCTGTTTATAGATACCTTTCCTTTCTTCCAAGCCTGATAATTGTCCTAAACAAGATGCGCCATGTGTACTTTCACTAATAAATGTACTCCATGCCGATGGAAGCTGCAACATTCGCAATGTGTGTCCGGTAGGTGCTGTATCAAAAATAATGTGGTCGTATTCCTTCGCTTTATCAGCATCGGTGATAAAGTCTGAAAACTCATTAAAGGCAGCGATTTCTACCGTACAAGAGCCTGAAAGTTGTTCTTCCATATTTTGAATAACGCTTTCAGGTAATTGTCCTCTAAAAGGTGCAATCACACTTTCCCTGTACTCTGCTGCTGCCTGTTCAGGGTCAAGGTTTACGACCGTCAGCCCCGGTACTTCTGAAATAGCTGTACCATGTCCGTTTAGGGTTTGATTGAAAACATCTTGCAGGTTAGAAGCCGGGTCTGTACTGATAAGAAGAATTTTCTCCCCTTTATCAGCTAATCCCACTGCCGTAGCGCAAGCAATAGAGGTTTTTCCTACTCCACCTTTTCCTGTGAAGAATAAGTATTTTGTTAGTTCTATATCGGATAAATTAAATGCTTTCATTATTCTGTATATTAATTTGTTCAACGATTATTTAACGGGCATCAAGTCTAAATTAATTCCTGTCCATTCACTCATTTGTTTAGTTGTGGGATAATCTTTAGAAACTGCAATTTCACCATCCACCAAAGTAATAGGCAGTGCTTCTGCACCATTCTTTTGAAGATATTGGTTTACAGTCTTGTTACTTACATAAACTTGCGGTTCGTCCCGCAAATTATGACGGGTAACAACAACACCCTGTCTTTTCAATGTTTCGATAACAACGGCTATCCTCATTAATTCAGGATTAATATTAGTTCCACACAAACCCGTAGGGCAACACATTGCCGGGTCAAAAATTTCTATTGTTTTCATACTGTCTTTTATTTTAATTAATACATTGTTTGTTTATAGATAAAGAATGACCGCATAATAAATTCCTATCGCAATAAAGAGGATAGCAACAATTTTGCGAAACCATTTTTCAAAGATTTGTACTCTGTTATAAAACTTGCCTAATCCGGCAACACTGTACGCCAATATCCAAGCAACAAGGATTACAGGTAGCCCCGTAGCAATAGCATAAATTACAGGTAAAAGATACCCGCCTGTTTCTGCTGCTGACAAAGGTATAAGCATACCGAAATAGAAAACCCCACTTGTAGGACAAAAGGCGAGAGCAAATAAAACTCCTAATAACATAGCTCCCCAACTGCCTTTTGTTTTCTTCTTTAGACCCTCTCCGCCAATATTGACTTTTGGTATATTCAGTTTTATAATATCAAGCATGAATATTCCGATAATAATTAAAACCGGAGCAATCAACATTTCACCGTATTTACTGACTGCCTTTTGAACCATGAACATACTTGCACCCTCACGAAGAATAGGAATAAGAATGAAACCAAGTGCTGTATAAGTTACTATTCTGCCGAATGTATAAAGCAATCCGTTTATAAATATACGGTGATGGTTCTCTATATCCTTACTGATAAATCCTATTGCCGTTATATTAGTAGCCAAAGGACAAGGGCTAACTGCCGTTAAAATCCCTAAGATAAAGGCTGTAATAGCAGGAATAGAACTATTGTCTAATAGTGATTGAAGAAAGTCCATCTTACAATGTTTTTAGTAATTCGTCAATCTTGTTTTTTATTCCCTCTTTAAATTTATCCGGTTCATTTCTTGCATTGGAGAAACTAAACTTCGTCATGTTATTTACATTCTCTTTACTGTCTTTCCAGCCATTCACAAACAAAGACGACCATGTAACTTCGTATTTATCTGCAATTTGCTCATTTTCCTTTTTGGATATATCTATCACCTTGAAGATGATTTTACCGTCCGCCTGTTCTTTGGAATAAAGGCTATCTAAAAGAGCTACCGTATTGGCTTCTATTGCCCGGCAGGTTATGCAACGTTGTGCACCGTGAAAATATAGAACTTCAACACGGTTAGTTTGATTTTCTTTTGCTATGCTGGTTTCTGTTTTATTCTTTGAACCATTACCACAGGAAATTAAAACGATTGTTGCAATCAGTAGATAAAATAACTTCTTCATAGTAAATAATTTATTTAGTTATCAATTCTTTCACTTCTGATAAGGATAATCTTTTTCCGGCAGATATGACTTTACCATCAATAACCAAAGCCGGGAGACTTAAAATATTATACTCCATGATTTTTAATAAATCTTCTTCCTTAATTAGAGTTGCATCGCAGCCCAGTTCTGAAATAGCTTGTTTTGTGGTTTCGTACAATGCCTTACAGCTTGAACACCCAGTTCCTAATACTTTGATTTCCATTTTCTATTCAATTATAAAGTTAATATACTAATCGTAATTCGTAGAACTACGAACATTATTCTCAAAAAAAGGTGCTGTTATCCACAGCACGATGTACCCGTACATTTACAATCACCCAAAAATGCAGCAAATAATTTACGGGCAAGTTCCCAATTCTCTCGGTTGATACAATACCGAACTTTTGGTGTTTCTATTTCCCCCTGAATTAACCCTGCATCTTTCAGTTCTTTTAAATGCTGCGAAACGGTTGCTTTAGCAATGGGTAGTACTTCGTGAATATCTCCGAAGAAACAACTTTCTTGTTTAGCTAAGAAACTAAGAATTGCCATTCGTGCCGGGTGACCCATAGCTTTAGCAAAACGAGCCATCTGTTCCTGTTCCTCTGTGTACTGCTTAGTTTTCACTTTTATATCTCCTTTCTTGTTTGTTGTTCGCAAAACTACGAACTATTTTTAAATTGGCAAAATAAAACAGATGATATTTTTTAGATTAAACATTTTTTAGGTGCAAGGTGCAAGTATATATCTATATATATAGCTTGCACCTTGCACCTACATGGTATCTTTTATATTCAGGCATTTGCGTAATTCGGAAAAGAGTTGTATCTTTGAACCCGTGAGATAGGCAGACAAACAGCGGACAAAGCCGGACAAAAGCGTTAATAAAAATCGTTACTGTTTCGTTACCTATTTGAAATATTGGAAAATAAAAGACTGATTTATAGGCGGTTGGGTGTTTGGGTTCAGTACCCTGTCTCTCCGCTTTAAGAAAATAGAAAGTTCCTGTAAATTAATACTTTACAGGGACTTTTTGTGTTTATTCCATAATTGTTTTTTATTTCTCTGCCTTATTGTCAGAAAGGTGTCGGCAGGATGAATTTATATGATAATGGTTTGTGTGTTTATCTGCTCTTCGGGTCTTCAGCTCTCCCTTCTCCTTAAAAAAAAGGAGAGGGGGGAGGAGAGCTTACAGACTTTTGCAATAACTTCTTCTGATTCGGATGGTTATTCCGGATTTATATTAATAGGTCTTTATTTGGCTTGTTTACTCTATGACAATCACCGGTAAGCGTATTGCTTCCCGTACTTCGGTCCAACTACCTGTTTTGAGTCTATACTTATAGCATACACAGAAGGTCGTAGTTGTCGGGTCGAGCCGGTTGTTGTAGAGTGCATAGGCGTTATCACCCGGATGGGCTACTTTGACATCCACTGTTTCCACTTCCATTTCTTCAGGATCATAAGGTTCTACAGTCAGGGAGTTATCATCAGCTACTTCGATAACAATCGTATTTTTCTTGATGAAGTCCGGCTGATTCTCCGGTTCTGCCGGTAATCTCTTAGTACCGATATTGATTCTTACCCGATTTTTGGTCAGAGGTACCATTGTTTTGGTGATGACAAAGTATCCGCTGCCTTCATACCCTGATGCATTATAGCTTGCAGGTTCTGCGGAACTGGTATATTTGTTTTTCTTTTGTATCTGTAATAATGCATTTCCTTTCTTTTTTACTATAGGATAAGGAGTTGCGTCGGCTATTGCTATGGGAATAAAGTAGATTTTATCCGGGTCCAGACTTTCAATGACTGAAATGTCTATTTTGATAGGTACCAACGTGTATGGTTCTCCTGTCGGATAAGTAACTGTGCTGCTTTCTATCGCATAGTCTTTCGGGTCCATCTTGAGGGCATATCGGCTATAATCTTCGATAAAGTTCGTATAGTTATATTCATCCAGAAGAACTGTGTCTTCTGTGAGCGATATTGTAACCGGTTCCTCTGTCGGATTGGTTCCGCTACACGCAATCGACAGATTGCGTATATTACCGTCTTTGCCATCCAGGTCGTAAACCAAATTGTGTATATTGTTATTGTCGCTGACAATGTATACCATTTTCTCGTATCGTTCATCTTCAAAGAACTTCTTTCTGTCACTGCATCCGGCAAGAAATAGTAATGCGAGTAACAGCGACAGGATGCTTATTTTATATGTTTTCATTCTTATTCTTTTAATTTATATTCAATGCTAACGAATTGTCTCATAGGGTGATTTGTTTAATCTCCCCAGCCGGGATTCTGATCCAGACCATCCACTTTTCTTATTTCATATTTGCCAATAGGTAGGAATACCATTTTACGATCTACTACTCTGTGTCTTATCCAGGGATGGTCTACTACTACCGGATAGAAGTATCCACTCATCTCATCTTTGCTGAGGTCCATCCCCTGTATCGCTTCTTTTTCGGACTCTTCGTAGATGCCCCATCGGCGCACGTCATAGTATCTTTGATTCTCATACAAGAATTCAATAGCTCTTTCTCTTTGAAGGATTTTGTTAAAGCCATCCACGCTGGCCAACTCATCATCTTTCACTCCGGGGAGTCCTACACGGTATCTGATTGGGTTGAACGCCTGCTTGATTTTGTATATGTCACGGCTTTCCTCGTAGACTTTAGTCTCTCCGTTCGATCCCTTCAGTTCGATGGAATAACTGCCCTGAAGATTATTGAGTGCTTCACTATAAGCCAGCAGGATTTCAGCATAACGGATGATAGGGAAAAATTTTTCCATTAATATTCCTCCGGGCGAAGAGAATGCATCGTCGTCATGCACGTATTTGGTAATGACATAACCGGTGGCGGGGTAGTTGTTCACATTACCACTGGAGGAGTGCTTCCCATCCGTTACAGAAGAGTTGTCATATTTAATCATCTGCTCCTTTTTAGCATCGCTTCCGCTGTATGAGCGGGCTTTCCAGAAACGGCCGGAGAAACCGATGTTGGCATAGAATCTCATTTCCCGATTACGGTACATGTTGAAGACTCCTGACTTCAATACATATTCGGAGAAGGTCTCATCCTCGGTGCTGAAATTTGTATTATCATATGTTCCGTCTTCTTTGTATGGCTTTGCATCTTCGGGATAGTTGTCTGTTCCGTCATTCATATAGAACATGTTGACCATCTTTTGTGTTACGCCCATCCCATTGTATCCGTCCATCGAATGTGGAAAAGATTCTCTAATGCATAGATTACCGGTCGTTCTTCCCCATATGAACTCCTTGTTTTTTCTGCCATCTGTTTCGCCATTGAACATATAGCTGTAAGATTTAAGCGGGTCAATACCGCCTACTCCGTTGGGAAACGCCTGATTCTCGTTGGTTGGAGGTACAAAAGAGTCTTTATCTGCAGGGACAGTATGCAGTTCATAACGCCCCATGTCCATGACTCTTTCGCAAGCTGCTGCGGCTACCGCCCATTTACGATCGTCGTATTGCTGGGAAATGTAGAACACTCCGTCACTGCTCCGTTTCCAGTTCCCGAAGTATGTTTGTCCGCGGCCATTGTATAATGGGCTAGCCTGTATCAATCTTAACCGTGCAATCAGTGCGTAAGCCGCTCCCTTGGTGGGACGGCCGAAGCTGCTGTTCGGTTGAGTCTCTGGCAGATATTGTGCCGCCAACTCAAATTGTTCGCAAGCATAGTCTACTGATTCGTCATACGTCGCACGTACGTTTGCATAGGCTTCCGGCTGCTCGTTGGAGGGATATACCTGATCTCCTACAAGGATGACAGGACCGAAATCCATGATGAGATGGTAGTATGCGTAGGCTCTCATAAAATAGGTGTATGCCCAGATGTCCGGTTTTTCCAGATTGCTCATATCGGTCACTTCATCCATACGTGAGAGGATAATGTTTGCCTTACGGATGATTTTGTACATCGTGTCCCATTGATAAATAGATTTTTTCTTTTTAGCATCTTTATTGGTGATGTTTTCTTCGTTAATGGCTCCCGTGACGTATGCCATACCAGTATAGGTTTCTGCATTAAAAGTTTCAAAAGCCTCATCGGTAGCTAACGGTCCTGCTGTCGCCGGACTATTGAGAAAGTCTCCTTCATCGGGAAACATGGATGCTACGTTCCACATATATCTTTCCAAGTATTCTTTACGGGAGAAGATGGAGTCATATTTCATTGTATCGTCAAACCACTTGTCTACATCCAGATAATTACAGGAAGAGATAGAAAAGACGGACAACAATAGAATTGAATGCAATATTAGTTTTCTCATATAATTCATTTTTTGATAGTTAGAATTTGATGTATGCCTGCAAAGTCACGCTGGCAGGAATTGGATAACGCCGTCCGTTGTATAATGCTTGTTCCGGATCGCAGATATCAATCTTATCCCATACGCAAAGATTGTTGCCTACGAGTGAAAGGTCGATAGAATTGATTCCCAAATTCTTTATAGTCTTGGGTACATTTACACTATAATTGATGTTTACTTCTGATAGCCGCAGGTATTTTGCATTGTTTTTCCAAAAACTGGATGTCTGGGAATTGTTTTCCAAATTTCCGTATGACATGCGAGGGAATCGGGCATTAGGATTTTCTGACAAAGATGGATCTAGCCCCATCTTCTCAGCATATTCACGGGAAATCCAACGATTGGCAGGGTTTTTGACTATGCTCAGTACATTACCAGTCTGTTTGCCATAGAATGGAATGTAGCCTTCGTCATATAGAGCGCCGTTTGAAGCTGGTACCCCCACATGATAAACATCGGTATTTCCGGTTCCCTTGAATAGTACGGCAGCCGACAGTCTCTTATATCTGAATTCAACTCCGAATCCATACATGAAGCGTGGAGTACTGCTGAATGACAAAGGTACTTTGTCATCCCCGTTTACAACACCGTCTCCATTGACATCCTTGTATTTAATATCTCCGGGCAGATAGCTACCGAAAGTCTGTTTAGGACTATTAGCGATATCCTCGTCATCTTTGAACAATCCTAATGCGATCAGTCCTTTTTGGTATCCATAAGGACGTCCGGTGGCAGAATTATATTCATATTTGGTATCTGCCTCTTCAAAATAATTCACCCTGTTATTACTAAGGGTAAAATTTCCTCGGAATGTTACCGACATATCTTTGCCAATATTCTGTATATAGGTCACGTTTCCGTCCGAACCATAACTTTTCATGCTGCCTACATTGCCAAATGGCATGCTGACAAGGCCGATATACTCTGGAACTTGTTGGCGTTGCTGGAAGATGCCATCACGGATGTCTTTGAAGAAATCGATCACGAAACTCAGTTTGCTGTTGAATAATTCGCCTTCGATACCTACATCTATCTTTTTCGCTTTTTCCCATTTCAGATTGTCGGCTCCCATTTGATTTTCAGTGATTCCGGCTTCATTGTATCCCCAGCCTTTTTCGGCAGACTCATTGATAATCGTCAGATAGGGGAAACGTTTGTCTGAAATACGGTCGTTACCTACGATACCATACGAAGCTCTGATTTTGAGAAAATTCAGCCAAGGAAGCTTTTCTTGCATGAATTCATATTGGGTAGGCACCCAACCACCGGATATGGCCGGAAAGAACCCAAAGCGTTTACCTTTCTCAAAGTTTTCTGAACCGGTATATCCTATGTTGAAATCGAGCAGATATGTATCTCTGAACCCATAACTGACTTTTCCAGACAAACCCTGATATCTTAAAGGAATAGCAGCCATACCGTCCTTATTTAAATCTTTTGTGTTTTTGCTATCACTCATTTCATAATGTATAAGAGCGGAAATACGGTGTTCATCGTTCAGCATAGCTTTCCAGGTTAGATTTGCCTGAAGAAAGTATTTCCGGTACTGGCTGTCTCTGTTTTTAGTATATTTTGTTCCTTCTTTCTTTATAGTGTGTATAAGTTCCAGATTTCCGTTCTCATCCCTGCGTTCCGCCCAATACATGTCGGGCTTGACAGAACGTGTCTCTTCAAAATAAGAGCTGTTGCTGTAGGCCCCCTGAATGTTAAGAGCCAGATTTCTCAGTAGAAAACTGAAATCTTGCTGTAAGCGTATTGTATAGGTACCAGAGTAAGTATTGATGTTTTTCAAACCTGTATAATTCAACATGGCATAGGGTGAGTACACATCTTTTGCGCCCGATTTGTAGGTGGGCAGTTCTCCTGTAGAATAACGGACAGGAATAGTGAGCGGAGTCAGTTTGGCTTGGGCATCCCATAATTGGTCGGTTGATGCTCCTTGCCCGGGTAGTGCTTGTGAGGATAGGTAGATATCCGAACCGAAATAAAGTTCGGTTGTCTTGGTCAGGTTGAAGTCTACGTTCAGACGCATTCCGTAAGTGTTGTAGTGCACATCCTTGATGTACTTGCTGTTTTCGTCTTGCTTGTAGATTGCCGATTCATTTGACATATTCATACTGACAAAATAACGGGCGATACTACCACCTCCTCTGGCACTAGCGTAATATGTTTGCTGAAGCGAGGTTCTTTTCAGAATTTCATCCTGCCAGTTTACATCCGGATAAAAGTCGGGATCCAGATGATACTGAATGGCTTTCAGTTCAATGTCATCATAAATAGGCTGTGCTCCACGCATGGCACTTGCTTCATTGGCTAACACAGCGTAGTCGTATGCACGTAAATATTCGGGAAGCTTAGTGAGATAGGAGATTTTGACATTAGCACGAACGTTTACTTCCATCTTGTCGGATGTCCCATGCTTGGTAGTCACCAGTACGACTCCATTCGCACCGCGTACACCGTATACGGCAGTTGCGGAAGCGTCCTTCAATACGGAGAAACTTTCGATATCGGCGGGGTCGATGCTGTTCAAGTCACCTTCGAGCCCGTCGATAAGTACAAGTGCACTCGAGCTTGCTCCAAACGTACCAATACCACGA
Organism: Bacteroides sp. MSK.20.82; assembly: GCF_019052485.1. Classification (NCBI taxonomy): domain Bacteria; kingdom Pseudomonadati; phylum Bacteroidota; class Bacteroidia; order Bacteroidales; family Bacteroidaceae; genus Bacteroides; species Bacteroides sp. MSK.20.82. Next base: position 237,646 of record NZ_JAHQUN010000001.1, read on the forward strand.
ATCCAGAATTCAGACATGTTAGAGCCCGGTTCACCGCTGGACTGTACGGAGATAATACCGGGTACACGACCACCGAGCATATTAGTTAGGGAAGTGGCTGGTGTCTGTATCTGTGATATATCCACATTGGTGACAGCTCCGGTCAGGTTGACCTTCTTTTCTTTTGTTCCCATACCGGTGATGACAACTTCATCCATTTGTTGTGAATCGCTTTTCAGCATAATCCGCAGATTCTTTTCATCTTTCAAAACGATATGTTCCATCTTTTTGTAACCGATAAAAGAGAATATAATCATATCTCCTTTTTGGGCAGATAACTTGAAGGCTCCGTTAATATCGGTGCTGGTACCTACTCCTGCGCGGTCCTTTAGGTATACGCTGACTCCGGGCAGCGACTCATTGCTTTCGTCGAATACATGTCCCGAAATTGTTAATTGTTTCTCCTGCCCCATCATTATTGATGCGTTGCAGAAGAACAGTAATGATAGTAATATGTATTTTTTCATTAGTGTCTTCTTTACATATGATTATTGGGGTTAACGCAGACTCAACTTGCGGACACATCCGGACCCGCAGTCTGAAATATACAAATCTCCTTCGGCAGTCAATCCTACTCCCTTGGGCCAGTTGAAGGTGGCTTCCAGTGGAGTGCCACTTTGGTTACCTTTAACATTTTGTCTGCCTACAACGGTTGTTACCATACCTGTATTCATATCAATTTTGCGTATGGTCTGGGTTCCGGCATCTGCAATGTACATGTTTTTTTGTCCAGATTCGTCTACTATAATGGTCATTTGGTTGTTCCAGTTAAACAAACAGTCTGTCCGATATCCATTAATTACTTGAGTAGTACTCGTATTATCAGCTCTTACATTAAGATGTCCGGCATATATTATTTCTTCAGATTCAGGTTTCGATACATCCTGCATGGTTATAACAGAAGATGCTCCGTAAGAAGTATATAGATGAGTTGGTTCAGTCGGGTCGAACATCATGCTGACAATATAGCTGTTTTCTGTTTCTGGAGTTGTCGAGTTATATACATCGTTTTTGATGTATTCACATACCATATCTTCCAGTTTAAATCGGAATAATTGTTTGGTTGCCGTACGGCCGTAAAAGTAGCCATCTGTAGTACAATAAGCTATACAAGCTGTAGAGTTGTAGTCAATTTGTTTGGCAGGAGGGTCTTGTGGTTTCAAGTAACGTCGCTTAACTTTCCAGTCGTTGGAAGGATCAATCTCATAAATGACGTTTTTTTGTGTACCTACGGCGTACAGTTTCTCGGTTACATTGTGATACATTACATCATTAACCATTTCTGATATGATTTTCTTTGATTGGTTTTTTTTCTCACTGATTAACGCAAGACCTCCATTATTTCCAAATGAAGAATAACATGAATAATAATTCCCTTCCGGATCGCAGCATCCTACTTTTAATCGCCAAGCTTCAAAGGTTGTACTGGCAAGATCTCCGCCAATATTATATCCACTACCTGTTTTACCACATACATTTTCTACTGTAAAACGGGAGATGTAGCGGAATTTGTTGTCGAAAGTAAGAGAATCATTTCCTTTTACTACAGAGATGATACAGGTGTCTCCCGGTAATTTAGGTGCATAAACCATCAGAATATTTCCGGATGCTTGTGAAATGTATCCTTTCTTTTTATTAAAGTAGACTGACAATTTAGAAGCATCTGTTCCTAGATTTTCACCTTCTATTATAATTTTGGAGGAAAGATATCCTGAATCCGGATAAAAAGTGGTTAGTTTTAGAGGTCCATTATAATTTCCGCCTGATTTATCGTCATCCGAACAGGCAAACTGCATTATTAGGGATAATCCCATAACTATTGGCAGTAACGTTTGTGTGATTTTCTTTTTCATAAATAGTATTTAAATGTTAATACTCCTCGGCAAGGGGAGAGATTTAAGTTGCTAAATGTATACTTGGAGTAAACAGAGAACTCTCGCTTGGCGAGATCTCCGAGTGGAGTCCTAGGATGTGTTTTCCATGAAAATGATATTAGTTAAACTATTAAGGTTATTTCAAACTATTGTCTGTATAGGCAATCTTTCATTGTGTTTTCCTTGATATAGGATTTCGCTTCGTTGTATACATGATTAATTTAAATCATGTATTTTCTGTAATGTTGTGTGTACATTAAATAGTTTAATATTTATTTCTCCATAGGCATTATTGTTATTTTATTTATACTAAAAGGCTAACATATTATATCTTTTTTTTCTGCAATGCCGAACTGTGCTGTTTTGTTTCTATAAAAAATACAAATTAGATTATAGTTCTTGTGGAACTTGATATAATTATATGGAGAATAGCTAAATAGTAGTCTATGAGTTGCTTATGAATAAGAATGACTTTTATTATATTTTGAGTACTAATATAGAGACTCAAATTGTATTATTTTGATGAGTATTCGTTGGAAAAAACATTTTATTAGGAGGAAAATAAAGAAAAAATGGGGTTATTATATCATTCTTTAAAAAATAGTTTTATATTTGCACAGACATAAATATGATATTGGTGAATACAAACAGTATTGGATTTATTAAAAGACAGAGTTAACCAAGTTCCACAAGAACTTATTTGAAATCTTCAAGTAATAGCATCGAAAGTTTATCCTTTTCTTTATTCCGTCATGAATTAAAGCATCTATAAAACGTGAAGTAGTGAATCATTATCAGATTCCTACAAGGGACTTTTATTCTCACCGCAATGAGAAGTTTTTCTCATTGCAATGAGAAAATATTCTCAAAGGCATGAGTATTTTTTCTCATTATGGTGAGAATTTTTTCTCAAAGGCATGAGAACATGTTGAGAATATAATGATCTGTATCTATTTGTATATTAACTTAATAATAGTAGTATGCTTTCCGTTTTATACTACTGTTTAAATGGTTGCAAAAAACGCTTTATCCCTAAATTATATATATTCACTTGTTTGTATGGAAAGGTATGCTTGTCTCTTTAAGAATAGAAAGTGTGTATAGTACAACTTTATTTTTCTATTCATATAGAGACTGTTCATAAATGACCAGTTGAAACTGAAATCTTAGGGTTTTATGTGTGAGTTTGGGTAAACATAATCATTGTTTTCATCGTTATAGCCTATAAATATAATGGATTTATAATATGAAAGGGTTATTGTTAATTGGGATTTTTATGTTTTATTCTATTTCCAGTGTTTGGGGACAGGATGTAATAAAACAATATGCAGGAACAGCAATGCTATATCCTGTTCAGGAAGATTCATTCCATCTTTCTACTAGTGATATGGTGCCATTTTATATCAACCATTTGGGAAGACATGGAGCCCGGTTCCCAACTTCAGGGAAGGCACTGGATAAGGCTAAAGAAGCACTTATACTGGGGCAACAGGAAAACAGACTAACAACTGATGGGAAAATATTACTCTCTACATTACAGCATTTATCTGATAGTTTTGAGGGACAGTGGGGAAAACTGTCAGTGTTGGGAGAGTTGGAACAAAAGGGAATTGCCGGACGTATGATGAGACATTATCCTCAATTATTCAGTAATTCGGTTAAAGTCGAGGCTATAGCAACCTATGTTCCTCGGTGTATAAATAGTATGGATGCATTTCTTACTCGTTTGATGCAGGATAATCCTTCTTTACGTATACAACGAAATGAGGGGAGGCAATACGATGATATTCTCCGCTTTTTTGATTTAAACAAATCTTATGTAAATTATAAGAATAATGGTGATTGGCTTTCTATATATGAAGCATTTGTACGGAATAAAATATCTTCTGCTTCTATCATGAAGAAATTTTTTATTGAACCGGAACGAGAGACCGATGAAGAAGCGGAAGAGGTTGTTATGGCTTTGTTTTCCATAGCTGCCATACTTCCTGATACAGGTCTATTGACGAATTTAGACGACCTTTTCACAATGGAAGAATGGCGTAGCTATTGGCAAACTCAGAATTTGAGACAATATATGAGTAAAAGCTCCGCACCTGTCGGAAGGATGTTGCCTGTTGCCATTTCATGGCCTTTGTTATCAGATTTCATTTATACTACTGATGAAGTAATAAAAGGCAAGTCTGATAATGCTGCGAACTTTCGTTTTGCTCATGCGGAAACGGTGATCCCTTTTGTGGCATTGATGGGCATAGAGAATACGGATGTTCAAATTTCCAATCCTGATTCAGTTTCCCGATATTGGAAAGATTATGAGATATCTCCAATGGCTGCTAATGTACAATGGATTTTCTACCATGATAAAGCCCGTGGGGTATGGGTTAAGATTCTTTTGAATGAAAAAGAAGCGAAACTCCCCATTGCAACTTCTCGTTTTCCCTATTATCCCTGGGAAACCGTTTGCGCATATTTTAAAGAACGAATAGAAATGGCAAAAAGGATACTTGTCAGAAACTAATTTGAATCTATTTCTTGTCAGCTATTTCAAAGGGAACGCGTACCGAAACCCCTTTCTTCATCAGATTAGTTAGGTTGGGGTAGAGACGTTGTTTGAATGATTCCCAATTACGGAATTTCATTTGTGTCCATCCGGCTTCTGCCAATGCGAAAGCGCGGGGATATGCCATATAAGTTGCCCGGTTAATGTCTCGTATCGCTTCTCCCCATAAAGTTCCCATAACTCCGGTGATATGAGCCTGATCTTCGGCAGGCACGCCATATCCCGGGTCGAATTGATACGACTTTTCCAAAGTAGTAACGGGCATACCCCAATTGTTGAACTCGGGAAAATCTCCTTTCAGTTGCGGATAATCCAGATAAGCGTACTCACCTGGTGCCATGATAAGCGGATTACCGTGTTTTCGGGTAAGTTCAAGACAGGTAGGTGTCAATCCTCCACGCCAGCTTACTAAAGTTACGTTCTTGGGATAAGGAAAGAGATAGTCGTTGGCAGGCGGATAAATATTGTCCAGTTCGCACCAAAGTATAGGAGTCTTATTGTTCTCTTGGACGAAAGAAAGCATACGGCTGAAAAAAGGAATCATGAGCTGTGAAGCTTTCTGATAACCTAGCTTTTTCATCATGGCCTGACAACGGCTACATTGGGTCCAGTTCTTTTCTATCACAGCTTCGTCGCCTCCTAAATGTATGTAATCGGATGGGAACAAGGAAGATATTTCTTTGATGATATCCTGATATACGGAATACACTTTCTCATTGTTCGCGCAAAGCATTAGATCTGTAGTTTTGCCTACTATCTTAGGTAGCGTATCGGTGTGTGTACATCCCAATTCGGGATAGGCGGCTAGTATAGCTACTGTATGTCCGGGGATATCCAGTTCGGGAATGACTTCGATATTCCGTTGGGCGGCATATTGAATGATTTCGGCAAGCTGCTCTTGCGTATAATAATCTTTGCCGACTAATTTAGGATGTTTTTTTATTTCGACTCTCCATCCCTGGTCGTCTGTCAAGTGCAACTGGAGTATGTTGTATTTGTAACGTGCCATCTGGTCAATGAAGAACTTCACATCATTTACCGGAAGGAAATGACGGGCAGGGTCGAGCATCAATGCCCGATGAGGGAAGCGGGGTGCATCATCAATGCGGATTGGAGAAATCTCCTTGTGTGCAGTGGCGCACGCGTCACCTAATAGAAGCTGATCCATCGTCATGACTCCATAATAGACCGCTCCTGCGGTAGCTCCGCTGATAGTGATCCCTTTGGAGGTTATTTTGATACGATAATGCTCTTTTCCTTCCATTGCAGGATCAACCAGCAAACGGATGTCCGCACGGCCGGATTCGGATGCAAGTGGAACCTTTGCCTGCATCCTGTCTTGTAATATCGTTTGCAGCGTCTTTGCTGTAAACTGCAATTCCGGCTGATTCAAATAGATAGCCGTCTTTCCGGAACGGACGGTAAAAGGTTTCCCTTTTACCGGTGTGATCTGATTGGGCATGGGCAACAAAGCCGAAGTATTATTCTGGGCAACCAGATATCCGGCTAAGAAAAGCAAACAAAGGCAAGTATAAATTTTCATGGTCGATATTGGGGGTAAATGTGTTCATCTGAATGAAATAGATTCAGTGCTATTGTCTGATTTGGGTTAATCCATTCTCTTTGTCATATTTAAGTTGATAGCTACGTCCTTTTGCAGTCTTGAAAGAGATTGTTTTACCGGCATATTTTACGGTACAATTTTCTCCCGCCTTGGATAGAAGGGTGGCTTCTTGCAAGAGCCCGTCTTTCCATATCATATCTATCTCGAAATTTCCTTTGGCGCATACACCTTGAATCGAACCGTCTTTCCAGGCATCCGGCAATGCAGGCAGCAGTTGGATGAATCCCATGTGGCTCTGCAACAGCATTTCTGTGATACCTGCTGTGCCACCGAAGTTTCCATCTATTTGAAAAGGCGGGTGTGTATCCCAAAGGTTATCTACTGTTCCGTTTTTCAACAGATTACCAAAGAGGGTATAGGCGTGATTTCCATCCTGCAGGCGTGCCCATTGGTTCAACTTCCATCCCATACTCCAGCCGGTAGCACCGTCGCCACGATGCACCAATACAACTTTGGCAGCTTCTGCCAGTTCGGGAGTAGTGATAGGAGAAACAGTGTGTCCGGGATGCAGACCGAAGAGATGATTTACATGGCGATGTTCGTCTTTCGGATCGTCGATATCGGTTGACCATTCCAGTAACTGACCATAGCGACCTATTTTATAAGGGACGAGATTGGCAAGCACGTGCTCCCATTGTTTACGTTCCTTTTTGTCTATTCCCAATTCTTTGCTCGCTTGGATGGCATCCAGCAGGATTTCACGGACAACTGCATGCACAAATGTAGCTCCCTGATCGATAGGGCCGTGTTCCGGTGAAGTAGAGGGGGCAGCCGTATACGTTCCGTCCGGTTTATGCCAAAGATAGTCAACAGTAAAGTTGGCGCTGCTCTTAATCAGTTCATATCCTGTTTCTTTCAGGAATTTCAGGTCCTTGGTATAGTCATAATATTCCCAAACGTGAGTTGCCAGCCAGGGACCTGCCATCGGATTAAAGTTCCAGGACATGTCCTGACTTTCCAATGGGGTAGTAAAGCCAAAGATGTTGGCGGAAATAGATGCTGTCCATCCTCTTGCACCAAAATAAGACTGAGCGGTCTTTTCACCCGGTTTCACTAAGGTACGGATGAAATCAATTAGCGGGAGCATGCACTCATCCAGGTTTGTAGAGCAGGCCGGCCAGTAGTTCATTTGGATATTAATGTTATTATGATAATCCACACGCCAGGGGCCGTCTATGTTGTTATGCCAGATGCCTTGCAGATTGGCAGGCATATTACCCGGTCGGGAACTGGCTATCAACAGATAGCGTCCGAACTGGTAATAGAGCTTTTCCAAGTAGTAGTCAGGTTGTCCGTTCCGATAGTTTTTCAGTCGTTGAGCAGTGGGCAGATTGGATGTTTTCACTGTAGGATTCAACTCCAGTTTCACCCGGTTGAACAAAGAAGCGTAGTCTTTGTAGTGTTCGTCCAGTAAGTTGGCATATCCTTTGGCTACGGCATCCTTCATCCATTGCTGGGTTGTTTCAAGCGGATTAACACCGACATATGTTTTAGGATCGGTAAAGTCCGGTGCGAAATTCATTTTATAATCGGTATCTGCAGTCACATAGAATACGACTTCATCAGCTTCTTTCACTGTAATCCGTCCATCTGTGTTGTTTAAGGTACCGCCTTTTACTGTTGCCTGAATACGGACTGCATATTTCATTCCATTATTATCCAGAGAAGCCGTATAAACAAGACCATTATTACCGTCGGCAGAGAACTGTCCTGTAGATACCGGATTGGGGGCATATCTGAAAGTGAGATTCTGTTTGCCCGGTTGGTCGGCACTGAAACGCATCACCATCACATTGGCAGGGTAAGAAATAAAATAGTTACGCTGATATGCTACGTCATCTTTTTTGAACTGAACCACCGCCATTGCCGAATCCAATGATAAGATACGTTTGTAGTCACTCATACCTATTGTGCTTAATCCTGTTTCTACATAGAATTCTCCCATTGTAGTGAAGTTACCAAACCGGAAAGGCTTTTCTCTGGAAAATTCATAAGGGACTTCACTGTTGAAATTCTCGCGTGTCAGTTTTTCCGCTTTTTTCTGGTCTCCTTCTACGAACGCTTTACGTATTTCGTCCAGGATGTACGCGGACTGTTTGTTCACATTCCAATAGTAATCTGCTCCTTTGGCTGTATTAGGACCGCCACGCCAAAGCGTTTTCTCATTAAAAGTTATGCGTTCCGCCTCTATTGAACCCAAAATATTAGCACCGATACTTCCATTACCTATAGGCAATGACTGTGATTCCCAACTGGCATCCTGTTTGGAACTATGCCAGACTTCTTTTCCTTGTAATGTATTGGGAGAATCAAACCAGATAGAAAGTCCTTTGGTATAATCCGTATCTTCTGCATGTCCCGTAAAAATCGTAAATAAGGCACAAAATAGGAGCGAATGTTTCTTTCTCATTGTCGTAGCGTGTTTATTATTAGATAAAAGTATATTTCATGAATTTAAGTGTGTTACAGCTCTTTGGGGCTGAAAGCACAAAAGTAATAAAAAAACAGCTATATACAAACAATATGTCTTGTAAACAGAAAAAAGACTGTTCGTCTAAAAGGAACAGTCTTTTTTCTAAACCTAGTATTAAGAAGGCTATTGTTCCCGGATTTTATTCTATTCCGCTTTGATCCGGATTTTGTTTCAGATAGTAGTTAATTCTTTCGGTCCAAGGTTTGTTTTCGAGTGGAAAGACATTACATTGTTTCGCCCATTTATTCCATTTAGCCTCTAGTTTTTTCACTAGCTTCGGATATTGGGCGGACAAATCCTTGGTTTCGAACGGATCTGCCGATAAGTCGATTAGCTCCCATGGTTCATTCCGGCTGCCGCGTACCAGTTTCCAATGATTGGAAATAATGGCGCAGGAACTTTGATGCTCAAAGTATAATTCTCTGGGCTTTATCTTTTTTCCATGGATTGGAGGGAGTAAGCTCTTGCCGGGCAAATTCTCTTTGAATTCTGACGGATAAGTAGCTGTGGCAATATCCATGCAGGTAGGCAGTATGTCTATAATGTGGGCAGGTTGCCTGCAAATCTGACCTTTCATCTTGTTTTTTTCGGCATCGCCATAAGATAAGATAAAAGGGGTACTTGTGCCTCCCTGAAAACATTGTGACTTATAGCTCCTATAAGGAGTATTGCTCAAATCAGCCATAAGCTGCCCAAGGTATCCGCCTTCTTTGGTTGCACCGTTATCGCTTAAAAAGATAAATACGGTATTGTCCAGCATCCCTTTCTCCTTGATGGTTTCCACCAGTTCACCGATTCCGCTATCCACAATTTCGATCATGGCGGCATAAGTCGCCATATAGGTGATCCATTGCTCCTGTTGCTTGGGTGTAAGCGTTTCCCAGGAGGGACGTTTCCCGCCAAATTCTTTTTGGTAGACAGGATAATCCATCTCGTCCGAAATGAACTTCAGTTCCTTTAACCTGTCGAAACGTTGTTTGCGCAACACGTCATATCCCACTTTATACCGGTCTCTGCATTTCTCTACACGATCGGCAGGAGCCTGGAGGGGTAAGTGAGGGGCATAATGAGCTACGTACATAAACATCGGTTTGTCTGTAGGGTGTTGCCTGACAAAACTGACGGCGGAATCGGTGATGGCAGTGGTATAGTAATAGTCATCAGGGAATTCAGTGATTCGGGTCAGATTGCTGTATACCGGTGTCGGTTTATAATAACTGCCTCCTCCGCTCAGGCAACCGTAATATTTGTCAAATCCCCGTTGGGCCGGATAGCTGCCGTTGGGAGCATCAAAAGCTCCGTCTACTGTGACATGCCATTTACCGCTCATATATGTGCTGTAGCCATTCGCTTTCATCACCTCGGCAATGGTGGGGATGTTTTTCGTAATTTGTCCTCTGTATCCGGGGCGGTGTTCATCTACTGCCGTCATCCATCCCATGCCGGCTTCGTGCTGATAATGCCCTGTCAGTAAAGCAGCACGGCTGGGGCAGCTTCTTCCTGTATTTTTGAACAGGCTGAAGCGTACCCCGTTTTCTGCCAGACGGTCTATGTTGGGAGTCTGGATTTCACTTCCGTAGCAACCCAGATCGGAGAATCCCATGTCGTCACATAAAATCAATACAATATTGGGAGGAGTACTTACCTGTGCTTCTGTACTGGCGAAACTCGCTCCTAACAAAAATGAAGTATATACTATTCTATTTATCATAACTGTATTTTAATAAGTTTGTGTTTTTCTGTTTATAGATAGAACCATGTGCATTATTCAAAGTCACTTTGTTGCTTTTCTACTTCTTTCAGTTTCAGGCGGTTCAGTTCCTGTTGTAATTCAAGTACACGCTTTTCGCAATCGGATGAGGCGGCATTCACCTTATTTCCGGCATCTTTGCTTGCGGATTGTGCTTGTGTCAGTTCTTCTTTGTCTGCTACCAGCATATGTTCCGAAGGAAAAGTAGGAATAATCAGTTCTGCCGGAACCGGCGTATGTTTGCCTTGCCATACCACCGATGCGCGGATTTTGATTTCTCCCGGTGTGGTGGTAGATCTTACCAGCACCGGAGCAGTTCCCCAAAGTACCGGACGTGGATTGGTGAATGTTTCTTCGTTGGCAACCAGTTGTCCCTGTCCTTCGATTTCGAACTTTACTTCATAATTATTCAAACGCTTGATGTTTCCGTTTTCATCTGCGATGGCTGCAATGACCGTCACAATGTCCGATCCGTCCGCTTTCATCTGCACTTTCTCGTCATCTGCCCAGAGCAATAGTTTTGACGGGCGGCGTGTGGGTGTTACTTTATGTGTCGCAACCACTTTCCCGTCCATTAATCCTTCTGCCAAAAGGTAAGAATCTGCCTGTTTCTTTTGGCGTGACAGCTTTTTATCATACATGACATCAAATACATCCTTGAATGTGATGACGGGTGAAGGCATTCCGACTTCATTTGCCGGCTTATGATAAGTATACTCTTTGCCTCCCTTGCAATAGGTGAGGCGAACTTCATCGCAGTTGCTATATATCGTTACATCTTTCGGAGAGAAAGGAGTCATGGCATTAGCTATGTAAATCATCGGTCCGTTATCTGCGATCAATTCCTTGTTGGGTTCGGCAGGACGCTGGGAACAGAACATATAATAAGATAGCTTCGGTTGTCGGAAGGCATCCATGATACCTCCGTAGAACGGTTCTGGATGATAGCCTCTCTGATGATCGAATGAATGCCACAGGCAACCACCCATATGTTGTCTGGTAGTTCTGTACAATATATCATAACTGGTAAGCTGATAATCGTTCTTAGCATAGCCCTGTGCCTGTATCAGCATCGGTACTTCTCCCCAGCCACGGTTGACCCGGCTTGGCGAGTTATGAGAATTCCAGTCGTCCACATTATCTCCCCATTCGCGGGTGAAATAACTGATTTTCGGGTCTAAATTTTCGGAGTTAAAGGCTCCGCCACCTCCGTTCATCGGATGGGTGAAGTGTATCGGGAAGTATTCGTGTCCACGTGCGGTTACATCACATCCGGCATAGCAATACGGATACGGATATTCTTCATTGAGAATGTCTACTACATTTTTGGCAAAATCCGCCGGATACCATGTTTCGTTCAGAATCGGCTCCCACATCCATACACTGGGGTGGTTGCGGTCGCGGCGAACCATATTGCGGATATCACTATACACTCTTTGAGCAAAGATCGGCTGATCATTCCAGAATTGCCATCCCGGTGTGTTGACAATAACAAACAGTCCTAATTCATCACAAGCATCCATAAACGCCGGATCTTGCGGATAGTGGGCGTTGCGGATAACACGCATTCCGGCATCACGCAATTTCTTCGCATCCCGCCAATGAAGGCTGTTGGGTAAGGCGTTGCCTATCACTGCAAAATCCTGATGACGGTTGGCTCCCATCAGAGGATAGGGATAAGGTTTGCCATTCAGCCAGAATCCGTCTTTTCCTTTAAATTCAATGCTGCGAATACCGATGCGGCGGTAATATCCGTCAATGGTATTACCGGCTTTATCCTTTATATAAATGTGTAGTTTGTAAAGGTAGGGGCTGTCGGGTGACCATAAATGAGGTGTTTCTACAGTCACTTTGCAGGAAGTTTGTTTCGCAAGCCCCTTGCTTACCGACAAACCGGTCTCCTTAGAGAGAACACGTTTGCCGTCGCGGTCATAGAGTTCATAGATTATTTTACCACCGAAGGACTTTCCGGAAGTGTTGCGTATATGTGCATCCAGTTTCAACTGTGCGGATTGCTCGGAAACTTTGTCGAAAGAGACAAACAATCCGCCTCCGGCTGTCTCGTTCTCATAATTCGGATCGGTGATGAATACCTTGTTGTGAACTATCATCCAGCAATCCCGGTAAATTCCTCCGAAGTATGCAAAATCCAGTGCATCTTGCGGTTTGCCGGGAGGGTAGGAGGGATCGTCACTGTTGTCTGCCCATACAGTGATTACATTGTCTTCTCCGTACTTCAGACTGGAAGTGACATCTACGATGACAGGCAGAAAACCACCGAAATGTTCTTTCAGTAACTTGCCGTTTACCCATATTTTTGACTTTCCCATAATGGCTTCAAAATGGAGGAACTGCTGTTTCCCTTTCCAGCTTTCCTCGGGAGTGAAATGCTTGCGATACCAGATTTCACCCTGATAATTGATGCATCCGCTTGCCTCGGTAGGGAGGTATTCTATGCCGTCGGGCAGTGATACGATGTTCCAGTCTTTGTCATTGAATTCCGGCTGTTCCGCCCCTTCGATATGACCTTTGTAAAACCGCCAGGCTGGGTTCATGCTATACGCTGTGCGGCCTGTGTTGGAAAGCTGATAAAAGCCGGCTGTGGAGTAAGATGGCTGGTAAGCGTCGGCATAAGCTACCAGTGTTCCAGCCAATAACAGACCACTGAGTAAGATTTTCCACCATGTAGAAGTCGTTTTCATAATTCTTAGATTTGCTTGATTGATTTATCTTTTTATATATTAGTATCAGACTGTTTTGTTTCGCATTAGAATTTCGTTCGGGCAAGGTACAAATTTCCCGATAGTTTGAAGCATAGGACGCCGAGCTTTATTTTTTATTAAACATTAGCCCGGTTCGTCCTACACTTTTTTACCATATCCAAGATGGCTTTATCTATTTTATTTAATACCTATCGGCCCTTCATTGGCTTGAATCGGCCATCCTGGATTCTGGTAAATAATAGAAGTACTCAGATCGTTAGGATTTGAGGCCGTAATTCTGAAGTGCGTGATAGCGATAGGATTCAGATAATGCGCTTCACACCATGTGTATCCTGCATCATACATCAGATTGTTTGTCTTCACAGCGCGGTAAGGACATAGATATTTACCGCTATTAGCATAGCTTGATACATTAGAGGTCTGTCCTTCCGTTCCTTCCTGTATCAGAAGATTTTTTCCGTCCTGCATGTATTTATCCTTTAAATCGGATTCCCATAAGTTAACCCCTTGGATTACAAATTGTTTAACCTGATCCAGCGCTCTCCAGCGTTTTAAGTCTAACATGCGCAAACCTTCTGCAAGTAGCTCACAACGCCGTTCACGGCGGATGTTATATAGTAGAGGAGAGACTGTTTTACCTGCCGAATATACGGCCCAGTCCAGTTCTTTGGACAGATCGGTATTGTTCACGGTCACTGTATAGTCTCTTGGCAATCCGGCTCTTTCGCGGAGATCTCCCCAATATCCTGCTGCCTCGGAACCAATGGAAGTTCCATTATGCTCCATACAGTCAGCCTCGATGTAATTGAGATAAGCCTCGGCTACGCGGTATACCGGACACCCTTCAATCGCTGTGTTGCCATCCCGGTACCAGTTTCCTGACAATCCTTTACGTACCTGATAGCCTGTTACGCATCTCTTTTCCGTTATATCCAAAAGTTGCGGAACCTCCGGCAGCAAATCGGGAGTACCATTCATTACATTCGGGCTGAGAGTCTCACCCGATGTCATCAGGAATAGTTGTAGGCGTAGATCTCTGTTTTTGCGTACATCCGATAATGACTCGTCCCCTTTATACTGGTCGGTTGCATAGATCGGCTTACCGTCACGGCAGAGGAAACTCTCCACATATTGCCGGGTAAATCCGGTATTTCCACCCACGCGAATATAGAAAGGAGCTGAGTGCACAATCTTATAGTCAAGCAGGTTATACGCACGCCACAATAATATTTCTGAATATCCTTCCAGGCTATTCGCTGAGAACTGAGCAAAATAGGGGTTGCTCATTTTATATTTGTCTTCGTCTGTTTTAACTGTTTCATCCATGCAGTCTTTTGCTGTATTCTGTACCAAGGCTGCATTGCCTATCACTTCTTTGGCTGCCGCTTTGGCCTCCTTCAGAAAAAATGCGATTTCCGTATCGATATTAAAGTCCGCAATGTCTTCTGCCTTTCCCGGCCATCCCGGACCACCCGGTACTAGAGCGGTGCCTTTGTGATAAGTCAACCAGGAAGCCTCGTACAGGGCTGCTCTGGATTTCAATAACAGAGCTGCGTTTTGGGTAATGCGGTTCTTTCCACCGGATATAGTATTGGTTAGCAAGCCGATTGCCAGATCCAGGTCTTCCAGGATAAAACGTGCCACTTTATGGCGGGGTTCCCGTTTACTTGCCTGAATCAGAGATGCACTTTCATCCGGCAACGTATTCTTTATAATCGGGAAGTCGCCGAAGGTCTCCAGTTTTGATAAGTAATTCTTGGCGCGCAGGAAATACATTTCACCTATATAATGTTTTATGTTTGTTTCCGAACCTTCTATCTCTCCCTTTTCAAATCGGGGTACTACTGTTTCGAGGAAGTAATTAGCTTCACGAATGGCAGAGAAATACCACGGATCATTGCTTGCAGGATTATCGTATGCTTCCGGAACTTTCCATTGACCGGGAATCCATTTCTTATCATAGTCGGTGGCAGCCTGATTATCAGTCGCATTGTCATTTCTCCAGATTCCGGCATTAAATCCTTCATGCGTCGTGAAGTTGTAATGCTTTACGGCATAGGCGGCCAAGTCATTTTCAGTAAAGAAAAAGTTGTCCGGAGTCACACTGTCCAAAGGTTCCCTGTCCAGAAAATCATTGCAAGAAGCGAGTATAAAGCTTCCCCCTGTCAGCAAAAATAAATATTTAATTATCTTTTTCATACGTCATCAATTAAAAGTTAACACTAAATCCTGTGGAAAAAGTACGGGACAGCGGATAAGTCTTTCCTGAACTGTTCGATCCGTCTTTTGCTCCATAACCGGTATTAATTGTCTCCGGGTCGAATCCTCCGGGCAATCCCGTAAGGGTGAATAAGTTTTCTCCCGAGAAGAAGACTCTCAGGTTGGAGACACCTATTTTACGTGTGATCTGGGCGGGGATGGTATACCCGATCTGCAAATTCTTCAACCGTACATAGGCGGCATTCTGAAGATAGCGGGTTTGCGTCTTTTGATTTTTGGCGAAGTTATCAACCAAGATACGGGGGAAATAAGCATCCTTGTTGGCACTCCAGAAATCATCCCCTTCTTCGCGGAAGAAGTCAAGATGAGAAGTAAAGCAGGCCGATTGCCAGATACCTCCCGTAGCTCCCCAGAACATGTTGTCGTTCAGCCAGGCATCACGTTTCGCCACTCCTTGGAAGAATAAGCGTACATCAATGCCTTTCCAGGATGCATTCAGGTCCAGACCAAAACGGAATCGGGGGGAAGTATTGCCAATCACTTTTTTGTCACCCGGGTCATTAAGCGTGGCTCCGTCGGAAATCTTACCGTCACCATTCAGGTCCCGATACATGATGTCACCTGCGCCCCATTTGACTCCTAATGCATCCTGTCCGCCGTTGGGCAGTGAAGCAAGATGAGCATCCATTTCTTCCTGGCTTTTGGCTATGCCAATGGTTTCGAATCCCCATATATCTCCATTATATTTACCGACATACCAAGTATTTATTTTACCGGTGGTATTGGGGTATTTCAGGATTTTCTGACGGTCGTCCGAAAGCAACAGGTGCACGCTGTAGTCAAAATCTTTAATACGGTCCCGCCATCCCAGATCCAATTCAAAACCGGTGGACTGCATATCCGCATTGTTCATTTTGGGTACATTCGCCCCTAAAGTTACAGGAAGTTCGGGAGCCGGTCCCACCATATTGATAGTCTTCCGGTTGAACCAGTCGAAACTTACAGTCAGACGGTTGTTCAGCATACCCAGGTCAAAACCGATGTTCCATGACCGCATGGTTTCCCATCCTAATAGCGCTGAAATCAAATCCGGTGCATTCGCTGTGTTGGGACGGCTGTTGTTAATCAGCCAGTGGGAGTCGGGATCTTGGGCAACAAACTTCATTAACTGGATATACGGATATAGATTTTCCGTATTCTGATTGCCCAGTTCTCCCCAGGAACCGCGGAT
The DNA here is from genome assembly GCF_019052485.1 of Bacteroides sp. MSK.20.82. Lineage (NCBI taxonomy): Bacteria > Pseudomonadati > Bacteroidota > Bacteroidia > Bacteroidales > Bacteroidaceae > Bacteroides > Bacteroides sp. MSK.20.82. The sequence goes on from NZ_JAHQUN010000001.1 coordinate 254,140, forward strand.
CTTTAACGTATTGATGATATGGCTGGTTGGTTCCATGAATGCCTCACGCGCCACGTTCCATCCGGCAGAGAAGGAAGGGAACAAATTCCAGCGTTTGTCTTTTGCAAAACGTGAAGTACCGTCATACCGGAGATTGACTTCCAGCAGATACCGTTCTTTATAATCATAATTGAGTCGGCCGAAGAAACCGGCTGTTGCCCAATGTGTCAGTTTGGACTTATCGATAGTCGATTCACCCGTAGCGGCATTAATACTGGGCACGGATTCTGAGATCAAGTCCAGCTTGGACGCCTGCAACTGCCGCCATTTATTTACTTCGGCCTGAAAACCGACCATTGCTTTCAGATGGTGTGCGTCGGCAAATGATCTGTAATATTCACTGTAGACGTTGGCATTGAAATAATTGGTACGTTCGGCGCCTTCGGTAACTTTCGACGTTTTCCATGTATCACCGGAATAAGGCTCGCCGGCTACATTCATCTGCGGCACCTTTAAATAATCCGTATGGGTGAAGGCATCTATCACTTTATAATTGATTTCTCCGAAGATTTTCCAGTCTTTGATCGGTTCTATCACCACCTGGAACTGTTGGTATAGCCAGTCAGTCTGCGAATTGTTGTCGCCTCCATAGAGAATAGGCCGGATAATCGTGTTGCCCATCGGATAACCGTTGGGATCTACGGTCGGTTTCATCGGCCAGCGTTTGGCTATATTCTGATATAAGGTATTATCAGTCATCGCGGTAGGCTTGCTATAATCTTTCCTCATGTATTTCATGCTGTAATTCATGTTCAGCCACGGATAAAGCTGTGCGTTAATCTTGCTGCTCACCGAATAACGCTGTAATTTATCACGGCGGATAGCCATCATTCCTTCCTGTCCCATATAGTTGCTGGAGAAATAATACTGTATTTTTTCTGTTCCTCCGCTGACGCTGAGAGAATGCTCCTGTGAGAATGCCGTACCTCCGAACACCACGTCATACCAGTCTGTATCCGTATTACCGATCCAGTCCCAGATAGTAGGAGTATTTCTGTTCGGTTGGGTCGTAGTGGTAATCGCGCCCGATGCGTAATCTTTGATAGCCTGAAGACGGGTATCATCAAACTGCACCGCTGTTTTACCATCATTCAACTGCATTTTGTTGAAGTACATGGCATAAGTGTAGGCGTCTGCTACATCCGGCAGATTAATGGCTTCCGACCAGCGGAAACTATTATTATAATTAATATTGACTTTCCCCGCTTTTCCTTTTTTAGTCGTTATCAACACTACGCCGAATGGCGCACGGGAACCATAGATGGAAGAGGCTGCCGCATCCTTCAATACCGAAATACTTTCAATATCATTGGGGTTCAGCATATTCATGTTTCCTTCCATGCCGTCGATCAGAATCAGCGGAGATGCATTGGAACCGTCGCCGATCGTACCGGCTCCACGGATATTCACTTTCATGTCTGCGCCGATTTCACCGCCGTTGCCATCCGAAGCATAAGAAAAATTCATTCCCGGGACTAATCCCTGTAATGCCTGGCTTACATTAGAAACCGGACGTGACAGTAAATCCTCGGCATTTACCGTAGATACCGAACCGGTCAGGTTGACTTTCTTCTGCGTACCGAAACCTACGACAACGATTTCGTCCAGTGTCTTGGTATCCTCTTTCAGAATGACCGACAGACTTTTGCCGGATTGTGCCTTCACGGTCTGAGACATATAGCCTACGTAGGAAACCGTAATCGTCACATTGGCAGATGCTGTATTCAATATGAAATTCCCATCCAGGTCTGTAATCGTACCATTCTGGGTGCCATCTTCCATTACGGTAGCGCCAATGACCGGATCACCAAACATATCCGTCACTTTTCCCTTTATCTGCACGGTTTGCTTAACGGCAGGCGCGTCCACTATTTGCGTAGATAATATTATTTTTTTATTACGTACGGCATATTTGACATTGGTGTTTTTAAACACTTCATTCAATAAGGTAAATATATTGCTCTGTTCGGTAACTACCGATACCCGGCGGTCTACATCAATATGATGGTCATTGTAGAAAAAGCTAAAATCAGATTGTGCCTCAATTTGTGACAGAACTTCTTTCACAGTCAAGTTTTGTGCTTTCACAGAGATCATAGTACGTTGGGCGTAGCTGTCGTTAGCACATAGAAGCCCAACAAAACAAAAACAGAAAACAAAGAGCAGTTTCATAGACAAAGGAATTTTTTTCCAAACAATAAAAACGGGATTATCCGCCCGCAATTGTTGGACATAATTGTTTTTCTTCATATATTTGCATGAATTAAAGTTAAGAAATAATTTTCTCTGTTTGTATTCAAACAGGTTAAAGGCTTTCTCATACAGGCTGGATGCGGGAACATCTGCCTGTATGCTTTTTTTAAGGCGGTTGGAAGTTTCTCATACGTATTATAATTTTATTGGTTAAACATGAAAGGCTTTAATATATTTCAATCTGCCTCCTTTCTTCACTTTGATTATTTGTCAGTTTCACATTACGCCAGCGTATGTGTGAGGATATTTTAAAATTCTCCAGAATCTCTTCTATATATTGTTCTGTAAACGCTCCGGTAAATGTATATTTGTCAAATTTCGAAGTGTTTACAATAAAATCTACATTATAGCGTTTCTTCAGTATATGCAATGCTGCCTTAAATGGAGTTTTATCAAAAATAATCTTTTGGTCCATCCAGGCAAGCTCCGATTCGCCATTGGTGTTGTATGACAGAATCTGTCCGTCCTTATTATTATAAATCACTTTTTGTCCGGGACGCATTAGTATTTTACTTCCCTGTCCGTCTTTCTCATAAACAAATTCGACCTTTCCCTCTACCAAAGTGGTAATCACCTCATCCATCTCATCAAATGCTTCCAGGTTAAAGTGTGTACCCAAAACTTCCACTTTAGATTTTTGGGGAGTCGAAACAATGAATTTATGTTCAGGGTCTTTCGCAACTTCAAAATACGCTTCGCCATTCAGACTCACTTCACGAATGTTACCGGTGAAAATGGAAGGATACTTTAAGACTGAGCCGGAGTTTAAGTACACTAAAGTGCTGTCTGGTAATCTGAAAGAAGTTATCATTCCGGGTTGTGTCCGGACTTCGAATATCTGGGCATGGACGGGGGCGGTAGATTGGGGTTGGTTAAGCAAAACCAAAATAGTAATAGCCATCGGTATGAGTAAGGCAACAGCTGCACGTTGTATCCAACCCCACCAGGAAATATGATACTTATTCTCTTGCATCCGTCCCTTCACTTTTGATAGCTCCTCATTCATATCCATTTTTTCAGTAATCTGTTGCGTGTCAGTCATAAGAAGAAGTGTGTAAATGTCCATGGCCTTCTTTTTATTTTCATCTGACAATTTGATCCAGGCTTCTATTTCCTGAATTTCGTCTGCTGTTGCTTTACCATCATAATAGCTGATCAGCAAGTCTTCTATAGTTGAATGATGCATTTCCATGATAAATTTATTAAAGAGACAAGCGGGAAAATAAAACTACTAAGGTTATTTAAATAATTAACATTAATAAACTTTATGGTTAATAACTGTGTTATTTTACGCTTATTTAAAATATAAGCATTATCATTGCAGCCATGGAATACAGCAATGAAGATGCGTACTTATTGATGGCACTAAGGAGAGGGGAGATGATCGCTTTTGATAGTATATTTAAAAAATACTACCCGATTCTTTGTGCGTATGGAAATAGGTTTGTAGACTATGAAGAGTCGAAAGAAATAGCGGGTGACGCTATTTTATGGCTGTGGGAACATCGTGAAACACTTCAGGTTGAAACTTCCTTAGGCAGATATTTACTCAAATCGGTTTACCATAGATCACTTAACTGCATCAAGCAAAAACAGCTGAAGAATCATGCTGATACTATGTATTATGAGGAGATGGAAAAGCTGATACATGATGCAGAGACTTACCAGTTCCAAGAGCTTTCAAAAAGAGTGAAAGAAGCTATAGATGCATTGCCTGCTTCCTATAGGGAGGCTTTTGTTATGCATCGTTTTACTAAAAAGAGCTATAAGGAAATAGCTGAGAGTTCCGGGGTTTCAGTAAAAACAATTGCTTATCGTATACAACAGGCAACAAAGCTGCTTCGAAAAGATCTTGCAGACTTACTAATTACTATGATCGTTTGTGTATTGTCAGTCGTTCGTTAACTATTGCTCAGGCTTACCTATTGCTGAAAAAAAGAACTTTCTTAAAAAAGGAATATTTAATCAGCCAAGGAATGCTATAAATTACATTACGGATAAATAAGAAGTAGAAAAACGCCTGCATTTGCTTGAATGAAAATCTTCCTTTCTTTTATTTAAGTTGTATGCTGAATAGATTGATATGATATTACTTCTTATGTTTTCTTTTGGATGATGTATTGGCTGAAAGGATAACTTTTTGTTTAATCTTGCCTTTTCGCTATTTGTGATTAACCAGCGTGAAAACAAGCTCCGGATAGTCTTTTTATCTCTTCCTCACCGAGGAAAAACAGGTTCCTCGGTGAGGAAGAATACGTTGGTTTTAAACCAAGGAGGCGTTTCTTTAAGACCAACGAATGGTTTAGTGATAGAAAAAGATGCATATCTCATGTGAATTTATGCAATAATAATCTGTTATTCCGTATATTATTGCACTAATTTATGCGCTTTATTCTTTGTTTTACTATTTTTATTTCAACTGTATTTTTGTTTAATCTTAAAAATAGCACATTGATGTTGGGCTGCATGTACATATTTCTAAGAGAACGATGGGTTTATCAACTTTCTTGTTTCAATGATTCGTCTTTCTGAATATAGACAGTCCGTGTCGGAAAAGCAAGGTTCAATCCTGCTTTATTAAAAGCAGCCAGTATTTCCATATTCATATTTGAGGTTACGCCTAAAATATCTCCTTGTTTCTCTATAAAATAGATATACATGATAACCAATGCGGAATCTGAGTATTCTGTAAAAACAGCGACTATATCAGAAGGGTTAGAAGATACATTTTCTACTCTTTTGGGGATGGATTTCAATAGTTCTAAAGCTTCTTTCATCTTTTCGGAAGTCGTATCATACGTCAGTCCAAGATTCAAGACTACTCGGCGCATAGGTTCGGATGAAATATTAACGATAGAAGTATCGGTAATCTTATAATTGGGGAAAGTTATAATACGTTTGTCGTAATTCATTATTTTTGTGCTTCGGACTCCTACGTCTACTACCGTTCCTTCATAACTATCCACGCGAATTGTGTCTCCGATGCTGAAAGGTTTATCCGTCAGAATGGTAAACGTACCGAAAACGTTTTTTACTGTATCTTGTGCTGCCAACGCAAATGCGATACCACCAATACCCAAAGTTCCCAACAGAGCGCTGATGTTAACTCCCACATTACTCAAAGCCATGACGATGCCGATGAGCCAGACTATAACCAAGATGGTTCTTTTGATGATTGGCATCATTTTGTTAGCTTGTCCGTTGGACTGCTTTCCCCAGTAAACCTGAAGTAAACTACTGAACAAACGGCCGAAAAACCAAGTAATATCCAGAACAATCAAAATGCTGTAAGCATTGTCAACTACTTTCACAAAACTGTCCGGATAAACCAACCGATGGATAGCGATCCAGATTCCCAACAGAATTATAGCAAACTTAACAGGCGCTTCCAAAGAGTAAAAAATGACGTCGTCCAGGTGATTGTCGGTTCCCGTAACAAAAGGTTTGATAACTTTCTTGCCTAATAGCGATAATAATTTGACAATAATAATTGCTCCTAAAATAATAAGAATGGAAATACCCCAGTTTTCAATAGTATTTCCCCATAATTCATTTTCTAACATAGTCTAACTGATTTATAATTGTACTTTTATTTAATAATATCAAGTTGATCTCCTTTTTATTGACGATACAAGATAAGAGCTGAAGATGCTGCGATAGAAATATCCCCTCCCGATAAATGCTCCTGACTGTCTAGATCAATTTGTCCGTTATGGCAGACTATAATCCAATCTTGTTCCGGGATATTGATATCTGCCTGATTCCGGTTACCGTTGTATGCAACCAGAATTTCTTTCCATTCATCACCGTTAGCATACTCGCCTAGAGTATAAGCGATGACACCGGAATCGCCTGTATCAAGAAAATGAAGCCATTTCTCTAAGCCCTCTGCTGTAGGAATACGGAAGGCGGGATGTTTTTTGCGGAGTGCGATTAATGTTCTGATATAATTGAATATATCACGGTTTTTAGCTTTTAACGCCCAGTCTATTTGGTTGACGGCGTCAGAAGACTTGTAGCTGTTTGGCTCTCCCTGTTTGTCCTGCATGATTTCTTCACCGCCACGAATAAAAGGAATACCTTGCGAGGTTAAAAGCACGGTGTGTATTAATTTGTCAATAGGAACCAGTTCTTCTTCAGAATGTTCGCCTTGAACAGATAATTTCAGCTTATCTACCAGCGTATATCCGTCATGACAGGAAACAAAGTTAATCATTTGAGAGGGAGCAGCGGCATATGGACCGTCACAGTAAAGTAACCCGCTATAATCTACCTGTGGGTGTTGTGTTCCGCCAACGATTCCATATTTGACAGGTTCAAAATGCCCGTTGATATTTCCGGAGGCATACCCTGGTTCCTGTTCGTCAAAGGTACTTCCTTTCAGACCGTCACGAAATTCATCATTAAATACGGAAATACCTTTCATTTTTCGTACATTCTCCTTTACAGCCCGTTGCTCGAAAGGTAATGGAGAATCTGCTGCTACCCAACCTTCTCCGTATACAAAAATGGTGGGGTCAATTTTTAATAATTCCTCTCTTAACTGGTTCATGGTGTCGATGTCATGTATCCCCATCAGATCGAATCTAAAACCGTCAATGTGATATTCTTTCGCCCAGAATTTGACCGACTCAATGATATAATGGCGAACCATTTCGCGTTCTGAGGCTGTCTCATTTCCACACCCGGAAGCATTTGAATAGGAACCGTCGGGATTCTGGCGGTAAAGATATCCCGGAACCGTCAGGTCAAAATTAGAATGCTCGGTTGAGGCTGTATGGTTATAAACCACATCGAGTACAATACGAAAACCATTTTGATGGAGGCTTTTTACCATCTCTTTAAATTCGCGGATACGGGTGGTGGGGGTGACAGGATCGGTGGAGTAACTTCCATCTGGTACATTATAATTCTTCGGGTCATATCCCCAATTGTATTTGTTTTTCTCCAATTTCCTTTCATCGATTGTGGCGAAATCGAATGAAGGAAGGATGTGTATATGCGTTACTCCCAATTCTTTTAAATGATCCAGTCCGGAAGATTCTCCTTCGGGAGTTTTAGTTCCGGTCTCTGTCAGAGCAAGAAACTTCCCCTTATGTTCAATTCCTGAGTTTGGATCAATACTAAAATCGCGGTGATGAAGTTCATAAAGAATGATATCGGAATACATTTTCAGTTCGGGTGACTGGTCTGATTCCCAACCTTCGGGATTTGTCTCGTTCCAGTCGATTACAGCAGCGCGATTGCCATTGATGCCGACTGCTTTTGCCCAGATACCGGGTGTTTCGTCCAGCCATTTTCCATCTTTTTCTATTTGGAAGGTGTAGAAAGAACCTTTCAGATCACGGTCTATATGGATACACCAGGTCCCATTGTCGGCTATGTCCATTTCCAGTTGTTCTTCCGGATCTCCCGCTTCGCCGGATGAATACAGGTTTAAACGGACATTATCGGCACTTGGTGCCCATAGCGTAAATATGGATTGCTGGGGTGTATAGACTAATTCCAAATCGTTCTCATAATAGCACGGATACTTGTCATACGAATCCAACTGGTCCGGGGACGGATGATTTTTCAACTCTCTCATACTTTCTAATTTTATATTAATACTATATAAAAAAAATAATCATGTTGTGGAATAAATGAACCGGATTATTCCGTTATGGTATGACTGAAAACAAATGTGAAATCAAAAATTCCTGTTTACGCTCTGATAAATATGAATAATAAAAGAATAATTAAGGTAATTTTACGGTGTTGTAAATCAGCTTTTTATCCTTTGCACTTTTTTGTATTTGTTAGCTTATAATTTATAGAAACGTAGGAACTTTGTTAACATCATCTTTGTTTTGTATAAAGTTAATTATAAAAAAAAATGAAGCGTATGGAAAATGGTGTTATGATGCAATATTTTGAATGGCATCTCCCGAATGACGGGAAGTTATGGAAACAGATAAAGGAAGATGCGTTGCATCTTCATGATATAGGTGTGACTGCTGTTTGGATTCCCCCTGCTTATAAGGCCGATGAGCAGCAAGACGAAGGATATGCGACTTATGATCTGTATGACTTGGGCGAATTTGACCAAAAGGGAACCATAAGAACTAAATATGGTACGAAAGATGAACTGAAGAAAATGATTGACGAATTGCACAAATATCATATTGCTGTTTATCTGGACGTTGTATTGAATCATAAAGCGGGTGGTGATTTTACTGAAAAGTTTATGGTAGTGGAGGTCGATCCCAAGGAGAGAACCAAGGCTTTGGGTGAGCCGTTTGAGATACAAGGGTGGACCGGGTATAGCTTTCACGGACGTAAGGACAAACATTCGGATTTTAAATGGCATTGGTATCATTTTTCCGGGACGGGTTTTGATGATGCGCAAAAGCGCAGCGGTGTTTTTCAGATACAGGGAGAAGGAAAAGCTTGGAGTGAGGGCGTGGATAGTGAAAACGGTAATTATGATTTTCTGTTATGTAACGATATTGACTTGGACCATCCGGAAGTTGTATCTGAATTGAACCGTTGGGGAAAGTGGGTTTCCAATGAATTGAATCTCGACGGAATGCGTCTGGATGCCATTAAACATATGAAAGATCAATTCGTCGCACAATTCCTCGATGCGGTGAGGAGTGAAAGAGGCAATGATTTTTATGCCGTAGGTGAATATTGGAATGGTGACCTGGAAGCATTGGATGCTTATATAGAAGCTGTTGGGCACAAAGTAAACCTATTTGATGTCCCGTTACATTATAATATGTTCCAGGCATCACAGGAAGGTAAAGACTATGATTTGCGGGATATTTTAAAAGATACTCTGGTTGAACATCATCCCGATCTGGCTGTAACCATTGTTGACAATCATGATACGCAACGCGGAAGTTCTCTTGAATCCAATGTAGGAGATTGGTTTAAACCGTTGGCTTATGGTTTGATTTTGCTGATGAAGGAAGGTTATCCATGTCTGTTTTATGGAGATTATTATGGTATAAAGGGGGAGAAGTCTCCTCATACCCGGATTATTGATATATTGTTGGATGCGAGACGAAAGTACGCTTACGGTGATCAGATAGAATACTTCGACCATCCTTCAACGATTGGCTTTATCCGTACAGGAGATGAGGAACATAATGGCTCCGGGCTGGTCTTCCTTATGTCTAATGACGAGGCGGGAAGTAAAATAATGAGCTTGGGTGAGAAACATAAAGGCGAAGTCTGGCACGAAATAACCGGAAGTATATCCGAAGAAATAACTTTAGATGAAGAAGGAAATGGAGAGTTCTCTGTCGAATCCCGTAACCTGGCTGTTTGGGTGAAGAAGGATTAGGTATATGGTATTTATATAATTAATTATGAAGATGCTTGTTACAGTTGTAATCAGGTATCTTCATGATTTGTATGAAAGTCATTTGCAGACAGAAAGATTCTCTGTATCTTTGTCGCCATGGCAGAAAGAAGCGAACTACATACGAGAAATAAACACAATGGGCAATATGATTTTTCATTGTTGACAGAGAATTATCCACCGCTCAGAAAATTTGTACTTCTCAATCCTTTGGGAATACAAACAATCGATTTTTTTAATCCACATGCTGTGAAAGCGCTGAATAAAGCATTGCTGATAAGTTATTATGGTATCCGCTACTGGGATATTCCAAAGAATTATTTGTGTCCGCCTATCCCCGGGAGGGCAGACTATGTTCATTATATTGCCGATTTAATTGATCCGGAGAGAGTCAGTAATACGGCAAATGAAGAGAATGGAGATAAGCCAAAACGACAGTGCAGATGCTTGGATATCGGTGTAGGTGCAAATTGTATTTATCCGATTATTGGGCACGTTGAGTATGGATGGATGTTTGTGGGTTCCGATATTGATCCGGTATCTATAGAAAATGCGCGTAAGATAGTGACTTGCAATCCTGTATTGGCACATAAGATTGATTTGCGGCTTCAGAAAGACAATCGGAGGATTTTTGACGGAATCATCGCTCCCGATGAATATTTTGATGTAACAATCTGCAATCCTCCGTTTCACAGTTCGAAAAAAGAAGCAGAAGAGGGGACATTACGTAAATTGAGTAGTCTGAAAGGGGAGAAAGTAAAGAAAACCAAATTGAATTTCGGTGGAAATGCGAATGAACTTTGGTGTGAGGGCGGAGAATTACGTTTTTTGCTGAATATGATTTCTGAGAGCCGGAAATACCGGAAGAATTGCGGTTGGTTTACAAGTCTGGTTTCTAAGGAGAAGAATCTGGATAAACTATATGCTAAATTAAAAGCCGTCCATGTATCGGAATATAAGATAATTCGAATGTGTCAGGGTACAAAAAATAGCAGAATTTTGGCTTGGCGATTTTTGGAATAGCTGATTTTGTTTTTTCGATAAACGGATATTTTTAAAGAAGATTATCTGTATAATGAAAAAATATTGATGATTAAGACCGTTATTTGTTATAATGTGCCTGGATTTGTTGTTGTTTTCTATAATAGAGTCGTTTCTCTCTCTGTATATTCTATATGAGTATTAATTCCCCTTTCTCCTTTTCTTTGATATGCCGATATTTGTAGTATGAGATTATAGTGCTAGGAAATATCAAATCAAGGGAATATATGTTTGTTGTTAGATTGAGAAACTATTTACATTTGTCGTTTTTGGTTATATTTTTATTGTTTTCCTCCTGTATTGATGAGTTTTATAAAGATACACCTAAAGAGGGATATATAACAATTACCGGTATCAATACACGTGCCTATACAGGAGCCTATCCGGGTGACGGGCTCGATGATAAGGTTGAAACTCTGCGTATTCTGGCTTTCAATAAGACAAGTCGCATCTGCGAAAGTAATACTTTTTATTATGGAGATGTGCTGGGCGGAAATACGCTACGGCATCCGATTAATAAGGGTGAATATGATTTTGTCTTTTTGGCCAATGAACCTCATAATACAATTGTGAAGGCGGTTCTTGACAATATAACTGATTATGATGCACTAAAGTCAATATCCTATCCGGCGGAGTTCTTCGATTCGGAACGGGTTATACCTATGATTGCGGAAAATAATAGTATAAAAGTGCTGGCTGATGGAAACTTGGAGGTAAATGGTGTTGCATCTACCAAGTTGACAGTAGGACTCAGACGCTTGGCGGCACGTGTGGATGTGGTTTTGAAATCGAAAGTCGATTTTGGTGATGCCAGTTCGAGTGAATTTGAAGGAATTACTTTTTCTAATATACCGGATAGAGTGCCTTTGGTATATGGCTTGCCTAGTGATTGTTTACCCAGTTCCTGGGCGTATGCCGATCCGGTTCTTCCTTATGGTGGAACGGCCATAACCAGAAATGTGGAACGTAAACTCACATTAGCTGATAATGCCGACTGTTTTAAAATAGATCCCACTTTATTGACCACTGAGGATAAAAATAACGATTTAGTCTGGGCTGTTAAAGTTAAAAAAGTAATTCTGCCATCTAGCTTCTTTTCATCGAAGTCCGACGAGACGAATGCGATAAATTTTACTGTTAACCTGATTGACAAGTATAGTCCTTCCTGCAAATTGAAGATTCTGTTCGACCCGGATTATACATTACCGGCAAATGCGAAACTTGATTTGACAGGTATCATAAGAGAACCTTTAGAAGTAAATATACAGCCTTCTCCGTGGATTGACGATGGAGATGATTGGGAAATATCAGGCGTCCGTGTTCTGAATGTATCGCATATACAGGCTAAGATGACGGATATGAACGGAGTCCGAATTTCTTTCTGGTCCAATATGCCGGTAGTGAAGGTGTTGGGCACAGTAAAGAAAGAAGGTGAAGCGAATGAAAGAGCGACTAATACAGTCTTTAACTGTTTGGCAGTAGATGATAATAATCCTGATCCTTATCGTTTCTTTTATGATTCGGCTTCGGGCAGCGGATATATGGATTTACTGGTTGACGGAACAAATACCACCGGTTTTGGTACGCATGACAGGACCGAGAATATGAGTGGTACATATACATTGACATTATCTGCAGCAGAGGATACTAATGGTAAGAATGCATTGCAGAGGAAGATAAAGGTTACCGTCACACAAGAAGGTTTGCGATTTGTTCACAATCCTACGGCAAATCAACATGGTTTGTTCAATGCAGCATTTTTTAAACATAACCAGAAAGGAGAACGTATTATAACAGGACAGCATCGATTGGATCAAACATGGTCTGTTAGTGTACCTGTTGCCTATCAAAACTGGCTTGTTGTGAGCGCGACTCCCAGCTTTGATCCGAATATTGGAACAGAATCACCAGGTGATGCGGAACATTATCCGGTAACTCTCAATCCGTATAGGGGAGAAGATGGTACTAGTATCTCAGGTCTCACCGGTCGTATATATTTCCGTATTGGCGTTAAGGAAAATGCCGATTTTGTACCAACTAAAGAATCCGATCCTAAATTTGGATATATCAATTTGTCATATTATCCGGGATGGCGGACAACAATGAAAATTTATATTCGTCAGGGCGAAGCCGGTGCTTATATATATGCGCCGGGGGATGCTATTCCGAGAACTGTATGGGGAGCGTGGAATGGAGGTACGGATATTACTACACATGTGAGAGAAGATATGCGTCTTTTATCGACGAATGCCCGTAGGGGAGCAGCTAAGTTCTCTGCTTTAAACCTGACAAGCGAGAGGTTAGCAGGGAATACGAATCCGGATTATGAGAATGTGAACGTAAAAGGTGCTCGTTTTGTAGACTTCCCTTCGCAGGCGGGTGCATTCTTTCAGTGGGCGGTCGATTTGAAAGGCACTACTTCCGGTATGACTGATTATTACCGCAGAGCTTTTAATCCCTCGAAGTCATATCTTGTTTCAGGATTCCCTTGGGGATATGGGGAATTTCCGATCATGTGGGATGGAGATGTCAGTGCTAATATTCCTGCATATAAAGAACAGTTTGAAGTTTGCCCTCCGGGATATCGTCGTCCGACGGATGGCTATACGGATAAAATATCTTATAATGGATATTATGATTATTTGCCGGATGAGGGTACTACGGGTACTGCCACGAATTATAAAGATCAAATAGAGTATTCAGAATTAAGGGTTTCTTTATTTAATGTACCTTTTGCAGGAAATGCGGCTTCAAGTGCAGACTACGCTACAGCTTTTACTACTCCTTTTGGTGGAACTGGTAATACAGGTCCTGGGACATATCCTTACGGAGCAAACAAAGATATGCTTGCCCGGAAACAACTAAAAGGAACAACTTATACATTTTATTCGGACGGATTTTTCGACAGACGTCCGATAAAAGAGGCTTCGAATGGAAACTATGGCGTATCATTAGGAAATAGTAATGTTGCTTATCAGGGAGTATTGTATTTTAATCCCGATTCCGGAACGAATGCATCTGTCTTTTTTCCGTCAGCCGGTCGTCTGAATAACACAAGTGGTGCTTTGGAAAGTAGGGGTAGTACCGGATACTATTGGTCGGCAAGTGTAGGTCCTCCTTATATGAGATCAGAATTGCAGAATCCACCTTATGACAGGAGAATACGTTATGGAGCCTGGTCGCTTGAGTCTGCATATAATTCTCATAATTTCAGATTGTCATATCAAGGTTTTGCTCAAAGTATACGTTGTGTGAAAGAATAAGAACTTTTCGGCTTACGATAAAAATACCGGAATATCATCCGTTGAGGGGTTGGCTTTTTAGTCAACCCCTTATTTGTGCGTACTCTCTAACAACAAAGCTGCTGTTTTAAGAAGAAATCTTTATTTACTCTAATAAGATTCTAATAGGATTCTAACTATTCTCTAACAGGCTCTCCGAAGGGAGCCGTCTATCTTTGTGCCCGGAAATCCGGTTACTAACTTAACTTATGTTTAATTATGATGATGAAGAGAGAGTTACACACATTTATTATTGGCAGTGTGTTGTTTTTTACCGCATGCGGGGATAAACAGGAATCAGAGCAAAAAAGTGGCTATCGTATACAAGGTGACACGGTCTATATTGCAGATCCTCTTTTACTTGAAAAGATCAAAGTATCAGTGTCTGAACTGAAACCCTATTCCAAGAAGGTGATAACGTCCGGTGTGGTGCGTCCCATTCCTCCCCGTTATGCTTATGTTGCTCCTCCATTTGCAGGGAGAGTCACAAAATCTTATGTGCGTATCGGACAGTCGGTACGTCAGGGAACACCTTTATTTGAAATCAGTTCCCCCGACTTTACTTCTGCACAAAAGGAATACTTTCAGGCACTTTCGTCCAGGGAACTTGCTAAAAAAGATTTGAAACGCAAAGAAGATCTGATAAGGAATGGTGTCAGTTCGCAAAGAGAACTGGAAGAAGCCCAGAATGCTTTATTGATAGCAGATAAGGAGTTTGAAAACGCCTCTGCCGCATTGCGGGTATATCAGGTGGACAATCCGGTGGAAATGATATTGGGGCAACCGATGATTGTTCGTTCTCCTATTCCCGGGGAAGTGATAAAGGATAACATCGTAACAGGGCAATATCTGAAAGACGATACCGAACCGATAGCTATTGTTGCCGACCTGTCTAAGGTATGGATTGCGGCTCAGGTAAAGGAGAAAGATATCCGGTTTATAAATGAAGGCAGTAGTCTGGATATTGAAATTTCGGCATTGCCCGGTACGGTTATTAAAGGCAATGTGTATCATGTAGAGGAGGAGGTAGACGAGGAAACCCGGTCCATTCAGGTACTTTCGGTCTGTGATAATTTGAACGGACATCTGAAGCTGGGGATGTACACTACTGTCCACTTTCTGAGTGTTCCGGTCGGACAAATTCAAATCCCGGAGAAAGCGTTACTGCAGGGCGAAAAGGATAGCTATGTATTTGTGCAGATTGCTCCGTTGGTTTTCGTACGGACGTCGGTGACAGTGGAGACAACAGAAAACGGAATAGCGGTGATCAGCGAAGGATTGCGTCCCGGAGATAAGATAATCAGTGAAGGAGGATATTATTTAAAGTAAGAAATTATGAAGAAGGAATTAATGCTTTCAATTATACAAAAAAGATGGGTAATGCTTTGCCTGTTTGTGATGATGTGTATCTTTGGATATTACTCATGGAAACAGCTTTCGATAGAAGCATATCCGGATATTGCAGATGTCACTTCCCAGGTGGTCACTCAAGTTCCCGGACTGGCTGCGGAGGAAGTGGAACAGCAGATAACCATTCCTTTGGAACGCGCTATTAATGGGCTGCCCGGTATGCACGTCATGCGGAGTAAGAGTACATTCGGGCTGTCAATGATTACCATTGTCTTTAAGGACGGGACAGAGGACTACTGGAGCCGCCAGCGCGTACAGGAAAGATTGAATGAAGTAGAACTGCCTTATGGAGCTGTTCCGGGACTTGATCCGCTGACATCTCCCGTAGGAGAAGTGTACCGTTATATCATAGAAAGTGACCAGCACTCATTACGCGAATTAACCGACCTTCAGAACTGGGTAATTATTCCCCGTATCAAGGAAGTGTCGGGAGTGGCTGATGTAACCAATTTCGGTGGGATCACTACTCAGTTCCAGGTTGAAGTAGATCCGTCCAAACTGGAACAATATAATTTATCTCTCAGCCAGGTTGTTGAAGCCATTGAGAATAACAATGCCAATGTGGGGGGAAGCGTGTTGAATCGTGGTGACTTGGGTTATGTGGTACGGGGAATTGGATTAATCGGAAATTTGGACGATTTGGGACATATTGTAGTGAGTACTACTTCCGGAGTTCCTGTCTTTCTGAATGATATAGGTTCTTTGAAGTATGGAAATCTTGAAAGAAAGGGAGTGCTGGGATATACGGACCGTACCCGCAACTACTCTGAGAGTCTGGAAGGAATTGTACTCCTTCTGAAACATGAGAATCCGTCTAAAGTACTGGAAGATATTCATGTGGCAGTTGATGAGTTAAATAATGAGACATTGCCGGAAGGAGTGAGGATACATACTTTTCTGGATCGTACCAACTTGGTGGATACTACTTTGAGTACCGTATCCCATACCTTGCTGATGGGTATGGCTTTGGTGGTTCTTGTGCTTATTCTGTTTCTAGGCAACTGGCGTGGTGCATTATTGGTATCTATAACGATTCCTGTGTCATTGCTTATCGCTTTTATTCTTATGCATCTGACGGATATTCCGGCTAACCTTCTGTCGCTTGGTGCTATTGATTTCGGTATTATTGTGGACGGCGCTATCGTTATGCTGGAAACGATCCTTAAGAAACGTGAGGATAATCCCAAACAATATCTCGAAGAAAAAAGCATGGCGCAACGCGCCAAAGAAGTGGGTCGGCCTATTCTTTTCTCAACCATTGTCATTATTACGGCATACCTTCCGCTGTTTGCCTTTGAACGTGTTGAACGCAAACTTTTTACTCCAATGGCATTTACGATGAGCTATGCAATGATTGGAGCACTGTTGGTTGCGCTCTTATTGATTCCGGGACTTGCCTATGCAATCTATCGTAAACCACATAAAATATATAAGAATAAATGGCTGGACAGACTAAAGGATAAATACATTCGTACCATTACAGGATTTCTGGAAGCTCCCTTAAAAGCCATCATTCCATCAGGACTGATTCTGACAGCGGGGATCGTGTTGAGTGTTGTCGTAGGAAAAGACTTCCTTCCGGAGCTGGATGAAGGTTCGATATGGTTACAGGTTAATCTGCCACCCGGAATTTCCGTAGAAAAGTCACGGGAGTTATCTGATACTTTGCGTGCCCGTACGATGAAGTATTCCGAAGTAACTTATATTATGGTACAGGCGGGAAGGAATGACGACGGAACTGATCCGTTCACCCCTTCACATTTTGAAGTGTCCATCGGTATTAAGCCTTATGATGAATGGCCGAAAGGAAAAACTAAAAAGGATTTGATTCATGAACTGGAAGAAGAATATAAGTTACTTCCCGGTTTTAAAGTAGGATTTAGCCAACCTATGATAGACGGGGTGATGGATAAGATAGCCGGGGCCCATAGTGAACTGGTGGTGAAAGTATATGGCGAAGATTTTCGTGAAACACGTCGTATTGCCGAAGAAATAACCAGGGCATTAGGAACTGTGCGAGGGGCTGTTGATCTGGATATTGATCAGGAACCACCCTTGCCACAGTTACAGATCAGTATGAATCGTGATGCCATAGCTCGTTACGGATTAAATGTATCCGATGTAGCGGATCTGATTGAAGTGGCTGTCGGAGGTAAAGCTATCGCACAACTTTATCAGGGTGACCGCCAGTATGGCATCACCTGTAAGTATAAAGAGGAAGCGCGGAATACTCCGGAGAAAATAGCCGGACTTATGTTGACTTCTTCCACCGGTGCAAAGATACCTCTTTCTCAGGTTGCCGATGTCAGATTGAGTGTCGGCGAAAGTACGATTACCAGGGAAATGAACAGACGCCATTTGACGGTAAAGCTGAATTTGCGCGGTCGTGACCTGACATCTTTTCTGAATGAAGCCCAGAATACGATCAATGAGAAAGTACATTATGACAAGAATAAATATACCATCAAATGGGGAGGGGCCTTCGAAAATCAAAAACGGGCTTATACACGTCTTGCTGTCATTATACCGCTGACACTGACAGGGATGTTTATACTGCTTTATGTCACGTTCGGGAAGTTCCGGCAGGCAGGACTGGTATTGGCTATTGTTCCTCTGGCACTTTTCGGAGGTATGCTTGCTCTTAATGTGCGTGGTATGACGCTGAATGTATCTTCTGCCGTAGGATTTATAGCGATGTTCGGGCTTTCCATACAAAATGGAATTATCATGGTATCGCAGGTCAATGGGCTGCGCAGGGGAGGAATGGAACTCCGGAAATCGGTCATAGAAGGGGCACGCCAGCGTTTCCGACCTATTCTGATGACTTCGGTCACTACGATACTCGGACTTTTCCCGGCTTCGTTGGCAACCGGAATTGGTAGTGACGTACAGCGTCCGCTGGCAACAGTGATTGTGTATGGATTGATGTTTTCAACCCTTATCTCTATGTTTCTGCTTCCGGCTTTCTATTATCTGGTTGAGAACAATGTTTTAAATAAAAAGAAGAACGATGAAAAAGAATATACGATATAATATAGTGCTCTTGCTTTTAATGGTGGAAGCCGTACTCATTCCGACTTTTGCGCAAATGCCTGAAATAAAGCAGGGGCAGTCTATTTCTTTCGAAGAATATCTGAATCGGGTAGGGAAAAAGAACCTGAGTTATTTAGCCGAAAAACTCAATGTGAGTATTGCTGATGCGGAAGTAATTGCCCGGAAAATCTTTCCGGATCCGGAGTTGGAATTTGAAGCAGGTAATGAGACTTTCTCGTTGGGAGTTTCCTATTCATTAGAAATGGGAAATAAAAGGGGAGCACGTATTAAGTTGGCGCGGACTCAGGCAGAATTGGAGAAACTGTTCCTGCAACAGGGCTTTCAGGATTTGAGGGCGGAGGCTGCCGACCTTTTTCTAGAAGCAATTCTTCAGCGCGAATTACTTGAAGTACAGAAAAGTTCTTATGAGTATATGTATCAGCTGAGTCAGTCAGATAGTTTACGTTATGTTTCGGGAGAGATTACGGAGAATGATGTCCGGCAGTCAAAACTGGAAACTGTCACCTTGCTTAATACTGTTTACAGTCAGGAGGCGGCTTATCATTCCGCTTTGGTTTTGTTGAATAAACACATGGGGATGAGTGCTGATACGCTTCATATCCCTTTGGGAAATTGGGAAGAGCTAAGCAGGGACTTTGCTCTGTCTGATTTGGTCAAAGCGGGACTGGATAATCGCATCGACCTGCTTGTTGCTCAAAAAAGTACTGAAGTTACTACCCGGGAATATAAACTGACGAGAGCGGAACGCAGACCCGATATCGGAGTATCTGTTTCTTATGAAAGAAACTGGAACGGCTTTCTTCCTCCGTCCCGTTCTGCTACTGCCGGTGTATCTGTTCCTCTGACATTCTCGAATATAAATAAAGGAGCTGTAAAAGCTGCAAAGTTTCGGATTGCCCAATCGGAGATAATGGAAAGAGATATGGAATTGCAGATACAGACAGAGATAACCCAGGCCTGGTTCAACTATGAGGCTGAAAAGAAAAAGATAGCTCAATATAAAGCCGGTGTACTTGAAGACTCGCAGAAGGTGCTCGACGGAATGGTATATAAATACAAACGGGGAGAAACGAGTATTCTTGATGTACTGGTTGCCCAGCGTACTTATAATGAAGTGCAACAGGAGTATCTGGAAACAATGAAAGGATATGCCGCTTCACTAGTAGCATTGGAAAGAGCTTGTGGTATATGGGATATATGCTTTTGACAGTTAAATATCCGGCTTTACTATTGTGAATTGCAGCAAAGCCGGATATTTGTATGGTTACCAGTCAGCGGTTTCACGCTTTATGTTAAATCATTGTGCGATATTCCTCCTGTTTTTTCTTAGGGAGTTTTTTTGATCACTTCTTCCACAGAGTGGTCAATAAGTTCTTTGATAAGTTTGTCACTCAGGTTTATTTACTTATCTGTTTTCCGAACTTTAATCCGTACTACTGTGTCATTTTGACGAGACTGGACAATGTTTTATTACTTTCGATTGTGTATCTTTGCTGTAGTTGAAATGGACAACCGGAATTTATATACTAATAAACAGAATATTATGGAAGCGAAGTATATCACTCTGACTAAAGAGAATATCGAAAAAGAACATATTTGCTGTGCTTTCTCCGATAAGAAATGTAAGGATAGCTATGAGTTGAAAAAGACATGGCTGAAAAATGAGTTTGAGAATGGCTATGTTTTCAGACGGCTTGACGAACGTGCAAAAGTATTTATAGAATATGGACCTGCCGAAAAAGCTTGGGTTCCGGTTAATGCACCTAACTATTTAATGATAAACTGTTTTTGGGTTTCAGGAAAATATAAAGGATGCGGGCATGGCAAAGCACTATTGCAGTCTGCTGTCGAGGATGCCAAAGCACAGGGTAGGGATGGCTTGGTGACTGTGGTCGGTACCTCTAAATTTCATTTTATGGGTGATGCGAAATGGTTATTACGTCAGGGGTTTGAGACGATAGAAAAACTACCCTATGGTTTCAGTCTTTTGGCTTTGAAGATAAATCCGGCAGCTCCTGATCCGTCATTCAATGGAACAGTATCAAGTGGAGAATGTGAGGAAAAAGAAGGTGTAGTCGTTTATTATACACATCGTTGTCCGTTTGCAGAGTTTCATGTCCGTAATTCTTTAGTGAGTGTGACTGAGAACAAAGGTATTCCATTGAAGATAGTCAGATTGGAAACGATGGCACAAGCACAAAATGCACCTACACCTGCTACTATCTTTTCTCTTTTCTATAAAGGAAAGTTTGTAACGACGGATTTGAGTGCATGTATGGAGCAACGGTTTGATAAAGCGTTGGGATTATAATCTTTCTTATTACAGTATGTGTTTCTCTTTTTTGATTTTCTGTTTTTGTGCTGTTTTGCTCTGATGAGTGTGGCGGGTTAATAATTGTCTGGTGTTTATTTAGACTGGTCGGTTCGATTTTTCATGTGCTGCTCTGATCTTATGCAGATTCATTAATAGAATCGGCAGTTTATTTATATGTTGAGATGTTTTGTTTTATGTATGTGACATATGCTTGATTTTTAGTATTTTATTGTATGTGGTTGGTGGGGAAAACTTGATAGCTCCTGACTTTTATAATCACTAACTTTTCTTATTTTAGTTCATTCAAATATGTTCAATTCTTGCATTTTATGAAACTATGTTTTACTTTTGGGGAGTAAAATCATTGGGATTATAATGAAAAGTATTCGCTCGGTTATTTGTTTTTGTTTGTTTTTGTTTGTGTTTAACCAGCTCCTTTTCGCCGACAAAACTATAGAGAATGATTCGCTATATACCAGTGAGTATATAAGTCGAATTTATATGGCAGAACCTGAACGGGCTTTAAGTTTGTTGGATGGAGCTGAAAGTAAGAAGACTATCCCTCTGCGTATTATACATGAATTACGCAGCAGGGTTTATCGTAATATGTATATGACTAAACTGGCTTTTTTGTATGCCAAAAAGTCTTATTTGCTGGATTCCGTTTCTCAGAAAGATACTAAGCACTTGTTGACCATGACTGTCGACCTGGCAGAATTAGCAGTGCTTATGAGTGACCATAAAGAGAGTATGAGGTATGCTCTTGATGGTATCAAGCTAGCACAAAAAGAAAAGGATAAAGGGGCTGAAAGTAAGCTGTTGTTTTGCATTGGTGAAAATAAATGGCAATTGTCTTTCAAAGAGGAGGCATATGACTATTTTGACAAAGCTATCAAATTGCTTCAAGGTACAAGTTCCAAATTGGAAATGGCTATGCTTTCATACTTTTATGGGATGAAAATGGATTATCTGCTCAATGATTCCCGTAGTAAAGAAGCATTGGAGGTTGGGTTGAAGCGCGAAAAGCTACTTAAAGATATAGCTAAATTACCGGAAAAAACAAAAGGCTTTCTTGATCTGCAATATACTTACTTGTATGCAAAAATGTCGTATATCTGCTATCTGGAAGGAAAGTATGATCAGGCGGAAAAATATTATCAACAATATTTGTCAACAGAGAATTCACAGACACCGGATGGAAAAACCTATGCGATACCTTATCTGCTAGTGTCTAAACAATATCAGAAAGTCGTTGATCAATGTCAGGATTTTAAGAAATTGATGCAAGAGCAGGATACTGTCAACTTGCAGTATATTAGTATCCTTCAGAAAGAGGTGAAAGCTTATAAAGGCTTGAAGGATTTTGAAAAAGTAGCAGCATTACGTGAGTCTATTATTTCTATTATTGATGGTATTAACAGCAAGGATAAACAGAATGCGGCTTTGGAATTAAATGCTATTCATAAAGCTGACGAGCAGGAAGAATATATTGCCGAACAGACTTTACAGTTAAGAATCAGAAACATATCACTTGCTTTTTTGGGATGTGTCACTTGTCTCATTTTATTTGTGCTATGGCGGATTTGGCGTCATACGATTATTGTTAAATATAAAAACAAAATGCTGGCAAAGTTTATCAATGAGAAACTGGCTGGAAAAGTAGAGAACAAACAATTATTCATAGATGGAGATGCGGAAGATCCGATAGCTGTTCCATTGGACTTGGAACCGGAAACTGGCTTTTCCGAAAAAGACGATTTATCTCCGGATGAAGTAGTGGAGAGTAGGGAGGAAGAGGATGAGAATAAGAAAATTTTCAAAGAACTGAATCGTATTGTTGTTCAGGATCAGTTATATCTGTCTCCGGAATTGTCGAGAGAGGATCTGGCTCAGATTGTACATTTGAATAATGCGCGTTTCGCCCGGATGATCAAGGAAAACACCGGAACTAATTTCAACGGGTATATTAATGAACTTCGTATTAACTATGCGATTCAGTTATTGAAGCAACATCCCAATTATACCATTCGTGCGATAGCTGATGAAGCCGGATTTAATAGTACGCCTATTCTGTACAGTATGTTCAAGAAAAAGACTGGTATGACTCCTTACGAATTTAAAAAAACGCAGGAATCCTTAGGTTGATTTTGGCTTTTTCGATAAACAATTTTCCGTTTTATCGGTTTATTCTTATGATAACTAAATATAAACGGAAATGGTGCAAGTTAGGATAAAGCGAGTGTACGAAGACTTTTCAGAGACCGACGGATATCGGGTGCTGGTAGATAAACTCTGGCCACGTGGAATCAAAAAAGAATGGTTGAAATATGATTACTGGGCAAAAGATATAACGCCTTCCGCAGCACTGCGCAGATGGTTTCATGAAGATATTCCGGGTCACTGGAATGATTTTGTCGTAATGTATCAGAAGGAACTGGAAGCTTCTCAAGCTGTTGCCGATTTTCTGACTCTTATCAAACCTCATCCGGTGATCACTTTGCTTTATGCATCCAAAGAACCGGTTTATAATCATGCCCGAATCCTTCGTGATTATTTGGAAATGCATCTGAAAGAGTGAAATTAAAGTAATTTTTATCTCTTTCCGCTTTCAGTCGTTCACTCAATTTCCTACCTTTGTAATCTAAATCAAAATCGTGTGTCCATGAAGTATAAATTATTAGTTCTTGATGTAGACGGAACGCTTCTCAATGATGCAAAAGAAATTAGTAAACGTACATTGGCTGCTTTGCTGAAAGTTCAGCAGATGGGAGTACGTATCGTGTTGGCATCCGGCCGACCGACTTACGGTCTGATGCCTTTAGCCAAATCCCTAGAACTCGGAAATTATGGAGGTTATATCCTTTCTTATAATGGTTGCCAGATAATTAATGCTCAAAACGGAGAAATACTGTTTGAGCGGAGGATTAATCCGGAAATGTTGCCTTATCTGGAAAAGAAGGCAAGAAAAAATAATTTCGCACTGTTCACTTACCATGATGATACGATCATTACTGACACTCCGGAGAATGAACATATCCAGAATGAAGCTCGCTTGAATAATTTGAAAGTGATCAAGGAAGAGGAATTTTCTGTAGCAATTGACTTTGCTCCGTGTAAGTGTATGCTTGTCAGCGATGACGAGGAAGCGTTGGTTAGTCTGGAAGGACACTGGAAGAGACGGTTGAACGGAGCTTTGGATGTTTTCCGTTCCGAACCTTATTTTCTGGAAGTAGTGCCGTGTGCGATTGATAAAGCCAACACATTGGGAGCTTTATTGGAAGAACTGGATGTGAAGCGTGAAGAAGTCATCGCTATAGGAGACGGTGTGTGCGATGTAACGATGATTCAGCTGGCAGGACTGGGAGTGGCGATGGGGCATTCGCAGGATTCGGTAAAGGTCTGTGCGGATTATGTGACAGCTTCCAATGAGGAAGACGGAGTGGCTCTGGCTGTCGAAAAGGCGATAATAGCGGAAGTTCGCGCTGCAGAGATTCCTTTGGACCAGTTGAATGCACAGGCGCGTCACGCATTGATGGGTAATCTGGGTATCCAATATACATATGCCGACGAAGACCGTGTAGAGGCGACGATGCCGGTAGATCACCGTACCCGTCAGCCGTTCGGTATTTTGCACGGTGGAGCTACGCTTGCATTGGGAGAAACAGTTGCCGGACTCGGCTCGATGATTCTCTGTCAGCCGGATGAAATTGTGGTAGGAATGCAGGTCAGCGGAAATCATATATCTTCTGCGCACGAAGGTGATACAGTACGTGCAGTAGCGACGATTGTACACAAAGGACGTTCCTCCCATGTATGGAATGTGGACGTTTTTACTTCAACCAATAAACTGGTGTCCTCTATACGGGTGGTCAACAGTGTGATGAAAAAAAGATGATTGACGAAAAAAGTAACTTGACAACTATTGATGCACTTATTCAGCGGAAACAGCCCTTTGCTGTTTATCGTGTTCCCGGGGAGAAGTATCCTCGTCTGTTGACAGAAGATGTCGGAGCTGTCCGCTTGATTTTCGATTTGAAAGAACTGAATGGACAAAGAGGATTTGTGATTGCTCCGTTCCGTATAGATAAGTCATGTCCGATTGTGTTGATACAGTCCGACAGGACTGGACAACCGTTGCCTATGGAAATCGTGGCAGAGGAAGAGCAGGACTTGCAAAGTTATCCGGAGGAATCTTTTCATACCCTTTGTACTGGGAAGTATGCGACCTGTTTTCATACATTTATTGAAGCCTTGCGTGATGCTACCTTTGATAAACTGGTGCTTTCCCGTAGTCTCACTATTGGAAAGAATCCGGAGTTTTCCCCTTCAGCTGTTTTTCGTGCAGCTTGTCAACGTTATATTCATTCCTATATCTATCTGTGTTATACTCCTCAGACGGGCGTGTGGCTGGGAAGTACCCCCGAAATTATATTGTCGGGCGAAAAAAATGAATGGAACACAGTTGCCCTGGCAGGAACTCAACCTTTGCAGAATGGTAAACTTCCGCAAGTATGGGATGACAAAAACCGTCAGGAGCAGGATTATGTGGCGTCCTATATCCGTCGGCAGCTTCTTTCGCTGGGCATTCGCTCCACAGAGAGCGGACCTTATCCGGCTTATGCCGGTGCCTTGTCACATCTGAAAACTGATTTCCATTTCTCTTTGAAAGATAATAAAAATCTGGGAGACCTTCTGAAAGTCCTGCATCCGACTCCTGCCGTGTGCGGACTGCCTAAAGAAGAAGCCTACCGGTTCATTTTGGAAAATGAAGGGTACGATCGTAAGTATTATTCCGGTTTTATCGGTTGGCTCGATCCGGAGGGACGCACAGATTTGTATGTGAATCTGCGTTGCATGCACATTGAAGACGAGCAATTGACACTGTATGCCGGTGGCGGATTGTTAGCCTCTTCAGAGTTGAATGATGAATGGCAGGAAACGGAAAAGAAATTGCAGACCATGAGGCGTATTCTTGTGTCTGCTCCAATAATGATGAATCACTAACAAGCTAATCACTATCAATATGTATTCGGACAAGAAAAATATACTCCAGTTGGTCGCGCTGCTTGAGGCGCATGGAATTACGAAAGTAGTGTTATGTCCCGGTAGCCGTAATGCACCTATTGTGCATACGCTGTCTACTCATCCGGGTTTTACTTGTTATGCTATGACGGATGAACGGAGTGCCGGTTATTTTGCGATTGGTCTTGCGCTGAATGGCGGGCATCCTGCTGCCGTTTGCTGTACTTCCGGTACAGCGTTGCTCAATCTTCATCCTGCTGTGGCAGAAGCGTATTATCAGAATATACCTTTAGTTGTTATCTCTGCCGATCGGCCTGCTGCCTGGATTGGACAGATGGCGGGACAGACATTGCCGCAGCCCGGTGTTTTTCAGACATTGGTGAAGAAGTCGGTAAACCTTCCGGAGATTCAGACAGAAGAGGATGAATGGTACTGTAACCGCTTGGTGAATGAAGCCTTGCTGGAAACCAACCATCATGGAAAAGGTCCGGTACATATTAATATTCCTATATCCGAACCTTTGTTCCAGTTTACGGTGGAGTCGCTTCCCGAAGTACGTGTCATTACGCGCTATCAGGGGCTGAATGTATACGACCGGGATTACAATGACCTGATCGAACGCTTGAACAGATATCAGAAGCGGATGATTATTGTCGGACAGATGAACTTGATTTACTTGTTTGAGAAACGGCATACCAAATTGTTATATAAACATTTCGTGTGGCTGACCGAGCATATCGGTAATCAGACAGTACCCGGTATTCCAGTGAAGAATTTTGATGCGGCGCTTTATGCGATGCCCGAAGAGAAAACCGGCCAGATGACTCCCGAGTTATTGATTACTTATGGCGGACATGTGGTTTCCAAGCGGTTGAAAAAATATCTTCGGCAGCATCCGCCTAAAGAACATTGGCATGTGTCTGCTGATGGAGAAGTGGTTGACCTTTACGGTTCTCTGACTACCGTCATCGAAATGGACCCGTTTGAGTTTCTGGAGAAAATAGCTCCATTGCTGGATAACCGCGTGCCGGAGTATCCCCGTGTATGGGAGAATTATTGCAAGACCATTCCCGAACCGGAGTTCGGATATTCGGAAATGTCGGCTATCGGTGCTTTGATAAAAGCATTGCCGGAATCATGTGCATTGCATCTGGCAAATAGTTCTGTTATCCGCTATGCTCAGTTATACCAGGTTCCTTCTACGATTGAGGTATGCTGTAATCGGGGTACAAGCGGCATCGAAGGCTCGTTGTCCACGGCAGTGGGATATGCCGCCGGTTCGGATAAACTAAATTTTATAGTTATAGGTGACCTTAGTTTCTTTTATGATATGAATGCTTTGTGGAACATCAATGTCCGTCCCAATCTACGCATTCTTTTGCTGAATAACGGAGGAGGGGAGATTTTCCATACATTACCCGGACTGGATATGTCGGGTACATCGCACAAGTATATTACAGCCGTTCACAAGACATCTGCCAAAGGATGGGCGGAAGAACGCGGATTCCTTTATCAACGGGTAGAGAATGAAGAACAGCTTGCCGAAGCGATGAAAACCTTCACACAACCGGAAGCCATGGAACAACCGGTTCTGATGGAAGTATTCAGCAATAAAAATAAAGATGCACGTATACTGAAAGATTATTATCATCAACTAAAACAAAAATAGATTATGTCAACACAAAGAGAATGGACAACCATCAGAGAATACGAAGATATCCTCTTTGATTACTATAATGGGATTGCCCGCATCACCATTAACCGTGAACGCTATCGAAATGCATTTACTCCGACTACAACGGCTGAAATGAGTGACGCATTGCGCATTTGCCGGGAAGAAGCGGATATTGATGTGATCGTGATTACGGGAGCTGGTGACAAGGCTTTCTGTTCGGGCGGTGACCAGAATGTGAAAGGGCGTGGCGGCTATATCGGCAAGGACGGTGTTCCCCGTCTGAGTGTTCTGGATGTACAGAAACAAATCCGCAGCATTCCGAAACCGGTAATTGCTGCCGTAAATGGATTTGCCATTGGTGGCGGACACGTGCTTCATGTAGTTTGCGATTTATCGATTGCTTCGGAGAATGCGATCTTCGGACAGACCGGTCCTCGCGTAGGTAGCTTTGATGCAGGTTTCGGAGCCTCTTATCTGGCTCGTGTCGTCGGTCAGAAGAAGGCACGTGAGATATGGTTCCTTTGCCGGAAATACAATGCGCAGGAAGCGTTGGATATGGGATTGGTGAATAAAGTAGTTCCATTGGAGCAACTGGAGGATGAGTATGTGCAATGGGCGGAAGAAATGATGCTGCTCAGTCCGTTGGCCTTGCGGATGATTAAAGCCGGATTGAATGCCGAACTGGACGGCCAGGCAGGTATTCAGGAGCTGGCAGGGGATGCGACCTTGCTTTACTATCTGACGGATGAGGCTCAGGAAGGAAAGAATGCATTTCTGGAGAAACGTAAACCTAACTTTAAGAAATATCCGAAGTTCCCTTAAACAATGGATTGCAAAATAGACATTATTCCGCGGGTGCTTCATTTCAAGCAGCCGGCCGGAACTTCACGAGGCACATACACAACGCGAAAAGTCTGGTATCTTCATTTTACTGCTCCCGAATTTCCCAATTGGGTAGGGATCGGGGAGTGCGCTCCTCTGCCAAATCTTAGCTGTGATGATCTTCCCGATTACGAGGAAGTGCTGGCTAAAATCTGCCGGCAGGTAGAGAATCAGGGAGGTAAGCTGGACATGGAAGCTCTATGCAAGTACCCTTCCATCCTTTTTGGCTTGGAGACAGCCATTCGTCACTTTTTTGAAGGAAGCTGGGCTTTGTGGGATACACCCTTCTCACGTGGGGAAGCAGGTATTCCGATAAACGGGCTTATCTGGATGGGTGACTTCAATAGAATGCTTGCTCAGATAGAGAAGAAGATGGAGGCGGGATTCCGCTGTATAAAGTTGAAGATCGGTGCCATCAACTTTGAAGAAGAACTGGCTTTACTCCAACATATCCGCTCTCACTATTCTTCTAAAGAAATAGAATTGCGTGTAGATGCCAACGGAGCATTCTCACCAACAGATGCGATGGAGAAATTGAAACGCTTGTCCGAACTGGACTTACATTCGATAGAACAGCCCATTCGTGCCGGACAATGGGAAGAAATGGCACGTCTTACTTCCGAATCTCCTTTGCCGATAGCTTTGGATGAGGAACTGATAGGCTATAATACCTGGGAAGAAAAGCAAAGATTACTTTCGGCTATCCGTCCGCAATATATTATTATCAAACCTTCTCTTCATGGCGGATTAGCCGGTGGCGAGGAGTGGATTGCAGAAGCGGAGAAACTGAATATCGGTTGGTGGATAACTTCTGCTCTGGAGTCTAATATCGGTCTGAATGCTATCGCTCAATGGTGTGCTACTTTTCAGAATCCATTGCCGCAAGGGTTAGGCACCGGGTTACTCTTTACAGATAATGTAGAGATGCCTCTTGAAATCAGAAAAGATTGTTTGTGGTTTTGTAAATGATGATATTCGACCGACAAAAACAGCGTTTGTTGCTGGAGGGAAAGGAATATACTCCGGGCGATATACATAGCCTTGTAGCAGAAGGTGAGGGAAACCACCCTTCTGCTATATGGGACTTGTATCTTTTTCTAAACGAATGGTTTAATGATGATCCTGTGATCACTGTACATACTTCCGGTTCTACGGGGGCACCTAAAGAATTGCTTGTTCGCAAAGATCAGATGATACAGAGTGCACGCCTGACTTGTGAGTTTCTGGATTTAAAGCAGGGTGAAACGGCATTATTGTGTATGAACCTTCGCTATATCGGGGCGATGATGGTAGTCGTCCGTTCTTTGATTGCCGGGTTGAATCTTATAGTACGTCGGGCTTCCGGTCATCCATTGGCAGATGTGGACACTCCTTTAAGGTTTGCGGCTATGGTGCCTTTGCAGGTGTATAATACATTTCAGATACCCGAAGAGAAAGAGAAATTAAAGCAAACGGAGATTTTAATTATAGGAGGCGGAGCAGTTGACAAGGCTTTAGAGGAAAAAATCAGAAATCTGTCCAATGCTGTTTATTCAACTTACGGGATGACGGAAACCCTTTCTCACATCGCTCTTCGCCGTCTGAATGGCGCAGCAGCATCCGATCGTTATTATCCTTTTTCATCCGTAGAGTTGTTTTTGTCTTCAGAAAATACTTTGATGATTAATGCTCCGCTTGTTTGCGATGATACTCTGCAGACAAATGATATTGCCCGCATTTATCCGGACGGTAGTTTTACGATTCTGGGAAGAAAGGATAATGTAATCAATAGCGGAGGAATTAAAGTGCAGGCAGAAGAGATCGAAAGGTTACTTCAGTCGTCTATCCCTGTACCGTTTGTGATCACTTCCGTTCCGGATCGGCGTTTGGGGCAGGCTGTTACTTTATTGATAGAAGGGCAGATGGAGATAAGTGCGCTAGGGACTAAATTGGAATCAGTCTTAGCATCTTATTATCGTCCTAAATATATTTATACGGTAAATCATATTCCTCAAACGGGAAATGGGAAGATTAATCGTAAAGAGTGCCGTGTTTTAGCAGAGAGCTTACAGTTGCTCGGGAGACAGGAATAATAAAAACAGCGGGAGGTAATCTTTCAACTCGTTCCGCAGGAGTTCCATTGTTTTTTGTTTATACCGATTAATGGATTTTACGCTGAGATTCATTTCTTCGGCAATTTCCGCATGTGTTTTGCCTTCAAAGAAACTTTTCATAAATACGGTGCGATAGTTTTCCGGAAGCTTATTTAATGTTTCGTATAGCATTCGGTATAACTCATCAAGTGTATATACACTATCTGTTTCTGTTTCATATAGAGGAGCTTTCTTTTGGATATTTTCGGCATAACTCCATTCATACTCCTGATGTTTCAGAAAGTTCAAACAGCTGTTTTTTACACACATTTTTATATATCCCAATGCTGTCTCTGATTGCAAATCGAAAGAGTCGGTATCCAACTTGTCCCATAGGGAGGTGAATACATCCGAAACAATGTCCTCGCGGACTTCTTTATCATCTACAAATCTTTTTGCATACAGGCAGAAAGGGGCATAATAATCCTCGTAAAGTTGTTTGAAAGCTCTTTCTTTAGTCTGTCTGGAAAAAGATATTTTCATTATTTTGAGATTCTGTAGTTTTTCATTTTACTGCAAATATATAATAAGAAAATCAGCATTTCCTAAAATTTTCTTTCTTTTTTTGTTTTTGGTATGAAGCTGTGGAAAATAAGATAGCTTAAAAAATAAAATAAAAAAAAGTATGTTATACCTGTCCCTTTTCGATTACCTCAGTTGTACTATTAGTGTAATTGCAATTAAAAGATAAGATTTTGAAAGAGAATATGGAAAATATGAATCCGGAATCATTGCTCCGAAAAGCGCAGGCATTAGGAGAGGATATTAAGGAAATGGAGTCTATTGATGTAATGGGTGCCTATCAACAAGCACAGACCCAAATAAAGACAAACAGAAGAAGGAGTATGTATAATCAGTTGATGCGTTATGCTGCATTCTTGACTATACCTTTATTACTTTCTTCTTTGATTTTGGGATATTTATATTGGGGAGCAACGGATACTGAAGAGAAGTATGCAGAAGTCATGGCGGCTACAGGTTCAGTCATTCGTTACGAACTTCCTGACCATTCGGTTGTCTGGTTAAACTCCGGTAGTACTTTACGTTATCCTACCGTTTTTAAGAAAGATAATCGTAATGTTGAATTAAAAGGTGAAGCCTATTTTGAAGTAGAAGCGGACAGGAAACGGCCTTTTTACGTCAATACTCCTGCCGGGTTAAGTGTCTATGTGTACGGAACCAAATTTAATGTGAATGCTTACGAAGATGATAATAGTATAGAAACGGTATTAGAAAAGGGTAAAGTAAACGTTATTTCACCGGACGGAAAAACAACAGTTCAGTTAGCTCCAGGAGAACGATTGCTTTATAATAAGGTAGATCAGAAATTGTTGAAGGGAAAAGTGGATGTTTATGAAAAGGTGGCATGGAAAGACGGTAAGTTGATATTCCGCAATGCCGAGTTGGGTGAAATATTCAAACGGCTGGCACGGCATTTTAATGTAGATATTCAGTTTAATAATATATCGGGAAAAGAATATAAATATCGTGCGACCTTCCGTAATGAAACACTGCCACAGATATTGGATTATCTGGCTAAGTCTGCTGCCTTGAAGTGGAGAACTGAGGAGGCGGTACAACAGGCAGATGATACATTCACAAAGAAAAAGATAATAGTAGATTTATATTAGTAACCATAAAAATGAGAATAGCCTATGAGATAACACAAAGATCGTAAAAAAAGGAAGAAAGCTGCTACCAACAGCTGTCTTCCCCCAATTTTTCAGATTCGCGGTAAGGAGTCTTGCAAACGCTAACCGGAATCAAACCACAGTTCATTATAGTAATAAACTTTAGTTAACCGCAAATGTATGAAAAAAAATCATTCATTTATTGCATTATATCCTAAATATGCTTTAAATCTAAAACTACCTTTAGTTATGAGGATTAGTCTGGCACTACTTTTTGCAGTCGTTTTACAACTATCTGCAGAGAATGGCTATGCTCAACGGACGCATGTTGCCATTTCTATGAACAATGTATCTGTAGAACAGGTACTGAATAAAATAGAAGAAGCTTCCGATTATGTTTTCCTTTACAATGACAAAACGATTCAGAAGAATCGTATTGTTTCTGTGAGAAATAAATCAGGTAAGATTCTGGATATTCTAGATGATATTTTTAAGGGGACCGATATTACGTATACCGTAGTTGACAAGCAGATTATTTTATCGACTAATAAAATGCAACTTGTTCAGCAGGAAGGACAAATCCAAATAAAAGGAGTTGTGAAAGATGCTGGCGGAGATCCCTTGATCGGTGTGAATGTGAAAGTGAAAGATTCTACGGTCGGTACTATCACCGATATAAACGGAAACTTTACGCTACAGACCAGGAAAGGAGATATTCTGGAAATTTCTTATGTGGGATATGCCACGAAAACAGTAAAGGTACAGAATGCCCAAGTTCTGAATATTGTGCTGACAGAAGATACAGAAGTACTGAATGAAGTCGTTGTTACTGCATTGGGTATCAAGAAGGAAGCTAAATCTTTGTCATACAATGTACAGCAAGTAAGCAATGCCGAGATTACACGCATTGCAGATGCCAACTTCGTCAATAATCTGAACGGTAAAGTTGCGGGTGTTACAATTAACTCATCTTCAGCTGGTGTCGGTGGCTCTTCACGTGTAGTGATGCGTGGAACCAAATCATTGAATGGTAATAACAATGCTCTTTATGTGGTTGATGGTATCCCGATGAGTGATATGAGTGC
The DNA here is from genome assembly GCF_019052485.1 of Bacteroides sp. MSK.20.82. NCBI lineage: Bacteria > Pseudomonadati > Bacteroidota > Bacteroidia > Bacteroidales > Bacteroidaceae > Bacteroides > Bacteroides sp. MSK.20.82. The sequence continues at coordinate 287,307 of NZ_JAHQUN010000001.1, forward strand.
CGCTTCTACACAGCCTACGGACTCATACGAAGGTGCCGGTCAGTCCGGTGATCCTATTTCCGGTCTGAATCCCGAGGATATAGAGAGTATCTCTGTTTTGAGTGGACCGTCAGCTGCAGCTCTTTACGGTAGTGCCGCTGCCAATGGTGTTGTGATGATTACTACTAAAAAAGGTAGGGAAGGACGTACTTCAGTCAGCATATCCAATAATACGACTTTCTCCGCTCCTCTTGTCTTGCCCGAATTTCAAAATACTTATGGGCAGACAGAAGTGGGTAGTTACTACAGCTGGGGCAGTAAATTGAATACGCCGAGCAGCTATGATCCTAAAGACTTCTTTCAGACAGGTGTGAATGTAACAAATGCTGCCAGTCTTTCTACAGGTACTGACAAGAATCAGACTTACTTATCTTTAGGTACTACCAATGCCAAAGGTATTATCCATAATAATGACTACGAACGTTACAATGTCACTGTCCGTAATGTTGCCAAGATGCTGAAAGATAAGCTGACTCTTGACCTGAGTTTTATGCTTAGCTCTGTAAAAGAACAAAATATGACCTCTCAGGGACTTTATTATAACCCGTTAGTACCTCTTTATCTATTTCCTGCGGGAGATGATTTCTCCAAAGTACAGGCATATCAGCGGTATGATTCGGAACGAAATTTACTGACTCAGTACTGGCCTTACAGCACAAGTCTGGCTTTACAGAATCCATACTGGATTACCGAGCATATTAAAATACCTAATCATAAGAACCGTTATATGGCAACTGCATCGGCAAAATATGAATTTGCTGACTGGATTAATGTAACAGCCCGTGCCAAAATGGACCGCAACAACGAACGCCGTGAGCGCATGTATGATGCCGGAACAAATACTTTGTTTGCTTCTAAATACGGTTATTACTCCAAGAGTAATATCGAGAATCAACAGATATACGGTGAATTATTGCTGAATATTAATAAGTACTTTGTCGATAATACCCTAAATGTAACAGCTAATGTGGGTGGGAACTTTGAAAACAATGATTATCAGTCTGATTATTTCGGAGGCAAACTGAAGTCGGTAGCCAACCTCTTTACTTTTGGCAACGTGGATACTTCAGAGAAGAATCTGGCCAACCAATATGGCTATCATTTGAAAAAACGCGCCATATTCGGTAGTGCTCAGATCGGTTACAAGTCTATGGCTTATCTGGATGTGACGGCTCGTAACGACTGGTCATCTACCTTCAAAGGGACGAATACCGGTTCTTTCTTCTATCCGTCTATCGGTCTTTCGGGGATTATCACAGATATATTCCGTTGCAGTACGGATATTATGCCATACATGAAAGTACGTATTTCTTATTCGGAAGTAGGTAATTCACCGGATGTATTTCTGGCTATTCCGACTTATGCGTTGGTTGATGGCGTTCCTGTTACTCAGTCCCGACGTCCTAACCCCAATCTGAAGCCGGAACGTACCAAATCATGGGAAGCCGGATTTAACTTTGTCTTCTTCAAGAACCGTTTGAGATTGGATGGATCTATCTATCAGTCACGTACCTACAATCAGTTCTTTGAACGTACCCTTTCTTCTACTACCGGCTATAAATCGGAAGTAGTCAATGGCGGTCGTGTAGATAATAAAGGTATCGAATTGTCTTTGCGTTTTGAGGACAAATGGGGAAATTTTGGCTGGAGTTCGTATCTGACCTATTCATTGAACCGAAATAAAGTGGTGGAATTGCTGCGCAACTATGAAGATCCTTATACGCACGAACTTACTTCTTTGGATAGAATTGATATGGGCGGGACAAGTATGTATAAAATGATACTGACAGAAGGCGGATCTATCGGCGATATTTATGTGAATACGCTTCGCACGGACGAACATGGAGCTATCTATGTCCATCCTTCGGACCAGGTTGTAGTTACTCAGCCTGATGAATTTGTAAAGGCTGGTAATAGTGCTCCTAAGTATAACCTCGGTTGGGGAAACACATTCAGTTACAAAGGGCTTTCATTGGGATTCCTGTTCACGGCACGTGTCGGTGGTGTAGTTGTATCACAGACACAGGCGACGATGGACGCATACGGCTCTTCAAAGGCTACAGCTATTGCCCGTGATAATGGCGGAGCCATTGTTAACGGTCGTCCAATCGGTGCGGAAGATTACTATACGAAAATTGGAGGTGCAGGTGCTCAGGGTGGTATTGGTTCTATGTACACCTACAGTGCGACTAATGTCCGTTTGGCTGAGTTATCGTTAGGCTATGATATTCCTATCAACAAGTATGTGGACTGGATTAAGGGGTTGAACGTATCTTTCATCGGTAAGAATCTCTTTTTCCTTTATAGAAAAGCTCCGTTCGATCCGGAACTGACAGCAAGTACAGGCACTTACTTTCAAGGTATCGACATGTTTATGTCGCCAAGTCTGCGTAATTTGGGATTCTCTGTGAAAGTTAATTTCTAATCAAACTTATAAATTGTAGAAGATATGATATTAAATAAAATACTATCATGGAACAAACTTTCCATTCTCGGGATATCTTTGATGCTATTAAATAACATTTCGTGTATCGACTATGAGGATAACGTAAATCCGAATGAAGTCACCGAGGAAATGATGGAAGTAGACAACTTGAAGACGGGTGCTTTCTTTTCGCAAATGCTGCGTCGGGTTGTAATCATAAATGATGGCGACAAGCTCGACTCTGACTATCAGATTGCTCAGAACTTATCGCATGACCTTTATTCGGGCTATATTGCCGCTACCTTAGGATCTACCAATCATAACGGGCAGTATAACTTTCAGGAACAATGGGTGAATGCCACTTTTGATTATGCCTATACCGGAATTATGGCACCATGGCAAAGTATTCACAAAATAGCCACTGAACAGGAACTGCCGGAAGTTGACGCATTGGCTACCATCGTAAAGGTAGAAGGCATGCACCGTATTGCTGATACATTTGGTCCTATTCCATATGTAAACTATGGCTCTTCCAGCTTATATGACGCATTGGATTTGGTTTATAATAAGTTTTTTGAAGAACTGGATAATGCTATCGAAGTATTGAGCAATTATGTGAACGGAAATGTGGATGCTAAGCTGATGAGTGACTATGACTGTGTATATGGGGGGGACGTAGAGAAGTGGGTGAAGTTCGCCAACACACTGCGTTTGCGTCTTGCTATACGTGTTTCATATGCGAATCCCACACTGGCAGAAGCACAGGCAAAGAAGTCGATGGAAAACATGTTCGGCTTTATCGAAAGTAAAGCGGAACGTGCCGAACTTTCGCATAATTCATTGGAATATCATCATCCGTTGCACGAGATTGCCTATAACTTCAATTCGGGTGACTGTCGTCCGGGTGCTACCATCGTAGCCTATTTGAACGGACTGAATGATTCGCGAATCAGCTCTTATTTTACAGCAGCCGATGACGGTGAATATCATGGCGTACGTATTGGTATCACAACAAGCAATATGAGCAATTATCAAGGCAATAAAATCTCTAATCTGAATATTAACCGTGCTTCTACTCCGGTAGTATGGATGACGGCTGCCGAATCGTTCTTCCTGCGTGCCGAAGGTGCATTACGTGGCTGGGATATGGGTGGAACGGCCAAATCATTCTATGAGCAAGGTGTACGCATGTCGTTTGAGGAGAATAATGCCGCCGGTGTAGACGATTATTTGGCTGATCATACTTCGACTCCGGGTGCTTTTGCAGACAATGTGGGTAGTGATAATTATACTTTCAGCAGCAGGGTTACTCCTGCATGGGATGATAATGCCGGATTTGAAGCTCAGTTGGAACGCATCATTACACAGAAGTGGATTGCCAATTATCCCGACGGTCCCGAAGGCTGGAGTGAATATCGTCGTACAGGCTATCCGGAAGTTATTCCTGTAGTAAGAAACAGTAGTAATGGTACGATTGATACCCAGTTACAAGTCCGCCGTCTGCCTTATACACGCGACGAGAAGATCAACAATGCTAGCGGCGTTGCCAGTGGTATATCGGCTTTGGGTGGTCAGGATACGGGTGGAACTAAACTCTGGTGGGACAAAAAATCCCGATAACAGGAGAATGGACATTGTTTAATTCTAAAAACACTAATTACGATGAAAACAAAAATAACAGGTTTACTGACTTTCCTTATCGGAACATTCTTTTTCTATAGTTGTGATACCGATGTGGAAGCGTTAGAAATTCAGAAACTGAAAACATATGACGAGCAGTATTTTGAGAATCTGCGTGCTTTCAAGAAAAGCGATCATGAGATAAGTTATGCTTATTACGAAGCGTGGTCACCGATTGAAGGTGTGACCGGCTATAAAGATCCCGCGTCGTGGGGTGAACGTATGGTAGGACTGCCTGACAGTATAGATATTGTAAATCTTTGGATGGGAATACCGACAGCAGAGACACATCCGATAGCATATGCGGATATGCAATACTGCCAGCGGAAATTGGGTACACGTTTTGTCATGCATGCCGATGCTTCTCATTACAGACACCAGTTTACCGTTGATGGGGTTGATTATGATCTTAGCCAGAATAAGGACGATGAAGCGATGGCTGCATATGCAAAATGGATTGTGAATCAAGTGTTGGAACCGGGACTTGATGGAGTAGACGTTGACTGGGAAGGTTGGAGTGGTTCCGATTTGGTCAGATTGATAAAGGAACTTGGCAAGTATTTTGGTCCTGAAGGCGAACAGCCGGATAAGTTGCTTATCGTTGACTACTTTAGTGGAACACCACCGACAGACATCATACCTTATTGTGATTATATCGTTCAACAGGCTTATAGTGATCAAGTGGGGTTCTTGACTCAACCCAGTAACTTTCCACCCGAGAAGATGATTTACTGCGAATCGTTCGGAGTATTCTATGCCGATGGGGGACAACTTATGAACTATGCACGTTGGGAACCGTCGAAAGGCCGTAAAGGCGGTTGTGGAGTATTCTACTTAGGAAGAAATTATTATTCTTCATCGGGTATACCTTATAATGAATTCCGGGAGGCTATTCAGATAATGAATCCTGCTGTAAATGAGTAAACAATGAATAAATAAGAATCATGATGAAAACATATATATTTAAACATTCTTTGTTGGGAGTTATATTAGGTTTATCCATTCTGGGTTGTACAGAAGGTGATAAGTTTGATTATAACAAGAATATGGCTTTTATTACAGGGACAGAGACTACTCCTGTAACCAAGTTTGTGGTAGAAGATACCCCTTCTTCGTATGCCGTCACTGCTTCTACTACTGATAAAGTAGATAAAGACGTAAATGTGAAGTTTGCCATTGACAGGTCACTGGTAGAGACATATAATAATGAGCATAATACTAAATATTATGCGATTCCGGAGGGCGCTGTGACTCTTGAAGATGCTGATGCTGTAATTCAGACAGGTAAAGCGTTTTCTACTCCTGCTACAGTTAAAGTTATTTCTACCGAAGACTTTGCAGAAGGGCGAGTATATGTAGTTCCAGTTACTATGGTAGAAGTGGATGGACTTGAAATATTAAAACCTTCGAAAACTATTTTCTTGCAGATATCTCGTGTTATTCATTTCACCTCATTGAATATCAGCAATACGAATCTTTATAGTAACTTTATTTTCTCAGATGATAAGAAACAGGAATTGTCTAACTTCACCTATGAGATCAAATGCTATTCTCAAGAGTGGCATCGTATAGCTCGTCTGTGTAGTTTCACTTCTGCTGACGAACAGCGCTCAAGTATGCTGCGATTTGGAGAAAATGGATTAGATATCAATGCCTTGCAGTGGGTAAGTCCAAGTGGAAGTATTGTATCGAGTACACGTTTTAGCACTGATCGTTGGTATATGATCTCGTTGACATATGATGGCAGTAAACTGACTATGTATGTAGACGGAGTGAAAGATGCACAAGGCGATGGTGATGGTAAACCGGTCGATTTCCAGCGTTTTGAACTAGGAATGTCTTGGACGGGATATCGCGGATCTCAGTATTTTCGTGGCCGTATTGCTGAAGTTCGTGTCTGGAACCGTGCTTTGAGTACAGGCGAACTACAGATGAATCTTTGTGGCGTTGATTCACAATCAGAAGGTTTGGTTGCATACTGGAAAATGAATGAAGGCGAAGGACACATCTTTAAAGATGCAACAGGACATGGCTATGATATGGATTGGACGAACACTGCCCGTGAAATAAATGAAGGAGCTGGATTAACATATAATCTGAATTATAGCAGTGCTATTGCATGGGACAGTGATGATAATAACAGATGTAACGAGTAACGAAATAAATGATTGCTATGAAAATAAATACGCATATCTTAGGATTGTTGGTTGTAGTCGGATTATTTAGTCTTCAGTCTTGTGATGACGAAAGTTACGATATCGAAGGAAGCAACCAAAATTATGTATATATTAATGTGAACCGTTGGACTTCAACAGAATATCCTCAAAATACATTTGTCTATGAAGTGTTGAGAACACCGATTGGCTCTAGTTTAGAGAGTGGACCGGAAATAGTTAAGGTAGGGGTACGCTCTACTAAAGTTGCCTCTAAAGATATAACGGTTACTTTGGATATTGATAATAGTGCATCCATAGGTGAATTTTCTTCTTTCCCTGACGGGGTAAAAGTAACCTTGGATAAAAAAGAACTCGTGATTCCTGCGGGAAGTATGCTTTCTTCTGATTCAGTTACTATTGAAATAGAGGATGGAAAGTGGAGCGAGTTTGTCAATACAAGTTATCTTTTACCGCTAAAAGTAACATCGGTATCGAATGCGGCATTGAGTGAAACTCATTCCTCTGCTTATCTCGCTGTTAGCACCTCTTTTACGAATTGTGTTCCGGGAGCAACGAGTGTGGAAGGCACATTAATTAGTGATAGAAGCGCGTGGACTGCCACTAACAATGGTGTAGATGTTGGAACAACTCTGTTCGACGGAAATACAAGGACTTATCCGTCTCAGGATGCCAGTTCTACCGTTATTGTTAATTTGAATAGCGTATACCAAAACATAACAGGAATTCGATTACAGTATTATTCCCGTAATTATAGTTTGTCCAGTGCCGCTGTCTATACAAGTGAAATAGGAGGTGAAGATTATGAGTATCAGGGAAACGTTACTTTCTCTCGTGCAACGCCGCAATATATTCGTTTCTATGGAGCTGTGAGTGCTCAATATGTCAAACTTGAATTATTGCCGTATAGTAGTGGATATGGGATTGTTTTGTCTGAGTTTGATATGTATCAGAATGAATAAACGGGATTGATGAAAGTCTCTTATAATAGCTAATGAGTTATTATGAGAGGCTTTTGTTTTAAATGAAAAAAAGTATGGTGCTGCGCTTTATTATATTGATTTGTTGCATTAATTTGTATTTGGTTGCCTCGTACGCACAGACTCTTTCTGACGAACTGGTGTTCGAAGAACGTGTCTTTGATTTTGGAGAAATAAAGGAAGAAAATGGACTGGTTTCACATGAATTTGAGTTTAAGAATGTCAGTCAAAAAGTTATTTCTATCAATGGAGTAACAAGTGGCTGTGGTTGTGTACAGTTTGAATTTCCTAAAGAACCGCTCCGGCCGAATGCTACAGGTAAAGTGAAAGTGACTTACAACCCGGCCTACCGACCGGGCTTCTTTAGTAAAGAAGTAGTTGTTTTGAGCAATAACAATGCTAATTACAACCGCATTTGGGTAAAAGGCACCGTCATTCCCTGCAAACATCCGGTATCAGAGAATTATCCGTATGAGTACGGTAGCGGACTTTGGATGAATTTCGAAGTAATGGCATTCGGTACCATAGGCAAAGGCGGTACGAAAACAATGAAACTGAAATACGTAAACGATACCGATAATGATATACAGCTTATGTTTGTCGTTATAGGTGGTAATACAGATCTTAAGTTTACCAGTCCCCGTCAGGTGAAAGCCCGTGAAGAAGGTGTGATGCCCGTTGAATATCAATATTCCGGCAGCTTTCCGACCGAAACACGTGTCTATCCTGTGATCAACGGGCGGGCATTAATGAAACCGCTGAAGATAACATGTACCAATCCGGTTGATTAGTAATATAATATTTCCTATCTTAGCACCGGCAAATAAAATAACCTGAAAAGATAAAACTATAAATGAATCGAACACCATGAAGAGAAAACCAATCGCAACCAGTATTTCTACAGTAGTATTCAGTCTACTTTTAACAGGATGTCAGAGTGTTTCGGCACCGGAAGCTATTTTACCCGTTCCTCAGGAAAAGCAAGTAAATTGGCAGAAGATGGAAACATATGCCTTTGTACACTTCGGTCTCAATACCTTCAATGACCGTGAATGGGGTTATGGCGACTCTGATCCGAAAACGTTCAATCCTGCTCGTCTGGACTGCGAACAATGGGTGCAGACATTTGTCAATTCCGGTATGAAAGGAGTAATCCTGACTGCCAAACATCATGACGGCTTTTGTCTGTGGCCTACACAGCTTACCGAATACTGTATTAGAAATACCCCTTACAAAGACGGTAAAGGTGATATTGTACGCGAACTTTCCGATGCCTGTAAGAAGTATGGAATCAAATTTGCCGTTTATCTCTCTCCGTGGGACAGGCATCAAGCCAATTATGGAACGCCGGAGTATGTAGATTATTTCTATAAGCAGTTGCATGAATTGCTCACTAATTATGGTGATGTTTTTGAAATCTGGTTTGACGGAGCCAACGGAGGAGACGGTTGGTACGGAGGAGCGAAAGACGCACGTACGATCGACCGCAAAACATACTATGATTACCCGCGAGCTTATAAGATGATCGATGAACTGCAACCGCAGGCTGTGATTTTCTCAGACGGAGGGCCGGGCTGCCGTTGGGTAGGAAATGAGAATGGATTTGCCGGAGCTACTAACTGGTCTTTCCTTCGGGCAGGCGAGGTATATCCGGGATATCCCAAGTATCGGGAATTACAGTACGGGCATGCCGATGGAAATCAATGGGTCGCTGCCGAGTGTGACGTTTCTATCCGTCCGGGATGGTTCTATCACCCAGAGGAAGACGACAAGGTAAAAACAGTCGATCAACTGACGGACTTGTATTATCGTAGTGTAGGTCATAATGCGACTTTATTATTAAACTTTCCTGTAGACCGCAACGGTTTGATTCATCCGACCGATTCATTGAATGCTGTTTCATTTCATCTGAGAGTTCAGAAAGAATTGGCAGATAATTTATTGAGCAGTGCAAAAGTATCAGCTTCCGACGAGCGTGGAGGACAATTCAAGGTTCGTGCCGTAACGGACGGAAAGTACGATACTTATTGGGCAACCAATGACGGAGTGACTACCGCCGATCTGACTTTCACTTTTAGTCAGCCGACGAAGATGAATCGGGTAATGATTCAGGAGTATATACCTTTGGGACAAAGGGTTAAATCCTTTGTTGTAGAATATAAGAAGGGCGATCAATGGCTGTCGGTTAAATGCAACGAAGAAACCACAACCGTAGGATACAAACGTTTGTTACGCTTTGAAATGATCGAAACAGAAGAATTGCGTATACGGTTTACGGATGCTCGTGCATGTTTGTGTATCAATGAGGTCGGGGCTTATTACGCTCCCGATGCAACGGAAAATTATACACCGGCAACCTCAGAACTGAAAAGTTTCCCCTTTACAATTTTGGGAGTGGATATGGAAGAAGCAAAGAAATGTAGTGACAAGGACGATCAGACTACCGCTCTAATCTCAGGCAAGGAAATCATGATTGATCTTGGCGAAAATCGTACAATCCATTCATTCTACTATTTACCTGATCAAAGTGAATATAGTAAAGGGTTGATCTCATCATACGAATTGTCTGCCGGTATTACCGAAGAGGCGATGCAAGTCGTAGCACAGGGAGAATTCTCGAACATCCGTAATAATCCGATTCTTCAGAATATGTACTTTAGTCCGGTTGAGGCTCGCTATTTTAAGTTAAAAGCGACTCGTATGGTAGACGAAAGTGATTCTTTGGGAATAGCGGAAATTGGGTGTCGATAGCCTCTCTCTAGAATATTTTTTGATTTTATCTGCAATATCTGCCACCTGCTTGTTTATTAGGTGATTTATAGTGGCTTATAGTGTTGCAGATACCTGTTGCAGATAATTTATCTGCAACATAGGGATTATTATATCTTTGTGTGATCTCTTGATGGATTCTTTGAATTGATAGTATCTTTGGTTTGTCTCAATTGGCAGAACATTTAGTTTCTGAGGCTTGAAACTAAAGTTTCTCCTGTTTGAAACTAAAGTTTCATCAGCTTGAAACAAAAGTTTCGTCAGCTTGGAACTAAAGTTTCACCGCATGAAACTTCTGCGAAACCAACGGAAAGTAATTTTTATATTATATCATATTGTATGATGACAAAGCGATTATATATTTTGATTGTAGGGTTGGCGATGAATGTCGTGGCTTTTGCCCAATCTTCTCTGTTACCTTATAAAAATCCGGTCTTGTCTGTTGACGAACGGGTGAAAGACTTGCTTTCACGTATGACGTTGGAAGAAAAGGTCGGGCAACTATTATGTCCTCTTGGTTGGGAAATGTACGAAATAAAGGACGATGAAGTACATCCTTCTGAAAAGTTTAAAAGACTAATGAAAGAAAAGAACGCAGGTATGCTGTGGGCAACTTATCGTGCGGACCCTTGGACTAAGAAGACATTGGAAAATGGACTTAATCCCGAACTGGCTGCCAAAGCCGGCAACGCATTGCAGAAATATGTGATTGAAAATACCCGTTTGGGTATTCCCTTATTTTTGGCTGAAGAAGCGCCTCACGGACATATGGCGATTGGAACGACCGTTTTTCCAACCGGCATAGGGATGGCGGCAACTTGGTCACCGGTACTGATTGAAGAAGTAGGAAATGTGATTGCTAAAGAGATTCGTTCACAGGGTGCACATATCAGTTATGGTCCTGTACTGGATTTATCTCGTGATCCTCGCTGGTCACGTGTCGAAGAAACCTTTGGTGAAGATCCTGTATTGAGTGGACGACTGGGAGCGGCGATGGTCATAGGGCTAGGTAGCGGAGACCTATCCCGTGAATATGCTACTATCGCTACCCTGAAGCATTTTTTAGCTTATGCGGTACCGGAAGGTGGACAAAACGGTAATTATGCATCGGTAGGGACTAGAGATCTGCACGAAAACTTTCTTCCTCCTTTTCAGGAAGCGATTGATGCGGGAGCACTCTCTGTAATGACCTCCTACAATTCAATAGATGGTATCCCCTGTACGGCTAATTATTATCTGCTGACACAATTACTGCGTAACGAGTGGAGATTCCGTGGCTTTGTTGTTTCAGACTTATATAGTATTGAAGGAGTCCATGAAAGTCACTTTGTTGCTCCTACTATAGAAGAGGCAGCTATGCAGGTCGTTTCTGCCGGAGTGGATATTGATTTGGGGGGCAATGCATTTATGAATCTTACTCATGCCGTTCAATCCGGAAAAATCAGTGAAGCAGTGATTGATACTGCCGTATGCCGGGTATTACGGATGAAGTTTGAAATGGGTTTGTTTGAGCATCCTTATGTGAATCCGAAGTCTGCAACGAAGGTGGTACGTAGTGAGGAACATATCAGACTGGCACATAAAGTGGCGCAATCATCTATCGTATTGCTGAAGAACAAGAATTCGATTCTTCCTTTGAATAAAAAGATTAAAAAAGTGGCAGTTGTCGGACCTAATGCGGATAATCGTTATAATATGCTGGGGGACTATACAGCTCCGCAAGAAGATGAAAACATAAAAACCGTGTTAGACGGAGTGATCTCCAAACTGTCTCCTTCTAAGGTGGAGTACGTGCGTGGATGCGCTATTCGTGATACGACAGTGAACGAAATAGCGGAAGTGGTGGAGGCAGCTAGCCGTTCGGAAGTTATAATAGCGGTGGTAGGAGGTTCCAGCGCACGCGATTTCAAGACGAGCTATCAGGAGACGGGTGCAGCAATTGCTGACGAAAAGAGTATCAGCGACATGGAATGTGGCGAGGGGTTTGACAGGGCTACTTTGACTTTACTGGGAAAACAACAAGATTTATTGAATGCATTGAAGGCTACCGGGAAGCCACTGATCGTTGTCTATATTGAAGGTCGTCCGCTGGATAAAGTCTGGGCATCTGAGTATGCCGACGCATTGCTGATCGCTTCTTATCCGGGCCAGGAAGGAGGGTATGCAATAGCTGATGTTTTGTTTGGAGATTATAATCCTGCCGGACGATTGCCGGTTTCCGTCCCCCGTTCTGTTGGACAGATACCTGTCTATTATAATAAAAAGGCTCCCTGCAATCATGATTATGTCGAACAGGCTGCTTCTCCATTATACACTTTTGGCTATGGGTTGAGTTATACCACTTTCGAATATTCGGATTTACAGGTAATGCGTAAATCTCCCTGCTATTTTGAAGTTTCATTCAAAGTGAAAAATACAGGAAGCTATGACGGTGAAGAAGTGGCACAACTTTATCTGAGGGATGAATATGCTTCAGTAGTTCAGCCTCTCAGACAATTAAAGTGTTTTGAACGCTTCTTCCTGAAAAGAGGAGAGGAGAAGGAAATCTTTTTCACTTTGACCGAAAAAGATCTGTCCATTATCGACCGGAATATGAAACGTGTTGTGGAAACAGGAGATTTCCGGATAATGATTGGTGCCTCTTCGGATGACATAAGACTAACAAAAGATATTTCTGTAGAGAGTCTGTGAGTGACGAAGAGACTTATTTCTAATCTGAGTTTATAAACATGGAACAGGCTGATTCTGAATAATCACGAGTCAGCCTGTTTTTCACTTAAAACCTAAACCTTGTATTTACTTGCTGTTATAAGCCGTCAACATCCAAACCAGCTTTTCCTGTTCTTTCAGATAATCGCTCATCATCGAAACGGTTACTTCATCTCCGGCTTGTGAAGCGATAGACAGAATCTTGCGTTCTTCACCGATCAGATAACTGATAGACTGTAGTATGTTATCCAGTGCCTGTTCTCCGTTGCTTACCTTATCCACTTCGTTAATATTGGCTACTTTCAGATAATCACTGAATTTGTTGGCAGGAGTACCGCCCAGCATCAGGATACGTTCTGCGATTTCGTCCACTTTTTCGGCAGTGTCATCATACATCTTTTCGAATTGGCTGTGAAGTACGAAGAAGTCATGCCCTTTGATATTCCAGTGGAAACCGCGGAGGTTGGTGTAATATACTTGGAAGTCTGCCAGTAATTGTTGCAAAGATGCTACTACGTTGTTTGCTCCCGATTCGTTCAATTTGATAAATTCTAAAGTTTTCATATTCTATTTGTTTTTAATGATTTATATTCGTTTTCTTTTTTCTGTACTGCAAAGATAAGGCGGAAAATGCTTGTTGTCAAACTGATAATTTCTATCTTTGCATAGAAGAAATCTATAACTTAATCATATTTGATAGATGACAATACAACAATTAGAATATATATTGGCGGTTGATCAGTTCCGTCATTTTGCCAGAGCGGCGGAATATTGCCGCGTGACGCAGCCCACGCTGAGTGCTATGATCCAGAAACTGGAAGATGAGCTGGGAGTGAAGTTGTTTGACCGTACGGTGCAGCCGGTCTGTCCCACAGCGATTGGAGAAAAGATCATTGATCAGGCACGTGTCATTCTGGCACAGACAGCGCAGGTGAAAGAAATAATCAGTGAAGAGAAACAGTCACTGGCAGGCGTGTTCCATTTGGGGGTATTGCCTACCATAGCACCTTATTTACTTCCCCGCTTCTTCCCCCAACTGATGGAAAAGTATCCGGAACTGGATATACGTGTCACAGAAATGAAAACACAGAATATCCAGCAGGCATTGCATGCCGGAGATATTGATGCCGCAATTATAGCCAGCAAATTGGAAGACACTTTCCTGAAAGAAGAAACACTTTTCTATGAAACATTCTTCGGATATGTATCCTGCAAAGAACCTCTGTTCAAGCACGACGTGATACGCACTTCCGATATAACGGGCGAACGTCTCTGGTTATTGGACGAAGGGCATTGCTTCCGTGACCAGCTTGTACGTTTCTGCCAGATGGAAACGGTCAAAGTCAATCAGATGGCCTACCATCTGGGAAGTATGGAAACCTTTATGCGTATGGTAGAAAGCGGAAAAGGAATCACCTTCATTCCCGAACTGGCTGTTTCGCAACTGAACGAAGAACAAAAGAAACTGGTACGTCCGTTTGCCATTCCCCGTCCTACACGGCAGATAGTGCTTGCGACCAATAGGGATTTTATCCGTCATAGCCTGCTCAATGTACTCAAAGAAGAGATACTGGCAGCAGTACCCAAAGAAATGCAATCCCTGCAATCCATTCAGTACTTGCTGTAATATTGTTTATTCCTGCGTACTGCTTCCGGCTGTATGGCGTTTCAACCATCGCCCTATTTCAGCTCCCTTAAAATAGATAATGAGGGAGCTGACTATGATAATCATTCCTGCAACGGTACTGAATGTCGGATACTCTCCCGGGAGCATGATCCAGCTAAGTATGGCGCCCAATATCGGGTTGATCAGTCTGCACATATTGATATCACTCACTTTGGCTCCTTTACTCTGTAAGGCGATAAACCAGAAACTGAAAGCAAAGACCGAGATAAATACCAGAATAGAAAGACTGATATAGAATCCGGCAGGCTTTCCGATAAATGAATGATACCCTTCCGTACCTAATCCTATCATATAGATGAGCAGTCCGCCGAAGAACATCTGCACGGCATTCAGGAAAATAGGGTTTATCTTGCCTTTATCTTCCGATACCGAAATCGCGGAATATCCCTGAAAGATGATACTGAGCAGCAGAAGTACAATTCCCGTGATCCCTTTCCAGTCCAGCGGAGCGCCATTGCTGCCCATGCCTACGATAAGCAGCAAACCGATGAGGCTGACAATAAGGCTGATAATCTTGTGCACATTCAGCCGGTCATTGCTGGCCAGCAGATGGGCTAGCAGTACATTGATCAGAGGTGTCATTCCCATAATGATAGAAGAGATAGCCCCGCTGACGAAATCGACTCCGAAATAGAAAGCCGTGTACCCCATAAACATATTGATCAGGATCAGATTCAGAAACAGTTTGCTGTGTTGGCGTATTTCTTTCCACATTCCCTTATGCCAGGTATAAGCAAAAAGAATGATACCTACAGTGGTAAAGCGGATTCCTGCAAAGTTCATCGGCGAAAAGTCGTAACTCAGCCCCTGCTTGATAAACGGATTGACGATAGCCCATAATACAGAGGCCAGTATAGCATAAAAAAGTCCTTTTTTCATTTTATGGTTTGGTGGTTTTATTCAAAAATGCTGCAAAGATAGTAATAATTAGGCACATACATTTTGAATCTAGGTATTAATTCCTTATATTTGGAGAATCAACCATTTTTTATTTAGTAATATGAAAAAATACATTGCAGAAATGATTGGGACGATGGTGCTCGTCCTGATGGGATGTGGAAGTGCTGTTTTTGCCGGCAGTATGGCTGGTACTGTAGGAGCCGGCGTGGGAACGGTCGGCGTTGCTTTGGCATTTGGACTTTCAGTAGTGGCGATGGCGTATGCTATCGGAGGTATTTCGGGATGTCACATCAATCCTGCTATTACGTTAGGAGTATTCCTCTCGGGTCGTATGAATGGAAAAGATGCGGGTATGTATATGCTTTTCCAGGTTATAGGAGCGATTATCGGTTCGGCTATTCTTTATGCCCTGGTGACCACCGGCGGGCATGACGGACCGACGGCTACCGGTTCCAACGGCTTTGGTGACGGCGAGATGCTACAGGCATTCATCGCAGAAGTGGTCTTTACTTTCATTTTTGTATTGGTGGTGCTGGGGTCTACCGATCCGAAGAAAGGGGCGGGAGCTTTCGCAGGCCTTGCCATCGGTCTTTCTCTGGTATTGGTGCATATCGTATGTATCCCTATTACAGGTACTTCCGTCAATCCGGCACGTAGCATCGGTCCGGCATTGTTCCAGGGTGGAGAAGCGTTGTCGCAGTTGTGGCTGTTTATTGTAGCGCCGTTTGTAGGAGCGGCTGTCAGTGCGCTCGTCTGGAATTATTTCGGTGACAAGAATGAAAAGAAATAATAAGAAGAAATAAACGGATCACTTTATGATAAAATTAAGGGCGAGAGTTTCACAACTGTCGCCCTCTTTTGCGTAATTATATATTATAATAAAAAGAGTGTTTCTATAATTACTAGATTTAATTAGATGAGGGGAATTTCACTTCATAGAATTTTTCCCCGTTATATAAGGTCTTGACACGTATTCTGAGTCCTTTCTTGCCTTTCATCTGATCTTGAATCTTATCCAGTTTGAAAGATATATACCCTTCGCCCAGACGGTCGGCGGTGTCGCCTTCGTCGTTATGCCGGAATTCAAGATCGATATACTCATCGTTGGCATCATCGGCAGCGGGTTCAGCTTCCTTGTTGTTGATGACCAGATTCAGGAAATGTTTCTTGTCCTCGCTATGCGTGCCGTAATATTGGAATTCGATTGTCAGATATTTCTTGTCTTGGGTAATCCACATATAAGTAGAATTGATTTTATCGTCTCCGATCTTCTCTTCCGTATTTTCTCCTTCCCCCATAGTCACGATTTCTTTGGTCAGGATCTCTTTTATTTCTCTTACCTGAATATTATAGTCATATCCCTTCACCGGTTCTTCCAGCTCTTTGAATATCACAAAGGCGCGTTGCCCGTCTTTATTCTTGTCACTGATCCATCCGTTTCCATTGCTCGGGAACATTGTTTTTCCATCATCCAGAGTGAAATAGAAATCCTTGCTATCCGGGCTGATCAGATTGATGGTGCTGATGACCAGTGAATCGGATGAGGAGTCATCATCATCCAGACACGACTGAAGTATCGGCATTGTGGTCATAACAGCAATAATAAATGCAATGAATTTAAATTTCTTCATATACTATAAAAATGTTTTTTAATGAGTACTATTTACTTGCTTTGTACTCTGAAAATGCAAGGGGGGAGAAAATATTGCATTTGGATCTGTTAAAGAAACAAAAGTTGCAAAAGAGTTGTTCTCTCTGTGCAGTATTTCTATCTTTGCTGCATTTATAAGGTAAACACGTGTATAAGCAAATGGAAGAATTTGAGTTGTCGGAACAATGCAGGCTGGGAAATAATCGAGCCCGCAAAGAATTGTATGAGCATTATGGAGGGCGTTTGCTAGGCGTCTGTCTGCGCTATACCGGCGACCGTGATACAGCTCAGGATCTGCTTCACGATGGTTTTATAAAGATATTCAGTTCTTTCGACAAGTTCACCTGGCGGGGTGAAGGCTCACTGCGGGCCTGGATGGAACGAGTGATGGTCAATACCGCTTTACAGTATCTTCGCAAGAGTGATGTAATCAGTCAGTCTACGCCTTTGGAAGAAGTACCCGAAGATTACGAGGAACCCGACGCTTCGGCTGTAGAGATGATTCCGCAAGCGGTATTGATGCGATTTATCGAAGAGTTGCCGGCAGGATACCGTACCGTGTTCAACCTTTACACCTTCGAGGAAAAATCGCATAAGGAAATAGCACAGTTGTTAGGTATTAATGAGAAGTCATCGGCTTCGCAATTATTTCGGGCGAAGAGCGTGTTGGCTAAGAGAGTAAAAGAATGGATAATGAATAACGGATAGGTAGAGATATGGAAGAGAAAGAATTATGGATGAATAAGTTGAAGGAGAAGCTCGGGGATTACTCGGAGCCGCTTCCTGCTTCCGGTTGGGAACAACTGGAAAAAGAACTTATGCCTCCTGTGGAGAGGAAGATATATCCTTATCGTAAATGGACGGTAGCCGCTGCGGCTGTCATTTTATTGGCTTTGGGGTCATCGGTCAGCCTGTATTTCCTCGGGACTCCTGCTGCTGATGAAATTCGTCATGCCAAGACTCCGGCGTTAGCCTCTGTTCCGGATGTTTTGCCGGATGCGCAGCAACCGGATATGACAGGAACAACGATAGAACCGGTAGTGCGTCCGGTAGTGAAGAACCGCATCGCGAAAGCGGAACGGAACATTCCCCAACCAACGGCAAATATCGACGAACCGGTGAAGAAAGAAGAGCAACCTTCGGAGCTGAACGCTCAGACCGGCGACCGGAAAGAAAAAGAAGAAGTGGAACCGGTGGAAGAAACGAAAGCCATCCGGCATAAGCCCGCAGATACGGAACAACCGAGAAATAAGCCACGCCGTCCTTCCAGCAGAGACAAACTGCATATTCCGGCAGAAAAAGCATCTTCGCAGAAAGGCACGTGGTCGATGGGACTTTCGGTAGGTAACTCCGGTGGTGCTTCTACAGAGTTGGGATCGGGCATTCCTTCTTATATGTCCCGTGTGAGCATGGTATCGGTATCAAACGGTCTGCTGAGCATACCCAATGATCAGCAATTGGTCTTTGAAGATGGAGTACCATATTTGCGTCAGGCCAATCAGGTGGTCGATATGGAACACCATCAACCTATCTCCTTCGGATTATCTGTCCGCAAGAGTCTGGCGAAAGGGTTCTCTGTCGAAACAGGATTGACTTACACCTTGCTTTCTTCGGATGCAAAGTTTGCGGACAGCGACCAGAAGACCGAACAGAAACTGCATTATCTGGGTATCCCGTTAAAAGCGAACTGGAACTTCCTTGATAAGAAACTGTTTACTCTTTATGTATCCGGTGGAGGTATGATTGAGAAATGTGTTTATGGTAAGCTGGGCACGGAAAAGGAAACTGTGAAACCTTTGCAATTCTCCGTCTCCGGTGCAGTCGGCGCACAGTTTAATGCCACCAAACGGGTAGGTATATACGTAGAACCCGGTGTTGCTTATTTCTTTGATGATGGTTCTGATGTACAGACCATCCGTAAGGAGAATCCGTTCAACTTCAATATTCAGGCGGGTATCCGACTTACTTATTAGTCAATATAGTTGAGCTATATATTTTAAAAGCGATATTTTACCAATGACGGTTAAAATATCGCTTTTAAAGTTTTATGTGCAGAAACTCTGCTGAAAAATCGGAAATCTGAGAAAATATTAATATCATTGTCACCTGTTTCTGACCGATGGTAACATACCTTTGTTGCAAAATTCTAAGCTATGGTGGATTCTATAAATGAAAAACGTTTATTAACCGAATTAAAGAACGGCTCTTTTCAAGCATTTGAAAGATTATATAATATGTATAGCGGTAAGTTATACAACTTCATTATGCGAATTTCTTCCGGCAATCAATATATGGCTGAAGAAGTAGTTCAGTCTGCCTTTATACGTGTTTGGGAAGTACGTGAGCGAGTAGAGCCGGAGTCTTCATTTATTTCTTTTCTTTGTACCATCGCCAAGAATTTATTAATGAATATGTATCAGCGTCAGACTGTAGAGTATGTTTACAATGAATATTTGAAAAATACTGGAGTAGACCGTGACTCCCAGACAGAAGAAAGTATTGACTTGCGATTCTTGAATGAATATATCGATTCTTTGGCTGAAGAATTGCCGGCGCAACGGAAGAAAATCTTTATTCTGAGCAAAAGGCAAAATTATACAAATAAAGAAATAGCGGAGATGATGGGCATTTCCGAAAGTACAGTTGCCACGCAACTATCTTTGGCCGTGAAGTTTATGCGTGAGCAGTTAATGAAGCATTATGATAAAATCGTTGCGCTTCTGTTTGCCTTTTTTTGTTAATGAAATGTAATTGTAATCTTTGCTTTTGGATGGCAGATAGGATGAAAATGTATACCTGTAAATAAGTAGGAAGATGGATAAGATACATTATAAAGAGCTGATTGAAAAATATTTCGAAGGAAATATAACGGACACTGAAATAAAGGAGTTGTCCGATTGGATAAAGAACGACCGTCAGTTGCAAAACTGGTGGGAACAGGAGTTTACCAAGTCGGATGCCGCTATTGATCCGATACTGCGTGATAAACTCTTTGCACGGATAAAAGAAGGAACACTGAAACATACGTCACCGAGAACGAAGGGCGTGAGAACTCTCCCTATGATTCCTTGGAGGTGGGTGGCTGCTATTTTGTTACCTGTCTGTATTGCTTTTTTCACTTATTATTTGATCGATTCGTCGCAAATGACCAGTGCGCCTTTTATTGTCAAAGCAGATAAAGGTGATAAAGCTACAGTTGAATTGCCGGATGGAACGAATGTAGTGCTTAACTCAGCTTCTCAATTGAGTTATCTGAATAATTTTGGAGAGAAAGTCCGCAGAGTGCAACTGAATGGTGAGGCCTACTTTAAAGTCGCTCCTGATGAGAAACATGCGTTTATAGTGCAGGTAGGTGATTTGGAAGTAAAGGTATTGGGGACTTCCTTCAATGTATCTGCTTATGAAGATGCAAAAGACATTACGGTTGTTTTGTTGGAAGGGAAAGTAGGAATTTACACTCAGGAAACTTCGCGTATGATGAAGCCCGGTGATAAAATAGAATACAATAAAACCACTCATCAACTTGTTGCTACCCAAGTGCATCCCAATGATTATATTGAATGGACGAAAGGAAATATCTATTTCGAGAAAGAATCGTTGGAAAACATCATGAAAACTCTTTCACGGATTTATGATGTGGAGATACGTTTCGATTCGAATAAACTTCCTAAAGAATACTTTACGGGAACGATTCCTAGTGGCGGCATACAGAACGCCTTGAATATTCTCATGCTTACTTCGCCTTTTTATTATGAAATGGATGGCTCGGTCATTGTCTTGAAAGAGAAGTAGATAAGCATCTTTATCATGAAATTAGATATAGCCATTCCTGAGTTTTCCCCCGGAATGGCTTTTTAATTTATGAAGAACCGTTAGTTAACAAGAGTTAAAGATAGATAGCCGATTGGACGAAAGGGGAGAGCAGTCGGTATACCTGTCAAACAACTTAAAAGTTTTGATATATGGAAAACAGAACACCCTTTGTGAAACTCCCTCAGTCTACAGCAGGGAGAAGTAAGAACTGGAGAACATTACGGGCCATTTGTCTGCTACTGTTCATGAGCATTTCTTTGACCGCTTATTCTCAAATAACGGTTGATTTGAAAGGCATCTCGTTAAGAGCCTCATTAAAAAAGATTGAGCAAGTTAGTAATTACAAGTTTTTCTACAGTGAGAGTCTGCCGGAATTGAGTTGGAAAGTTTCATTGAACGTTCGGGATGTAACGATCGACCAGACCATGACACGTCTTTTGGAAGGAATGGAACTGACTTACAAAAAAGAACAGGAAAACGTCATTGTGTTGATTCGTAAAACACAAAGTAAACAACTGACGAAAAAAGTAACCGGAACAGTTGTCGATGCCAACGGAGAACCCATTATCGGTGCAAGTATCGTGATTAAAGGTGAGTCTCACGGGACAATAACGGATTTTGATGGTAAGTTCGCATTGCCCGACGTACCGGAGAAAGCAGTCTTGACCATCTCTTATATCGGTTACAAGACAGTCAATCTTGCTACTACCGATCAGACATTGGTAAAGGTAGTACTTGAGGAAGATAGTAAGATGATCGATGAAGTCGTAGTAGTAGGTTATGGAGTTCAGTCACAGAAGCTGGTCACTACCTCTATCAGTAAAGTGAAGATGGAGAATATAGATCAGGGAAATGATTACAATCCGATTAAGATGTTGCAAGGTCGTGTGGCAGGTGTGAATATATCTTCTGCCTCCGGAACACCGGGTGAAACTCCCAATATAACTGTTCGTGGTATCGGTTCCGTTAGCGGAGGAAGTTCACCGCTGTATGTAGTGGATGGAATCCCCAGCGAAAAATATCCGAATTTGAATCCCAATGATATTGAGAGTATGGAAGTGTTGAAAGATGCGTCGGCAGCGGCAATCTATGGTTCGCGTGCCAATGCCGGGGTGGTGCTGATCACTACCAAATCGGGGCAGCAGGGGAAAACAAAGATCGAAGTATCCGGCCGTTACGGCTTTGCCTCCCTTGCCAGTGATATAGAGATGGCTAATTCAACGGAATACATGAATACTATGCAGGCTGCTATTGATAACTACAATGTGCAGATGGGAACCAACCTGCAACTGTATATTCCTTCTCAGATTCAGGAAACCGACTGGGTGAAAGAGATTTCAAGAAAGAACTCAAAGACGGGTACCGGTTCTATCAGCATTTCCGGCGGAAATGAAAAGACTACTTTTTTTGCTTCCTTAGGAGCCAATACTCAGGAAGGCTATTTGAATAAGAGTAAGTATGACCAATACAATATGCGTGCTAAGTTCTCACATAAAATAAACAGCATCTTCAAACTAAATATGAATCTGGCAGGTTCGGCAAGTCGTTCGGACTTATTGGAAGAAACGAGTACCAGTTTGAAAGTATTGCGTACAGCTCGTGAGGAACAACCTTGGTATTCTCCTTACAAAGAAGACGGGACATCCTATAAAGTGAATGGAACGGATATCCTGCGCCATAATCCCCTCATGTTAATAAATGAAGAAGACTGGGTAGCAAAGAAATATCAGTTGTCGGGAGTATTCAGTATAGACGTCACCCCCTTCAAAGGTTTTAAATATACACCGACAGTGAGTGCGTACGGCATTTTGGATAATGTTTCAAAGAAGTTATCGGATAAGCACGATGCCCGTAAAAACAGTAGTGGTTGGGGAGCTTTGGCTCAACAGAAAGACCAGAGTTTCCGTTATGTGATTGATAATGTTTTCTCTTACAATAACGAATGGAATAAACTTATTTACTCAGTTATGTTAGGACACTCTTTCGAGAAATACACTTACGAACAGTTTGGAGCAAAGAGTGATAATTACGCCAATGGTGCCTATCCTTCGTCCAGTTTCGATCTCATTAATGCCGGACCGAACATCTATGCCGGAGATATCAGTTATACTTCCTACGCTTTGGAGTCTTACTTTGGTCGAATCGCCCTGAACTGGGATAATAAATATATCCTGAATGCCTCGTTACGCAGCGATGGTTCTTCCCGCTTTGCGAAGAATAAGAGGTATGGTTACTTTCCCTCGGCTTCTTTTGCATGGAGAGCTTCCAATGAAGGCTTCTTTCCCAAAAACAAATATGTCAATGATGCCAAACTGAGATTAAGCTGGGGTATGACAGGCAGCATGGCAGGTGTCAGCAATTATGCTCCGTTGTCGCTCATTAGTGCGGGAGGCGCATCCTACAATGGCTCTGCCGGATTCCAGATTTCACAGGACGCACGTGCGCTGACTTGGGAGAAAGCAAGTCAGTTCAATATAGGTTTTGATATCGAAATGTTTCAGTCTCGTTTAACCTTGAACGTTGATATGTTCTATCAGAAAACGACCGATCTGCTGTTTAAGAAACCTGTAAATGCAAGTACCGGATATACCACTCTACAGTCTAACATCGGTTCGTTGGAGAATAAAGGACTTGAATTGGCATTAAACGGCAAAATTCTCACCGGAAAATTCAAATGGGACTTGGGAGGTAATATTTCTTTCGTAAAGAACAAACTGCTCTCTTTAATTGAAGGAAGTGAAATGTACGTTGTACCCAGTAGCGGGAGTAACCTTTTGGGTGGTTCCATGCATGCTTTGATCAACGGAGAACCCATCAGTACATTTTATATGTTGAAGATGGAAGGCATTTATCAGCGTGACGATGAAGTTCCCGCCAAACTTTATGCCAAGGGAGTGCGTGCCGGTGATGTGCGATATTTTGATTACAATGAAGATGGCGACATCACCGACGCCGACCGTGTGAATGTAGGAAAAGCTATTCCCGACTTTTACGGTGGTATTACTTCGAATTTCTCATACAAAGGTTTTGATCTGTCATTATTTGGGCAATTTTCCGTAGGTGGAAAAGTGATGGCGGCATGGCGGGGTGTCAATGGTTCCGAAGGTACCGACCATTTAGGTCTGGCACTGTCTAATGTAAAAGTGGGCGACCGTGGAGAATCCGTAGAACAGTTCTTTAATATCAGTAAGGAGGTAGCCAATGGATACTGGCGCGGTGAAGGCACCAGCAACTCGATTCCCCGTCCTGTAAGGATCGGTGTGCATACCGGATATGATTATGACTACAATGTTCAGACATCCACCCGCTATCTGGAAGATGCTTCCTACTTCAAACTGAAAACAGTCACATTAGGATATACCTTGCCGGAATCCATCACGAAGAAAATTCATGTGAACTCTCTGAGAGTTTACGTTTCGGCAGACAACTTGCTGACTTTTACAAAATATTCGGGTTACGATCCCGAAACTTCTTTCTCGGGCAGTCCCGGAGACTCCAATTACGGAGTTGATTTCGGCCTGCAACCAGTGTTGAGAACATTTATCTTTGGTTTGAATCTAAACTTTTAAAAACAGACGAGTATGAAACGATTTTATATGATCAACTATTTACTATGCGGCATTTGTCTTTTATGGATGACAGGATGCTCAAATATGCTGGATGAAATGCGACCGAAGGACAAGATACCTCAAGACGCATTGAGCGAGTCCGACTTGACAAAGTTGCTTAACGGGGTATATGCTGAAATGGAAGAACTGGTTTTCAAGTTCTATATGGACGGTGATGTGAAAGGAGAGAATTTCAAGGCGGGCCCGGGATTTTCCATGAATGATCCGATGTCGATGGCTCCGAGCTCCAAAGATGTATTGGGGCAGTGGCAGAAATGTTTCACAGCCTTAAAGCAAGTCAATTTCTTGGTGGAGACCTACGAAGCATCCTCCAATAAAGACAGTCAGGTGGTGAAACAGACCGGAGGAACCGGCTATTATTTCCGGGCATTGATTTATTATCATTTAGTCACCCGTTGGGGAGGAGCGCCTATTTTACGTAAGCGTACTTACGACGTAGTGCCTATCTCACCCGAAGCCGATGTGTGGAATTTTATTAAAGAAGATTTGGGCAAGGCAGAGAGCTTACTTCCGGAATTTACCGATCGCTTTTACGTATCTTTAAGTGTATGTGATGCATTGAATGCAAAAGTTTGTCTGGCCTTGAAAGATTATACGAATGCGGCTATTTATGCAGACAGAGTGATTACTAAGTCCAATTTCGCATTGAGTACCACATCAGCTGAATATGCTAATGCTTTCATCTCCAATAGTAATAGCAAAGAACTGATTTTTGCTCTGGCCAATAAACGCAGCACGGGATTGTTACTTTTCTATCAGTCTGTTAATGATATTGACCCGACATGGGATTATTCTCCCTCTGCCGATTGCTATAGTCATCTTTATGCCGATACTTCAGTCAAAAAGCAGGATATTCGTGCCAAAGCAGTCTTTGGGGCAGACAATAGCCGGATCATCAAATTTCCGAATGGAAGCACCGGGCAGTTTGTGACCAACGAACAACCTTCTCAAACTCCTATAGTAGTGGCTCGTGTAGCCGAAATGTATCTGATTAAAGCGGAAGCACTGGGAGCAACGAACGGCCTGTCGACCTTGAAAGAGTTTATGAATAAGCGTTATGCTACAGTCTCATTACCTTCAAGCATGAGCGACACCGAGTTTCAGAATCAGATACTGGACGAACGCCATCGTGAACTGTATGCAGAAGGACAGCGCTGGTACGACTTGAAGAGGACCAATCGGTTGGATTTATTTACTTCGCTGAACGGAAGAAACTATTTAATGTACTATCCGGTTCCCCAGTCGGAACGCGATTTGGCAGGAGCCGAAAATTATCCTCAAAACGATGGTTATTAATAAATTAAGAAAGAACAGATTATGAAGAATATAAAAATATTTGCAACGTTTTGCATCTGCTTGCTGCTGTTTTCAGCCTGTTCGGATGACTGGAAAGAAAATGCGTTAACAGCCAAATTCTCTTTTGACAAGTCGCTGTATTATGTCGGAGATGAAGTTCGCATTACTAATGAAACCGTAGGCGGAGAAGGAAACTACACTTATGAGTGGGATTTGGGAGACGGAAAGACTTCAACGGACCCCAATCCCGTAGTCACCTATCAAACGAACGGTGCCTATACGGTGACTCTTCATGTGAAGGATGCAAAAGGCACTTATGCGATGGCTCACAAATTGTTGACCATTGATTCGGAGCCTTTGCCTGAAGTAGGAAATGTAAAACTGAAATGGGTAGGCGGTCATGTGTTAGGAGAAGTACGTTCTACAGCTCCGGCTGTCAGTGATGATAATGGGGTGTATATGACTTCCAATGATCATTATTTACGTAAATTTTCGGCAGCGACAGGAGACCAGCTTTGGGAATTTGACCTTTGGACATCTGCTGACGGCGATGCACCATCCGGAAATACGCATACTACTCCAAGCATTGATATAGACGGAACAATCTACGTAGGAACAGGAGACACCAGTGGCAAAGTAGGACGTGTGTATGCAATAAATCCGGACGGGAGTAAGAAATGGCTGGTGGCAGGTGACGCTGAAAAGGGCTTCTGGAATAAAGGAAACGCTTCCACACCCCGTATCAATTACCTGACCTGTGCCATTGGTGAGAATCATGTATATATGGGTAATGGCGGTTCTACAGGATCAGTGCTTGCAGTAGATAAGGTGACCGGCTATCGGGTAGGATACGTAGCGAATGCGGATAATTCCGGAGGTCCTTCCGGAGGAGTAT
This sequence comes from Bacteroides sp. MSK.20.82, assembly GCF_019052485.1. NCBI lineage: Bacteria > Pseudomonadati > Bacteroidota > Bacteroidia > Bacteroidales > Bacteroidaceae > Bacteroides > Bacteroides sp. MSK.20.82. Next base: position 313,954 of record NZ_JAHQUN010000001.1, read on the forward strand.
CTGCCGGAATAGTATTGGCAAACAACACTTTAGTTTGGGGTGGCGGAAAGAATGGATTGTTCGGGGCTTCTGCTTCTGCGTTGAATGCCGGTGGAAATGTAATGTGGGCTTGGCAGGTATTTAGCTCCGGCGATGATAAGCCGTCAGAAAATATGAACGGTTCTCCGGCAGTAGATGAGGCTGGTACTATTTACGGAACAGCTACGTTTGCAGGAATGGGAAGTAGCGCATTTGCTATGGGAAGTGATGGAGTGGAGAAGTGGCGTACTCCTTTGGGCAATGTCGGCACGCTGGATCAAGGCGGTGTTGTGATAGGACTCGACGGAAGCATTATCGTTACAGTGAAACGTGCTCCGGGGGAAGCAACCGGAGGAATCATCTCTTTGTCTCCGGGAGGAGCTATCCAATGGCATTACGGCATTGCGGAAGATGTAAGCGGTTGTGCGGCAATTGATCAAGCAGGAAACATACATTTCGGCACCCAGTCCGGCAATTATTATATCATTAAACCGGAAGAATCGGATGAACAATTGATTCTGAAAAAAGACCTTGCTGCGTTGATTAGTGAAAGTGACTCTCCTTTAAAAGGAGATTGGGAAGCGGGAATCGGTAAAATCTGGAGTTCGCCTACCATCGGACCGGATGGAGCGATTTATATCGGAGTCACCAATACGGTGGACCCTACAAAGAGCGTGTTAGTAGCTTTGGAAGATGAGGGAATTACCGGGGCCGCAACCTCTGCCTGGCCGATGAAAGGGAAGGACAGACGTCACTCCGGAGCCCAATCGGGAGGGAATGGAGAGAATCCCGGTGGAGAAGAAGGAGGACAGTTGCCTATGACGGGGAATTTGAAAGCAGATTTAAAGAGTCTGTTTGAAAGCACCTCTTATAAAGTGTGGCTCTGCGCGCATCGTGGAAATACCCAAAAAGGGATGAAAGAGGGGATTCCCGAAAACTCGTTACCTGCGATAGAACACTCGGTCAAAGCAGGAGTTGAGATGATCGAACTGGATGCACGGCCGACCTCTGACGGTGTGTTGGTATTGATGCACGACAACACCATCGACCGGACAACAAACGGTAGCGGTGCGGTGGGAGACTTTACTTATCAGCAATTACAACAATTTTATCTGAAAGATGCATCCGGCAATATAACTGGCGAACGAATCCCGACTTTGGAGGAAGCGATGAAGAAGGGAAAAGGAAAAGTTTATTATAATCTGGATATTGTCAACAAGAATGTTGCGGTAAATACGATCGTCGCATTGCTTAAAAAATTGGATATGGAAGGTTCCACTTTGCTGTATGTATCCAACAATCGCAATTATGCATTTGATTTGAAGACAGCCAACAGTAGTTTGCTGTTGCACCCGATGGCAAAAGCCGCCGATGATATCACATACTTCTCCTCATCCTACACTGATAATGTACAAATGATGCAGCTGTCTACGTCAGACGCTATGGGTGGAACGATGGTTAATGAGATTAAAGATCAAGGCTGGCTTCTTTTCTCCAACATTGTCGGAGCGAATGATACCAATATGTTGTCGGAAAACTACTCCGGTTTGGTGGGAATGATTAACAAACGCATCAACATTGTGCAAACAGACTATGCTGAAGTAGCTGCCAAATATTTAAAGTCTAAAGGATACAGATAATAGTACATATAGATATGAAGAAATATATAATGATAGGAATCTTATTCGCATTTCCTTTCTGCCTGTCGGCAGACGAACCGGTGAAAGCCATTTATGCGAAGATAACGAACCCTGACAATAAAGAAATCACGGTTGTAGCTCATCGGGCAGACTGGCGTTACGCACCCGAAAATTCACTTGCCGCTATTGAAAGTTCCATTCGTCTGGGAGCTGACGTAGTGGAGCTGGATGTTCAGAAAACCAAAGACGGTCAATTGATCCTGATGCATGACAAAACGCTGGACCGAACGACTACCGGAAAAGGAAAGGTAGCCGAATGGACATTGGATTCTATCCGGACACTCTATCTGAAGAATGGAGCGGCACTCAAAACCAAGCATCGTGTACCTACTTTGGAAGAGGCTTTATGGGTTGCCAAAGGTCGTGTGATGGTCAATCTGGATAAAGCATATCCGATATTTGACGAGATTTTCCCCATCCTCGAAAAGACGGGAACAGTGGATCAGATTATCATGAAAGGTTCCAAGCCTGTGGCAGACGTAAAGAACGACTTAGGTAAATATCTGGACCGTATCATTTATATGCCTATCATTCATTTGGATAAGCCGGGAGCAATGAAGCAACTGGATGATTTTATGACGGAGCTGCATCCCGTAGCTTTTGAACTTCTATTTGTATCGGATACCTGCCAGGTCCCCAAGCAAGTAAAAACGAAGTTGAAAGGAAAAAGTAAAATCTGGTATAATACGTTGTGGGATACGATGGCTGGCGGACATGATGATGATAAATCGTTGGAGAATCCGGACGAAGGATATGGTTATCTGATCGATACACTCGGAGCGGCCATCATTCAGACAGACCGTACTGCCTATCTGCTGGAATATTTGCAATCGCGTAAGAAGCGTAGTGAAAACGGGCAAGATGCGTATCATTAAAATATAGACTTCTTTATGGGATTTAAACTATTGGATTTTTATAAAATCTCTCCTCCGGTGTCCGGGGGAGAGACTGATTCGGAACGCTCTGTCCGTTTCAAGCGTATTCGTTGGGCTACCTTTCTGTCTGCCACTACCGGATATGGCATTTATTATGTTTGTCGTTTGAGTATGAATGTAATCCGTAAACCGATTGTAGAAGACGGAGTTTTTACCGAAACCCAACTGGGGATTATCGGTTCCTGCCTTTTTTTCGTATATGCCGTCGGTAAGCTGACCAATGGCTTTCTTGCTGACCGTAGCAATGTAAAGCGTTTTATGTCTACCGGATTATTGTGTTCTGCTCTGATCAACTTATGTCTGGGATTCACGAATTCCTTCTTTGCTTTTGTTCTCCTTTGGGGGTTGAATGGTTGGTTTCAGTCGATGGGGGCAGCATCAGGAGTTGTGTCGCTGACTCGTTGGTATAGTAGTAAAGAGCGAGGTACTTTTTATGGCTTTTGGTCGGCCAGCCACAATTTGGGTGAAGCTCTGACTTTTATATCCATCGCTTTGCTGGTCAGTTGGATGGGATGGCGTTATGGGATGATCGGTGCGGGAGTGATTGGTTTGCTTGGTTTTCTGATGATGCTTGCTTTTATGCGTGATACGCCTCAAAGTCAGGGCTTTTTGCTAGATCGGCGGGGGACGTCAGATGCTCATTCCGTTTCCGGTAAACAAACCGAGGAATTCAATAAAGCTCAGAAAGCAGTTTTGAAGAATCCTGCTATTTGGATTCTTGCATTATCCAGTGCTTTTATGTATATCAGCCGTTATGCAGTCAATAGCTGGGGTGTTTTCTATCTGGAAGCGCAAAAAGGTTATTCTACTTTGGATGCTAGTTTTATTATATCTATCAGTTCTGTATGCGGAATTGTAGGTACGGTTTTCTCAGGTATTATTTCAGATAAGTTTTTTGCTGGCAGTCGTAATGTTCCGGCTTTGATATTCGGATTAATGAATGTGTCTGCTATTTGTTTGTTTCTATTGGTTCCGGGGGTACATTTTTGGGTGGATGCTTTGGCGATGGTGCTCTTCGGTTTGGGCATTGGAGTGCTGATTTGTTTTTTAGGAGGACTGATGGCGGTCGATATTGCTCCCTGCAATGCTTCGGGAGCCGCTTTGGGAGTTGTCGGTATAGCGAGTTATATAGGAGCCGGTTTGCAGGATGTGATGAGTGGCATTCTGATCGAAGGTCAGAAGACGGTGCAAAATGGAGTAGAAGTTTACGATTTTACATATATCAATTGGTTTTGGATTGGTGCAGCCTTGCTTTCAGTAGTGTTTGCTTTGTTGGTTTGGAATGCAGGAGAGAAAAGAAGTGAAATAAATTGAGTACATTAAAGTAAAAATAGAGTCATTGTTTTTGAAGGTATTAGTCATCATTTCGGGAAGCAGGCAATAGCTGTGCTTTCCGGAATGGCTTTTTTATAATTAATAAAAATCGTTTTTATGGAAAATTCATTGAGTGATGAATTGTTTTGTTCATTGAAGAATGAACTTCGTGAAGTAGATGCACAAATCAGTGTGCATAGTGAAAAACTGTTGGAGCTGATTGACCAAAAAAAAGAATTGTCGTCCAACTGATTCGGGAAGAAGAACAAATGACGCCCACTGTTATCGAATATCGGGGAGATCCGAAACGGTACATTTCTGTCATTCTAGGTGCTATTGACCGGGGGAGGTTGACGTATAATGGAGACGCGAATTGCGAACAGACGTTCCGGTCCTTGTCAAGTGTGATAGATGTCATAAGCCCTAAGAACGGGAAAGCGCTTAGTATCGAAACGTTGGTCTCGTATGAGAAGAAAGAACGTGCCGGGGAGTTTTCAGATTATTCGGAGGGAGATTTTAAATAATCTGTTTCCATCGCTGAACGGTTGAATTAAAAAAGTGGCGGAAATCTGGATGGAAACTTGTTGCAGATTGCCGCCACTTGGGTTTCTATTACTCAATAGTCTCTATTAACCAACGGTTTAAGTTCCGGCTTTCTGAACTAAATTCCACTCCGATCTTTACAATAAGATATTCTTCCTTCGTATATCTTCAAAGGTTTGTATTCCAATAGGAAGTTTACGCATCAAGTTGCCCATATCTGATTCTTTTGATCTTTTGCACATCAAAGATAACAAATATTTCCTGAAGTCTGCTTCAATTGGTGGGTTGATTTGAAAATGCGGTGAGAAATCGAAAAAAGACGGTTGTGTTTTTCCGATTTCCCGCCGTCTTTTTGGAGAAAGAAAAGGTAAAAAGTGAGAGGAGTGAGAGAGGATTTCTAACATTCGTATTTTTTTTAGAGAAATATAGAAAGTAGAAATAAAGAAATAAAATAGAAAAAGTTTCAATTCCTCTCTCACTCCTCTCACTTTTGTGGGTGAAGATGATGAAAAATAATATAAAACGAGGAAATGTGTTGTATAGTTGAACAACATTTCTTATATTTGCGTTATGAAAAGAGAAATAATAGCATATAAAGGATACTTCAAAGAATTCTTTGAAAATTTAGATGCTGGCACCCAAGATAAGATATTGTATGTGCTAATGTTATTGCAGACACAAGACAGAATACCTTTGAAATTTATGCGGTTGATAGAAGAAGGACTTTATGAACTTCGTATCGAGTACCAAAGCAATATATATAGAATATTCTTTTGTTTCGACGAAGGGCGTATTGTGATTCTGTTTAACGGTTTTCAAAAGAAAACCGAAAAAACACCAAAGAAAGAAATTGATAAAGCAAAGATATTAAGAAAGGAGTATTATGGAAGCAAAAACAAATGAGGAATTCTTTAATGTCAGTGCATTAATAGATGAGCGTTTTGGTAAGGAAGGAACAGCTTCTCGTGCAGAGGCAGAAGAAAAGGCCTACGCCTTTTATACAGGACAGATTATCGAGGACGCAAGAAAAAAGGCTAAAATCACTCAGGCTGAATTAGCCCGGCGTATCGGCTCTGACCGTTCTTATATTTCAAGAGTAGAAAGTGGTCAGACAGAGCCTAAAGTATCTACTTTCTATCGTATAATGAATGCGTTAGGCTGTAAAATCGAATTTTCAATGATTTTGTAAAAACAATAAATGCAGAGTATCTGTCAAGATGACTCTGCATTTTGCTATATTCACAAGGCTTTCCCGCTTCTATTCATACAGCCTGTTTGATTTTACCTGCTCGATATCTATAATAAATACGGCATATCGGCGCCCGTTATTTCCTTTTTTAGATTCAAAATGGTGCTTAGTCATCACCTTCCCCAACTGTATTTTTGATCCGATGGAATACTGATAACCGGTACGCTCACGTATTAGTTCCGCAATCTCACTGACAGTCAGATAATAAACCTTCTCAAAACGTTCCGGCTTGCGGATATGCGTAAGAACCATTTCTTCTTCCGGTGAATGAAAGATGAAAGCCTCGTTATTCTCTTCAAGCCGTTCATTGTCCGCTTGCGTGAACCAGTATTGGTACCCCGGCTTATTCAGCAGATATTTGATCTGAGCATAGAGCTGCGCATAATTGATGGTAATAAATTGGATGGAATAAGGATGAAAACAAAGGAAACGCCGGTTGCCTGTCGTGTCGTGAAGCACTTCCTGATAATTGCAGGTTCCTGCAAAAGAGGCCGTATGAGGGAAGTTTTGCGAACGGCGTGCATATGGCAGACGGAAACTGATCACTTTGCGCGTTACCAAATCTTTGAATGCATTCAGTTCCCGACCGCTCATCCCTTCAAACTCGTCGAGATTGATCAGCATGGCCTGCGTTATTTTGGCTAAATCATCTTTATTGTTCGAATTGATTAGTCCGGTAGAGAGATAAGCACGCAGTTCGGGAGGCAGGAGATTATTGATAAAGGTAGTCTTTCCTATGTTCTGTATCTCGCTGCATAGCAGAAGTACCGTGTGATTGACAATATTCTCCTGAGTAGCCGCTGCGCACATCGCCACCAGATAACGTTCCAGGCATTCCGCCCAAAACTCCTGATGACTCGTCTGGACACTATCCGCCAGGATACGGATATAGTCGGTTCCGTCCCATTCGGGCAGTAATTCAAAATACTCGCGAATGGGATGATACGACTGGCTGAAATCGGAGTAAATCAGATTTTCGATTGTTTTGACAGTGCAGGGATATCCCAGCTCGTTGATTTCTATCCAGATACTGTTTTCCATCATCTCATCCAAGATGCGGAAAGGCTCCGGTTTCTCGGTGTCGGGACGCCTTCTGCGATATTCCATGATATGCAGCACTTCATTGTAGCGTGTTTCGTAGTGCTCGCTGATATATTGTTCTATCCGTAATCTTCGTTTCTGCGTGCCATTCAGTTTACAGGTATTAAATTCGTCGGTATGAGCGTAGGCGCTATTGATCAAAGAGACTGTCTCGTCCGCCGGAAAGTCTGTAAACTGGCTTTTGATAAAGGCGGATGTTTCCTCCTGCGGAATGCCGTAGCGATTGAAGGTACATGAGAGATGGTGCAGATAATTGTTCCGGTTGCCTGCTATGTATTTTTCGGACTTGTTGTGATAGTAAGTTAAAGTCAACACCAAAGAAGCGTTGGCGGAATGGGCGTTGAGTGCTGTGTCTTCATTCGTCGGGGTGCCGTCCGGAGGAGTCTGTTGTTTACTGCCGGAGAGATTTTTACGATTTGAAATCTTGTAGGATGCCTGAGGTTGATCTACAAGAAAAGCGTCAGCGTTCGGATTGAAATAGATCTCCGGATCGTAAGAGAACAGACAAGTGCGTGCCACATCCTGACCGGAGGTGTCGATTTCTATCCGACAGAGTTCGGTGTAAAAAGAAACGAGTCTGGTGTAAGCTGCATGATGGAAGTCTTCTATTTCCTGAAGGGTTTCGGGCAATGTCTCATCCGGATGGCATGCGCGCACTATGATTTTCACGCCCATCCCTTTGGGACTGATAAAGGCGATGCGGGTGTAATCGCATCTCTTGATGATAGGGAGGATGCGTGCCAATTCTTCTTTGCTGAGGTGGTCGATGTCTATCACGATGTGTCCCAGATATTTGACGAGGTTCACTTTGGTACGCCTTCCTCGGTAGCTGGCGGAGAAGGCGATTGCCGGCAATTCTTTTTTCTTCTCATTGGCAGCCTTTTCTCCTTGCTCTGCAAAGATGCGGCGTATTTCTTCGACTTTTTCCCGGTAGGTAAAACTGCCGATAGTGGACACTATTTCTTCTTCGGTCATCTCTGCTATTGCGTAGTAGAAACCTTGAAATATGGTGAAATGTTTCATTTTTATTTTGATTATTGTTTGTCGATGCAAAGGAACTTCTTTGCGGAAATGTGTAAAGGAACTTTGTATAAAATGGCAATAAGTTACTACGGTTCGCCCAAAAAGTGTATGATAGTTGCCACTTGTTTCGGCGAAAGGAGACGGTTGCGTGCGCGGTAGCCTTCCTGTTCGAGTTCGTGCAGGAGAGGGAGGTTGTAAATAATCCAACGACGAAGTATTTGTAAAGCAACTTTGAGGCAGACATGGGGATTGTAAAGGTGAGCCAGTTCCGCTTTGGTATAGGTGCGGATAAGGAAAGAATCTTCTTTGTAATTCATGATGTTTTCTTCTTGTTTTATGCTATAAAGTTACATAAAATTCCTTGTTTTTCAAAGGTTTGACTTCATTTTTATTCGTTGGGAATCAAGAAACTTCGTTGGGGAATATGGCTTGTCCGGCTATCCTTATCTTTGTGCTGTTAACAAGAAAGGGATGCATCCTACGTATTATAAACTTTAAAATTATTTTATTATGGCAATGACAGTATCTTATTCAGTGGTGCCGCGCAAGAATCCTGCAAAAAAGAGTGAACCGGCAAAGTATTATGCACAGGCGCAGGCGTCGGGTGAGCTGGACTTTGAAGAGTTGTGCGAAGCGATCACCAGTCGTTCTACTTGTACGGAAACGGATGTACGTGCGGCTATTTCGGGTATTCTTTACGAAGTGAAGCGTGCGTTGAAGGCAGGAAGAATTGCGAGACTGGGTGATTTGGGCAGTTTGCAGATAGGACTGAACAGTGAAGGTGCGGCATCGGTCAAGGAATTTTCCGGTTCGATGATTAAGGGGGCGCATCTTATTTTCCGCCCCGGTAAAACGCTGGCGGAATTGATGAAGATTCTGAGTTACCAGCAAGTGCTGACTCGTGCGGTGGCGCAGGCGGGTGCAGGCGATGGCGGGGGAGAAGACCCTGACAAGAATCCGGATTCCGGTGGTGATGGCTCCGGTGATGAAGAGGCTCCGGACCCTACGGTATAATTGGCAGACGGGTCAAGGTAATAACGAATTAGAATAACTTCCATTAATATTTTGATAAGATGAAAGAAATAGTAAACCGGATTTTAGATGTGATCATGTATCTGATTCCTTTCTTCGGAAAGAGAAAGCGGGACAAGGTGGTGAGAGAAGTGCGCTATCATACTACTTGTAAGGAGGTGTGCAAAGTGAAAACGACGGAAAGGGAAAAGGAACATGAGAAAGATTAGTCTGATTGTGATCCATTGTTCCGCCACCCGTGTCGATTGCGACTTTACGGCAAAGGATGTGGATACGGCTCACCGTTATCGTGGCTTTTCGTGCTGGGGGTATCATTATTATATACGCAAGTCGGGCGAGATTGAGCCGATGCGGGATGAAGATACGGTCGGAGCTCATGCACGTGGCTACAATGCGATCAGCTTAGGTGTATGCTATGAGGGCGGTCTGGATGAGAATGGAAAAGCGGCGGATACGCGTACACCCCGTCAGAAGGAGGCGCTACATCGCTTGGTACACGAATTGTTGCAGCGTTATCCGGAAGCTAAAGTAGTAGGGCATCGGGATTTAAGTCCCGACACCAACTATAATGGGATCGTAGATCCTTGGGAACGGATTAAAGAATGCCCTTGCTTTGAGGTCATTGGAGAATTCTCCATTAATTAACTACTACCGTAGTGAAATACTCTTTGAATACCTCCGCAGCTTTTTCAAGCTGTTCGGGGGTATTTTCTTTTACCCCTTTCATCTTGTATTCCTGTCCCATCGCTTCGTACTTATGTACGCCCAGTGTATGGTAAGGCAGTATTTCCACCCGTTGGATCATCTTGTATTTTCCGAGTGCTTCTCCCAGTGCGCGTATGTCTTCTTCAAAATCGCTGTATCCGGGCACTAGCACATAACGCAGCCAGAAAGGTTTTCCCTGTTCTTCCAGCCAGGCGGCCGTGCGGATGGTTTGCTCGTTGCTTCTTCCGGTGAGCGTCTGATGGCGGTTGGGATTGAATTCCTTTATATCCAATAACACAAGATCGGTCAGCTTGAATAATTCTTCTACGTCTTCGTTCCAAAGTCCTCCGTTGCTGTCCAGACAGACATGGATGCCTTTTTCTTTCAGTTCGCGGACCAGCGGGACGAGTGCTTTCGCCTGAAACGTCGGTTCGCCTCCAGAGAAAGTGATTCCTCCTCGTTTCCCGAAGAAGGGGCGCTGGCTCATTGCCATGCGGACGATTTCTTCCGGTGGGGTAGGCGTGCCTCCCTTTCCTGCTATCGTATCCGGATTGGCGCAATAGAGGCAGCGGAAGTTGCATCCTTGAAGAAAAACGACGAGCCGTAAGCCCGGCCCGTCGAATGTTCCCATACTTTCGTATGAATGTACGTTTATCATCATATAGAGTAATAGATTACATACGTTCGTGGAAGCTACGGCTGATAACTTCCAGTTGGTGTTCGCGGCTCAGCTTCACGAAGTTTACGGCATAACCGGAAACGCGGATGGTCAGCTGCGGATAGTTCTCCGGATGCTCCATGGCATCGTATAGCATATCACGGTTCAGTACGTTTACGTTCAGGTGGTGGGCACCTTTGGTGAAGTAACCGTCCATCATCGTTACGAGGTTCTCGATACGGTCTTCGTCCGTAGCACCCAGTGATTTCGGAACGATAGAGAAGGTGTTGCTGATACCGTCCTGTGAGTCACGGTAACGAAGTTTCGCTACAGAGCTCAGAGAAGCGATCGCACCATTCTTATCGCGTCCGTGCATCGGGTTGGCACCCGGAGCGAAGGCAACACCTTTGGCACGTCCGTCGGGAGTAGCACCGGTCTTTTTGCCGTACATCACATTGGAAGTGATAGTCAGCAAGGAGAGGGTAGGACGGGCATTCTTGTAAACAGGCAATTTCTTCAATTCTTCGCTGAAGAAGTATACCAGGTCTACGCCGAGGTGGTCTACCTTGTCGTTGTCGTTACCGAAGCAAGGGAATTCTCCTTCGATGTCGAAACCTTCTGTCAGGCCGATATCGTTGCGGCGGGCAGTTACTTTCGCATATTTGATGGCAGACAGTGAGTCGAGTGCGATGGAAAGTCCGGCAACACCGTAAGCAAGGTTTATGCGCGGGTTCGTATCTACAAGAGCCATCTGGGCCTTCTCGTAGTAATACTTGTCGTGCATATAGTGGATGATGTTCATCGCTTCGTTGTATACGCGGGCGATTTCGGTCAACACTTTCTTGTAGTTGTCCATTACTTCTTCGAACTTCAGCGTGTCGCTGGTCAGTACGGGGATGTTCTTCACCATGACTGTACCGGTATTCTCGCAACGTCCGCCGTTGATGGCAAGCAACAGGGCTTTGGCCAGGTTGCAACGGGCACCGAAGAACTGAATCTGCTTGCCTATTTCCTGGTATGATACGCAGCAGGCGATTCCGTAGTCATCGGACTGACGTACTTCACGCATCAGGTCGTCGTTTTCGTACTGGATAGAAGAAGTGTCGATAGAAACCTTTGCACAGAATTCTTTGAATCCTTCCGGAAGTTCCGGGCTCCAGAGTACGGTCAGGTTCGGTTCCGGTGAAGGGCCGAGGTTGTACAATGTCTGCAGAAAACGGAAGGAGGTCTTTGTCACTTTGGTACGTCCGTCGTTGAGACGTCCGCCCAGAGATTCGGTTACCCAGGTCGGGTCGCCTGCAAAGATGTCGTTGTATGATTGCATACGCAGGTGGCGGACCATACGCAGTTTGATGACAAACTGGTCGATCAGCTCTTGCGCGAACGATTCGGTGATGGTTCCTTTGCTCAGTTCATATTCCAGATAGATATCGAGGAAAGAAGAAACGTTACCCAGTGACATAGCGGCACCGTCTTGTTCTTTGACGGCGGCAAGGTAAGCCATATATACCCACTGTACGGCTTCTTGTGCCGTGTAAGCGGGACGGCTCAGGTCGAGACCGTAGTATTCGCCCATCACTTTCATGTCTTTCAGTGCCTTGATCTGTTCTGCCACTTCTTCGCGCAGGCGGATGCGGGCCTCTGTCATCGGACCGGTGAGGTTGTGCAAATCTTCCTTCTTTGCTTCGATCAGACGGTCGATGCCGTAAAGAGCCATACGGCGGTAGTCACCGATGATGCGTCCGCGTGCATAATTGTCGGGAAGTCCGGTAAGGAATCCCAGCGAACGGAAGGAACGGATTTCTTCCGTATATACGTCGAATACTCCGTCGTTGTGCGTCTTGCGGTAGTGAGTGAAAATATCTTTTACGCGGTCGTCCACTTCCACGCCGTTTTCGTGACAGGCTTTGCTGACTACGTTGATACCTCCGAAAGGCTTGATGGCACGTTTCAGAAGTTCGTCTGTCTGCAGGCCGACGATCAGTTCGTTTTCCTTGTCGATATATCCGGCCTTGTGGGAAGTGATGGTTGATACGGTAACATTATCTAATGAGCGGACACCGTTGTTTTCTCTTTCTTCTGCCAGTGCTTCGAGGCAGCGGTTCCATACGGCTTTGGTACGTTCTGTAGGTCCTTCGAGGAATGAAGCATCTCCGTAATACGGAGTGATGTTATGACTTACGAAATCTCTGACGTTGATTTCGCTGCTCCAAAGACCGTCTTTAAAGATCTTGTTTAATTCCATAAAATGATAAAATTAGAGGTTGTAGTTATCCTATTCTTTAGAGCGCACAAAGTTACAATCATTTTTCATATAATCAGCATAAATATGCTCTATTTTATGCTTTTCAACATAAAATACCTATTAATTGCTATCCTTAGGAAAAGATTAGATTAAATTTTTAGTGAAAACTCTTGCAAGTTTAAAATATCTTCGTACCTTTGCACCGCTTTTAACGAAAAGCACTTCTGACAAGGAAGTTTTGGAGAGGTGGCAGAGTGGTCGATTGCGGCGGTCTTGAAAACCGTTGTACCGCGAGGTACCCGGGGTTCGAATCCCTGTCTCTCCGCTGAAAAGCAGCTTTTGGGCTGCTTTTTTGTTTTTATGGAGGGCGACGCCTCCGATGTTGTGAAACGAAAACGGGAGCGTTTTCTTAGTGTTTATTGAGTTTTTTGAAAGGAGAGATGCTCGAGTGGTTGAAGAGGCACGCCTGGAAAGCGTGTATACGCCAAAAGTGTATCGCGGGTTCGAATCCCGCTCTCTCCGCTGAATCTGAAATTTAGTCAAAACTTCTCGTTCTTTAGCCAAAAGTTCTTTTCATAGGTCAAAGTGTCTGGTATTTCTAGTACTCTTCTCTTGTATATCATTCTCTTTTCTGTATATTTGCGCCCGATATTTTTTTTGAGATATCACATTTTTGTAATTCTGAAAATAGACTTGATGGATAAAATAAATGCGGTAATTACTGGGGTCGGGGGATATGTGCCCGATTATGTGCTGACTAATGATGAAATTTCTAAAATGGTGGATACCACCGACGAATGGATCATGGGGCGTATCGGCATAAAAGAACGACATATCTTGAATGAAGAGGGGCTTGGAACTTCGTATATGGCCCGTAAGGCCGCCAAGCAGTTGATGCAACGCACAAAGAGTCGTCCCGATGATATCGATCTGGTCATTGTCGCCACTACTACTTCGGATTACCGTTTTCCTTCAACGGCATCTATCTTGTGCGAAAGGCTGGGGCTGAAGAATGCTTTCGCTTTCGATATGCAGGCGGTTTGCAGCGGTTTCCTGTATGCGATGGAAACGGGAGCGAATTTTATCCGTTCGGGGAAATATAAAAAGATTATTATTGTAGGTGCTGATAAGATGTCATCCGTAATCGATTATACGGACCGTGCCACTTGCCCTATCTTTGGCGACGGTGCGGCCGCTTTTATGCTGGAACCGACTACGGAAGAGGTCGGCATCATGGATTCGGTGTTGAGAACGGATGGTAAAGGGCTGCCTTTTCTGCATATAAAAGCGGGAGGTTCCGTATGTCCTCCTTCCTATTATTCATTGGATCATCATCTGCATTATATTTATCAGGAAGGCCGCACGGTGTTCAAGTATGCCGTAGCGAATATGTCGGATTCCTGTGAAGCTATTATCGCCAGAAACCACTTGACTAAGGAGGATATTGATTGGGTGATTCCCCACCAGGCTAACCAGCGTATCATTACCGCTGTGGCGCAACGGTTGGAAGTACCGTCCGAGAAAGTGATGGTCAACATCGAACGTTATGGCAATACCAGTGCCGGCACGCTTCCGCTTTGCATCTGGGATTTTGAGAAGAAACTGAAGAAAGGCGATAATCTGATATTTACCGCATTCGGTGCAGGATTTGCCTGGGGAGCGGTTTATGTGAAGTGGGGATATGACCCCAAAGAGGATGCGTGACATATCGGGTACCCGATACGTCACATCCTCTTTTGAAGGGTAGGAGAGACTTATTCCAGTTCCTCGATAATCTTCTTTACATCCACCGGTTGCAGTCGTCCGTACACCTTTTCGCCGATCATCACTACCGGAGCCAGTCCGCAGGCGCCTACGCAGCGCAGGCAATCCAGCGAATACTTTCCGTCGGGGGTGGTTTCTCCGACTTCGATGCCGAGTACCCGCTTGAACTCTTCCAGCAACTTCTCCGAACCACGTACGTAGCACGCCGTGCCCATGCAGACGGAAATCGGATGCTTTCCTTTGGGAGTCATTGTAAAGAAGGTGTAGAATGTCACAACTCCGTAGACTTTCGACACGGGGATTCTGAGTTTGGAGGCTATGATCCGTTGCATCTCTTCGGGCAGATAGCCGTGCAGATGTTGCGCTTCATGCAAAATATTGATTAATTCGCCCGTATTGTTCCCGTGTTTGTCGCAAATCGTCTTGACTTGTTCCACCACATCGCAGGCTAGCTTGATATCTGACATAATAGTACTTGTTTAAAGTTAATCAATCGATTTGTTGAAATAATGCGTGTGCAAGAGCATTTCCGATTTCTCACCCAGCGGTTTGCCGAGATATTCTTCATACAGTTTCTGAATATAGGGGTTGTCGTGAGATTTGCGCAGAGGTTTGTTGGCATCTTCCCGGTAAAGGGCGTTGGCACGGGCGTAGAGAACGTCCGAGTTGCCGTGATGCAAGGGTTGCCCGCCACCTCCGATGCAGCCGCCGGGGCATGCCATGATTTCGATGACATGATATTCATTATGTCCGTTTCGTATATCTTCCAGTAAGTGCCTTGCGTTGCCTAGTCCGTGTGCGATGCCTACTTTCAGTTCAAATCCGTTCAGGTTGATGGTGGCGCGCCGGACACCGCTCAGTCCGCGTACCTGTTCAAAGTTGACATTCTTCAGCGGCTGTCCGGTGTAGATTTCATAAACGGAGCGCAGGGCGGCTTCCATGACACCACCCGTCGTACCGAAGATGACACCGGCGCCGGTCGATTCTCCCATAGGGTTGTCGAACGGGCTGTCCAGCACGAGGGTAAAGCCGATGTTGGCTCGCTTTATCAGGCGTGCCAGTTCGCGGGTGGAGATGGAGTAATCGACATCGGGGACGCCGTTTACTTTGAACTCGTCGCGGTCACATTCATATTTCTTGGCCAGGCAGGGCATGATGGAGACGACTACCAGCTTTTCGCGGGGGATTCCCATTTTCTCTGCCCAGTAAGACTTGGCGATGGAGCCGAACATCTGTTGCGGAGAACGGGCGGTAGAAGGGATATCCAGCATGTCCGGGAAGTGGTGTTCGAAGAAGTTTACCCAAGCCGGACAGCAGGAAGTCAGGATCGGAAGCCGGACGGATTTATCTCCGTCCAGATAGCGTGTCAGTCGGTTCAGGATTTCGGAACCTTCTTCCATGATGGTGAGGTCGGCGGCAAAGTCGGTATCGAATACGTAGTCAAAACCCAGTTCGCGGAGGGCGTAAACCATTTTTCCGGTTACCAGTGTGCCGGGAGGCAAGCCGAATTCTTCTCCCAGGGCGGCACGTACGGCGGGGGCAGTCTGGACAATTACGATCTTATCGGGGTCGGCCAAATCGTCCAGAAGGCGGTTGGTGTAATCCCGTTCGGTCAGTGCGCCTACCGGGCATACGGCTACGCATTGACCGCAGTAGGTACATTCGCTGTCCTTCATCATTCTGTCGAAGGCAGGGGCTATCGTTGTGTTGAATCCGCGGCGGATGGCTCCCAGTGCGCCGACTGTCTGTACATCGTTGCAGACACTTTCGCATCGGCGGCAGAAGATGCACTTGTCCATGTTGCGCACAATGGAGGAGGTCACTTCCCGTTTGCGGGGAGAAAGTTCGCCGCCGTTGAACGGCATTTCACGGATGTTGAAGCGCAGTGCCAGTGTCTGGAGTTCACAGTTGCCGCATTTGGGACAGGTGAGGCAGTCGTTGGGATGATCGGACAGGATCAGTTCAGCTACCACTTTCCGGGCGTTCATCACACGCAGGGTGCTGGTTTTCACCACCATCCCTTCCGTGCAACGGGTAGCGCAGGCGGGAGCCAGATTGCGGCGTCCTGCCACTTCGACTACACAGATGCGGCAGGAAGCGGGATTGTTCTTGATGCAGGTTCCTTTCAGGTCGATGTGACACAGCGTAGGTATGTTGATGCCGATTTTGCAGGCGGCTTCGAGGATCGTGCTTCCTTCGGGTACGGTGATAAAGTGACCGTCTATCTGGAGGGTAATTTGTTTTTCTTCCATAGCAGTAGATTTTAGCAGACAAGAATAGCTTTGAATTTACAGCGTGCCATGCACATGCCACACTTGATACATTTCTCGGGGTTGATGACATGAGGCTTGCGTACCAAGCCGCTGATGGCATCCGCCGGACAATTCTTGGCACATAGGTGGCAACCGATACAAAGTTCCGGATTAATGGTATAGGTCAGCAGGGACTTGCATTGTTTGGCGCGGCAGGTCTTGTCTCTGACGTGTTCCAGATATTCGTCACGGAAGTTGTCGAGGGTAGACAGTACCGGATTCGGGGACGTCTGTCCCAGTCCGCAGAGTGCCGTATCCTTTATCACCCGTCCGAGGGTGGCAAGCGTGTCCAGGTCTTTTTCCGTGCCCCGTCCTTCCGTTATCTTGTTCAGCAGTTCCAGCAGGCGCTTGTTGCCAATACGGCATGGGGTACATTTACCGCAGGATTCTTCGACGGTAAAGTCGAGATAGAAACGGGCGACGGATACCATACAGTCATCTTCGTCCATCACGATCATGCCTCCCGATCCCATCATGGAACCGGCTGCCAGCAGGTTGTCGAAGTCGATGGGAGTATCCAGATGTTTCTCCGTCAGACAGCCTCCCGACGGGCCGCCTGTCTGTACGGCTTTGAATTTCTTTCCTCCCTTGATGCCTCCGCCGATTTCGTAGATTACTTCTCGCAGGGTAGTTCCCATCGGTACTTCGATCAGTCCGACATTGTTGATCTTTCCGGCAAGAGCGAAGACTTTGGTTCCTTTGGAGCGCTCCGTTCCGATGGAGGCGAACCATTCGGCGCCTTTGGTCAGGATAATGGGAATATTGGCGAGGGTTTCCACATTGTTCACATTGGTCGGTTTGCCCAGATAACCGGATTCGGCGGGGAAAGGAGGTTTCAGGGTCGGCTCTCCCCGTTTTCCTTCCATCGAGTGGATGAGGGCGGTTTCCTCGCCGCAGACGAACGCGCCTGCTCCGTAACGGATCTCTATGTCGAAGCTGAAATCTGTCCCCAGGATGTGGTCCCCCAGTAATCCGAATGCACGGGCTTGCTCAATCGCTTTTTTGAGCCGGTTGATGGCCAGCGGATATTCGGCGCGGATGTAGACCAGTCCTTTGGAGGAACCGATGGAGTAACCGCAGATGCACATCGCTTCTACAATAGAGTGCGGGTCGCCTTCCATGATGGAGCGGTCCATGAAGGCGCCGGGGTCGCCTTCGTCGGCGTTGCAGACAACGTACTTTACGTTCGATACCTGCTTACTGGCAAATTCCCATTTCAAGCCGGTGGGGAAACCGCCACCGCCACGTCCCCGCAGTCCGGAGCGTTTGATGATGTCGATGACGTCGGCAGGCTGTTTGTTGAGAAGGCAGTCGGCCAGTGCGAAGTATCCTTCACGGGCGATGTATTCTTCTATATTTTCGGAGTCGATGAATCCGCAGTTGCGCAAGGCGATGCGGAGTTGTTTCCGGTAGAAGTCCATGTGTTTGGAGTCACTGACAGTTTGTTCGGTCTTCGGGTCTATGTAGAGCAGCCGTTCGATTCTTCGTCCTCCGATGATGTGTTCGTTGATGATTTCCTCCGCATCTTCGGGAGTGACTTGGGTATAGAACGTATTGTCAGGAATGATCTTTACGATGGGACCCTTTTCGCAGAAGCCGAAGCAGCCTACTGTGATGACGTCTACTTTGTCGGTTATCCCGTTTCTTTCAATGGCTTTTTGAAGATTTTCAGTGATGCCCTGACTGGAAGAGGCTTTACAACCGGTACCTCCGCAAATAAGAATCTGGAGGTGTGCTGTTCCGGACGCCAGCCCGCAACATTTTTCGGAAACCTTTTCATTACTTTCTTCGCGCAATGAAAGATGGTGCTCCGCTCTCTTCCTGATTATTTGCAAATCATGGATAGATAGTATTTTCATAAGTATCAGAATTGTTAGATTTCTGCAAATATAATTCTTTGTTCGGAATTAACGCTTTGTTTAGAGAAAATAAATATTCTTCTTTGGTGCCGGCTTGCAGAAGTATGGTATGAAATCTTTATTTTTAACACTTTTAATAGACGGTGTTAACTATAATAGTAGCATAAAAAAATTATCTTCGCATCGAAAAAGGGCGGATACCCATATGAATCCAACGATAGTTGGGGAGATTCGCAAGAACATTGTGGAGTGACTTATGGGGACCTGCCGGTATTGTATCTGAATGGGGAAATGCTCCTTGTATGAAGTATATATAGCTTGATGGCAAGGATGTACAGCAAGAGTTCCGGCGGGGACGGGGAAACGTAAGTTGCCTCCCTGATACAAAGGGAAAAAAGGGGATTGTGATAGCCTGTAAGTGGTATGCTTGCAGGCTATCTTTTTTGAGTATACTTGAATGTCCGGAGTATGAAGGCAGTCCGTACCGGTGAAAATAAAAACGGGTTTTCTGATACCAGTTAGGTAAATAATTCCTTATTTTCGTATTAAATACGTAGCAAACGTAAATAAGAAATGGAAGTATGAGACGAATTTTGTTAGGATTGTGTGTGCTTTTTTTCCTGAATGCGCACGGGCAGGAGATTCCGTTGCCGGAGAAGATGCCGCAGGATCATCCGAGAGTGCTGACTACCCCGGAAGGAAAAAAAGAAACATGGAAGTTGATCAAGAAGGAAGCATGGGCACAAGATGTCTTTAACAAGTTGAAAGAACGGACGGAAGTATATACGCGACGTACGGAAAGTCAGCCGGACTGGTTATTATCCCGTTTGGCCATGTACTGGAAGTCGCATGCAACGGAAGTGTACGTGAAAGGTGAGGTGTTCGACCATGCCGGAGGCGCGAAGGCACCTGCCCCGACAGTTCGCTATACCGGAACACGAGGGACGGCCGCTACGCACGGTCGACCTAAACTGGAAGATGTAGTACCTTATGACGATAGTGCGGAAGGAAACGTGACTTTCTGCAACAATGCCTTGGAAGGCCGTCCGCAGGAAAGTGTGCATCCGTCCAAGACCGGGCGCAATATTGAGAGTCTGAACTGTGAGATTCTGGGAATTGCCCGTGACGCCGCTTTCCTCTATTGGATGACGGGAGAAGAAAAGTATGCCCGGCTGGCTGCCGGTGTTTTCGATACTTATATGACGGGAATCTATTACAGAAATGTTCCTGTTGACCTGAATCACGGGCATCAGCAGACACTGGTGGGGCTGACTTCTTTTGAAGTGATCCATGAGGATGCTTTGCATATCGTTGTCCCTTTGTATGACTTTCTCTATCATTATCTGCAATCCAACTATCCGGATAAGATGATGATTTATGCCGGCGCATTGAAGAAATGGGCGGATAATATTATCACCAACGGAGTCCCTCATAACAACTGGGATTTATTGCAGGCACGATATATCATGAACGTGGGACTGGTGCTGGAAGATAATGAAGAGTATGCGGACGGGAAAGGACGCGAATACTATATTGACTACGTAATGAACCGTTCGAGCATCCGCCAGTGGAGTCTGACCAAGTTGGCCGATTACGGCTTTGACTCCGAAACGGGAATATGGGCGGAATGTCCGGGATACAGCAGTGTAGTTATCAATGACTACGCGAACTTCACCCATCAGTTTGACCATAATCTGCAGTATGACTTGGTAAAGGCAATGCCTGTGCTGGCAAAAGCCGTAGCGGCCACTCCGCAGTATCTTTTTCCGAACCGGATGATCTGTGGTTTCGGAGATACGCATCCAAGTTACTTAAGTACGAACTTCTTTATCCGGATGATACAGAATGCGCAGGCAAACGGAAAGAAAGAGCAGGAACGTTACTTCACCGCTTTGCTGAAATGTCTGAATCCGGAGGAAGGCAGCGAAAAAAGTGGCAAGAAGAATGTACGGGCCTCTGTCAACTCCTTCTTTGAGGACAAGCCGTTGGTGCTGGACCCGAAGGTGAAGGCGGGGAAAATTGAGGATTATGTATCTCCTCTGTTCTATGCCCCCAACGTATCGTGGCTGGTACAGCGCAACGGAATGCATCCGCACAACAGTCTGATGATTTCTCTCAATGCAAGTGAAGGCAATCATATGCACGCGAATGGCATTTCGATGGAGCTTTATGGAAAAGGATATGTGCTGGGACCGGATGCGGGTATCGGACTTTTTCTGTATAGCGGTCTGGACTATGCGGAATATTACTCTCAATTCCCCAGTCATAATACGGTTTGTGTAGATGGCATTTCCAGTTATCCGGTGATGAAAAGTAATCATTCTTTCGATTTGCTTTCCTGTTTTCCGGCTTCGGCGGAACCGGGTAAAGGATTTACTTCCGTCACCTATAGTCAGGTAGCTTTCCGTGAGCCGGAGAGCAGGGCGGATCAGACTCGACTGATGGGCATTGTTACTACCGGTCCGGAGACAGGGTATTATGTGGATGTATTCCGCAGCCGGAAAGAACGGGGAGGCGATAAAATGCACGATTATTTCTACCATAATCTAGGTCAGACAATGACACTAACGGCTGCCGACGGCACGGACTTGAATTTGCAGCCTACCGAAGAACTTGCTTTTGCAGGTGCCCATCTTTATGCTTATTCCTACTTATATGATAAGAAAGTGGCTACCACCGGTCAGGATGTGAAAGTGACTTTTACCATCGATATGAAGGATAAAGGCGGAGATGATATTTCCATGAATCTCTGGATGAAAGGAGAACCGGAACGGGAAGTGTTCACCGCACTGTCACCGATGACCGAAGGATTGAGCCGGACTCCCCATATGCCTTATAATATAAAGGAGCAGCCTACGCTCACCTTCGTTGCCCGGCAGCATGGAGAAGCATGGAACCGTCCTTTTGTTGCTGTTTATGAACCAAGTACGCAGAAAGAGCCTTCGGCTATTCAATCTGTCTCTTACTTCGATGCGGAAGAGCCCGGTTTGAAAGACTTTGCCGGTATCTGTGTGGAAAGTAAAAACGGGCGTACTGACCATATTTTCTCTTTGACGGATTCGTCGCAGACCGCAACCTATCAGGGAATGAAAGTGAAAGCGGACTATGCCGTAATCAGTAACGAATATGCGGGAAACCGGACGCTGTTTATAGGGAACGGAACGCAACTGATTGCATCCAGTATCAGTATCCAGACTTCGGAGGCTGCTAATGTGCTGCTCGAAAAGAAGCAGGGAAAATGGTATATTCTTTCTTCTGCCCCCTGTAAGATAGTGATTGACGGAAAAGCGGTGCAATCTGGAATAACCACCGAATTGACGTTGTTGGCTGTACAATAAGAATCATTGTTAGATGAATAAACATATCATTGTTTTAATTGAACGATTGTTGTTTTGCGAGTTTTCATAAATATCTTTGATAGAGAATAGGTGAATCGTCTTTATTGTTCGTAATACTATAAAAGAATTTTATTCGGTAATATCATGAAGAAATATTGGTTCTTATTATTAGCTGCATTATTAGGTGGTGCAACTTGTATCTTTGCTAAAGACACGCTTGCAACCTGGAAGGCTCCCGCAGGAGTTGCTTTAAATAGTGATTTTACGGTTAAGGTCCGTTTGCAAGATGGAGTCTGGCATACCTTATCTTCTTATCTGATTAAGGTGGATGAGGTAAGAGATACACGACATTATGTAGAAAATGCTTCGATGGCAATTTTTGATTTTACAGGAAAAGTGGAAGTAGCCGTAACCTATAATTTGGGAGAAGTACAGACGGCAAAAGTCCGTCCTCTCTCGTATGATATCCCATTTCAGATCGATGGTAATACAGTAACTTTTACATTAGAGCATCCTCGAAATTTGTCAGTAGAAGTAAATGGGGATATTTTTCATAATCTTCACTTATTTACAGGATCTCCGGAAAGAACGATTCCGGACAAAGATAATCCGGAAGTAATTTACTTTGGTCCTGGAATACATACAGTAAAAAATGGGGAATTGAGAGTGCCATCTGGTAAGACTGTGTATCTGGCAGGAGGAGCTGTTTTAATGGGGCGTGTCCTAATCGAAAACGTACATGATGTAAAATTGCTAGGAAGAGGAATTATCGATTATTCTATAAAAGGAGGTATTCGTATTGCGAATTCCCGAGATGTCTATGTAGAAGGAATTGTTGCTACTCAATGTGCGACAGGAGGGTCGGAAAATGTTACTATCCGTAATGTCAAAAGTATTAGTTATTATGGGTGGGGAGATGGCATGAATGTTTTTGCGAGCAATAACGTATTATTTGATGGTGTCTTCTGCCGTAACTCAGATGATTGTACAACTGTTTATGGCACTCGTTTGGGATTTGAAGGAGGTTGTCGGAATATAACAATGCAGAATTCCACTCTTTGGGCAGATGTAGCCCATCCTATTTTTATTGGAATTCATGGTAATTCTAAAGCTCCCGAAGTTTTGGAAGATCTGAATTATATTAATATTGATATATTGGATCATAGAGAGAAACAAGTCGATTATCAAGGATGTATGGCTATTAATGCAGGTGATAACAATTTAATACGCAATGTTCATTTTGAGGACATCCGTGTTGAGAATTTCCGTCAGGGGCAACTTGTCAATTTACGTATCTTTTATAATGAAAAATACTGTACTGCTCCCGGAAGAGGAATTGAGAACGTATTGTTTAAGAATATATCCTATACCGGAGAGAATGCGGAACTTTCTATTATTGAAGGATATGATGAAAAACGTAAGGTAAAGAACATACGTTTTGAAAATTTGAAAATAAATGGAAAATTGATTGATGATAATATGCCGGACAAACCTCGGTGGTATAAGACTTCAGATATGGCACGCATATATGTAGGACCTCATGTGGAAAATATTGTTTTTACAAGTGATGTAGCTCAGTCACAACGTCGTTTTGTTCATCCGGGTATTACTTATACGCAAGGTGACCTCGATCGTATGAAAGCAATGGTAGAGGCCAGACAAGAACCTTATTATTCTACCTTTTTGAAATTGAAGGAGTCTTCTTATTCATCACTTGATGCACCTGTGGTGAATCGTGGAGAGCAAATAAAGGAAGGGCGATTTAATGCTACAATCGGGGTGGATGGGCGTCGTGCTCATGATTTAGCTCTTCTTTGGCACTTGACAGGAGAAGAAGCCTATGCACGTAAGGCTGTAGAATATTTGAATGCAAATTCTTATTATACTAATACTAGTAGCCGTGGTACAGGACCGTTGGATAATGGGAAAATTTATTTGTTGATTGATGCGGCTGAAATGATGAGAGATTATTCTGGATGGACACGGCAAGATCAGCAACGTTTCAAAGATATGCTGGTTTATCCGGGGTATAGTAATACGGAAAATTATTCTGCTAAATATGCTAATTATCTGGATGATACAAAAAATGGAGTAACTTTTTATTGGAATATCTATAATTTTGATGCAGCGCGTTTCGGTAATCAAGGATTGTTTGCAGCACGCAGTATGATGGCAATGGCTATCTATCTTGATAATGAGATAATGTATGACCGTGCTTATCGCTATTTACTGGGAATGAAACATCGTAAAGATGATTTGCCATATCCTTCAGGACCGGCTATTTCCAGCGATCAACCCATTCATGTTTCTCCTACTATGATTGATTATAAATTGTTACAACGGAAGAATGATATTCAGGATTATGGTTATGACGAACAGCTTCAATATTATATTTATCCTAATGGTCAGTGTCAGGAATCTAGTCGTGATCAGGGACATGTATTAGCCGGGTTGCACAATTATGTTGCTATTGCAGAAATGGCATGGAATCAGGGGGATTCTTTATATAGTAGTTTGGACAATCGTTTATTGCTCGGGCTAGAATGGAGTTATCGTTATAACCTGTCAAGTATTCAATCTTACAAAAAACAGGAAACACCTTGGGAGCCAACAGGATTAACAAAGGATATGAATGAAGTCACATTTGATAACGGGAAATATCTCCAGATAAAAAGTCGTAGCGGACGTTGGGAGTCTGTGAATATCTCCTCTCATGGACGGGGAGATGTTGCCGGGACAGGAGGAACCAGAGAAATGGCATTGGCACATTATGCGGTGCGTAGTGGATTACCGGCTGAAAAATATACCTGGTTACAGCGTTATCGTGATTATATGATAGAACGTTATGGATGTGAGAATTGGGGAGTAGCCCCGAATTGGTTTTATGAGTGGACTGGTTGGGGGACTTTAACTAAGCGACTGACCCCTTGGATGGCAGGTGATCCGGTTACTTTTTCTACAGGTAAGCGAGTTTCCGGTTTGCATCAATTGCCCAGTACAATTTTGGCTGCTGATTATGATTATTATTGTATATCAGAAAATCCTGAAGGGCATACCTATCATAATATAGGGACAGTACGTGGAAATGAGTATCGTCCGGATGGAGCAGTTGAATTACAGAAAATAGATAATAAATACGTAGTGGTTCAGGTAGAAGACGGCGAGTGGATGAATTATACTGTTAATATCCCTAAAAGTGGAGCTTACGCTGTTTATCTTACTTATTCGGCAAATTCCTCTTCACATGTAGCAATGGCCTCTGATCAGGGATTAGAAATCTCGTCTTCGATCCCTTCTTCTAAAAAGTGGAAAGAAACAAAACTTGGCGAACTTTCACTTTCGGCTGGTGCCTGTGTATTGCGTTTACGTGTTGACAAGGCCGGACAAAAGTTATGTCTCAGTGCTTTCCGATTGGAAAAAGTAGAAAGGGATAGATAAAGTGGTGATATGATATAAGTATGTGTGAAGCATTTTTAGGGAGTAATTAACGTATTACTCAAGTAATTTGTAGGAAAATATAGAAAAAGAACAGAAAAATGATCATTATGATATTATAAATTACTATTTTTGTGCACTCTGTTACAGGATGATATTCTGATCCTGATAATTGAACCGTTGAGCATGTTTTATATTATAAATGATAGATATATGAAATTATTAATTTTTATTTCGTTATTTGGAGGCTTATTGTTAGCCTCTTGTGGTAGCAGTAGTTCACAAAAAAATGCAAGTACACAAGAAGTAAATCCGGCAGACACTATTTATTTAGGTGATTTACGTGAAAAATTTGAAGGAGATAGTATTTTCTTTAAGGTGGTTGCTCCTGACTTGATGCTGATGGATTACCAGTACTTCTGGGCGGCTACAGAGTCTGAAGCTGTGGAGAAAGGACTGACTAAAGAATATTATAAGCGTGTTAAGAAAGAAATTTCAGAAACCAATGAAGCAATTAAAAAAGGTGTAATGAAAGGTGCGGATGTAAAACGTATACCGGATTTCCAAGAAGGACAAAAGAAATAAATCGTTTCAAAGAGAATTTGATTATTGCTATGATAGATAAAAAGAAGGGAGATGTTAAATATGACTTCTCCCTTCTTTTTTGCATCAATGTCTGGTGAAAGAGAATCATAATTTCATCTGACGTTTTATTTCATCATCCACTACCGTCATCATACCCTCTACTTGCGCCAGTGCCAGCATACGTCCATAAAAAGAATAGCCTGGATTATACCCCTTGTCTTCATCTCCCAGCATCATTCTCCCGTGATCAATGCGCATAGGTAATCCCGGATTTTCTTTCTCAAAGATTCGGATAAGGTCAATGATATGTCCTCTTCCTGCCAGGTGAGAACTTTCAATGAAGTTTCCACCCGGCATGGCGGCTGTGCTGCGTAGGTGTATAAAGTGCGTACGTTTAGCAAACTTCTTAGCCAATTCGCGGGTATCATTGTGTTCGCCGGCACTCAAGGAACCTGCACAGAATGTCAGTCCGTTGTGCGGATTGTCTACTGCATTCAGGAACCAGGCTATATCTTCTTCATTGGTGACGATACGAGGAAGACCAAGAACCTGGAATGGAGGATCGTCGGGATGCACGCACATATTCACTCCGTATTCTTCGCAAACCGGCATAATGGCAGAAAGAAAGTGACACATATTTTCTCGCAGGATGTCACGGTTAATATCTTTGTACAAAGTTAACAACCGTTTGAAAAGGACGACCGGTTCTTTGTCTCCTTCTTTGATGTTCCCATTGACAAATCCTTGTGTCTTAACGATAATGGTATCAATCAGATCATCCTTCTCTTTTTCGGTGATCACTTGATCCAGTTCGGAAACTTTATGAAGTTCTTCTTCCGTATAATCCTTTTCAGCCCCTTCCCGTTCCAGTATCTTCATGTCGAAATAGGCGAAACGGATACGGTCATAATACAATGAGCTAGTACCGTCAGGGCAGAGGTACTGCAAGTCTGTACGTATCCAGTCGATGACTGGCATAAAGTTATAGCAAACAGTTTTTATTCCACATTTACCTAGATTGGTAAGGCTTACTTTGTAGTTCTCTATCAACTGTTCACGTTCTGACCCACCATATTTGATCGCTTCGCATACGGGCAAACTTTCTACTACAGACCAGCGCAGTCCGTATGATTCTATATAGGATTTCAGATCATTAATCGCTTCTATTGTCCATATTTCTCCGTTCGGTATGTCGTGCAAAGCTGTAACAATCCCTTCCACACCTATTTGCCGGAGCATTGGCAAGGTAATCTTGTCTTTCTTGCCAAACCATCTCCATGTTTTTTCCATCATAGTTTCTTCTCTTTATACGCCGCTGAATGCACTGAATCCACCGTCGATAGGCAACATTGCACCGGTTACAAAACTGGCAGCTTCGCTACACAAAAATTGTACGGCACCGTTCAATTCTTTAATATCACCAAAACGGTTCATCGGTGTCTTGGCTAAAACCTTTTTGCTTCTGTCAGTCAGCGAGCCATCCGGATTGATAAGTACGCGACGGTTCTGATCGCCGATAAAGAAACCGGGAGCAATGGCATTTACACGGATGCCGTCACCATATTTCAGAGCCATCTCACTGGCAAGCCATTGTGTAAAGTTAGCTACAGCTGTTTTTGCAGCCGAATACCCCGGCACACGGGTGATGGCACTATAAGCAGCCATAGAAGACACATTGATAATGCAACCTTTTTTCTGCTCTGCCATCACTTTACCAAAGATCATAGACGGATAGACTGTACCGTTCATATTCAGACTGGTCACTTTCTCCCAACAGGAAATGTCCATATCATAGAAGTTCTGATCCGATTCAAGAGTGGCTCCCGGCATGTTGCCTCCGGCAATATTCAACAGAATATCAATCTGTCCCCATTGGGCAACAATCTCTTCCGCTACTTTTTCCAGACTGGCGATGTCCAGCACGTCTCCAATAATACCGATAATATCCTGACCATATTGTTTAAGTTCTGCTACACGGTTGTCCAGTTGTTCCTGACGGATGTCGATAGCTACAACTTTTGCTCCCTGCTGTACAAAGTGCTGGGCGATATTTCCTCCCAACACACCACCTGCTCCGGTAATTACAGCTACCTTACCGGCAATACTAAATAATTCGTTCATGGTTTTATTTATTATTTATATGAATTGATGCAAAAGTAGCTGCTTTTTGAATGTGATGTTGTGCTTATTTTTGCAAGATGTTTGTTTATATTTGCAGAAATGTATGAAAGAAAAGAGACTTTTATAAAAAGAATTGAGAAGTAGTGTTTCTTTGGGAGACAGATTGAGTATAATAATTAATTCGTTCGTATATATTGGAAAAACGGATAAACATGAATTTAAATAGAATGAAGAAAAGTATCTTGCTTTTACTGTTGGTAATACCGACACTGACAAAGGCACAGAATGTGATGACAGAAACCCGCCGGGAACTGACTTCCCCAGACGGAGCGTATCGGTTCACCTTTTACCAGCGTTCGTTCGGAGAGGATAATGCACGAATGTATTATACGCTGACATATAAGAATCGTCCGGTAGTGGAGGAGGGTGAACTTGGTGTACAGGTAGAGAATCAATTGTTTGAATCGGCATTGGGAGTACCAAATGATACTTGCTATTTTTGGTGCGAGAATCTGAAATTAACGGATACTGATCATCGGAAAAACGATGCAACATGGAAACCTGTATATGGAGAACGTGCCGAAGTTCGGGACTGTTATAATGAAATGACTTTAAAGTTTCGTAAAGGTGAGGGACAAGGGATGACTGAAGGCGGTTACGACAAACGTAAAAACTACTTTATGAATATTATCGTCCGTGCCTATAACGAAGGAGTGGCATTCCGTTATCATTTTCCGGAAACGACCAATGGGCTATTTTTACATATTACAGGTGAACGGACAAGTTTCACAATGCCTGAAGGTACAATGGCTTACTATGAACGTTGGGCACAAGGTCCTTATGAGCTTCGTCCCCTGTCAGGGTGGGGAAAAGAGGAAAGTGAACGCCCTTTGACTATGAAACTGCCAGATGGATTGACTGTTGCATTACTGGAAGCGGAGATGGTGGATTATGCTCGTGGAAAATTCCGTTTGTCTGCAGAGAAGCCTTCAACACTGGAAACTAGCTTGTATAGCAGCGTTGACATTATTTCTCCCTACAGTACCCCTTGGCGTGTCATTATGGCTGCCGAACGTCCGGTCGATTTGATCAATCATAATGATTTGGCTTTGAATTTAAATACTCCTTGTCGGATATCAGATACTTCTTGGATTAAGCCTGGGAAAGTATTCCGTTCTGGAGACTTAAAACAGGAGAAAGTAAAAGCAGCCATTGATTTTGCAGCGGAACGTGGCATTCAATATGTACATATGGATGCAGGATGGTATGGCCCGGAAATGAAAATGAGTTCGGATGCTACTACGGTTTCTCCGGATAAAGATCTTGATATTTCTGCTTTATGTAAATATGCAGAATCTAAAGGCATTGGATTAATGGTCTATGTCAATCAACGTGCTTTGGTTCAACAGCTAGATTCTTTATTGCCATTGTATAAAAAATGGGGATTGAAAGGAATTAAATTCGGTTTTGTACAGATAGGTAATCAGCATTGGAGTACGTGGCTACATGATGCAGTCCGTAAATGTGCGGAATATGAAATGATGGTGGATATTCATGATGAATATCGTCCAACCGGTTTCAGTCGTACCTATCCCAATTTGATGACGCAAGAAGGTATCCGTGGAAATGAAGAGATGCCGGATGCGACACACAATACCATTCTCCCTTATACTCGTTTTTTGGCAGGCGCAGGAGATTATACACTCTGTTATTTTAATAGTCGCGTGAAAAACACCAAAGCACATCAATTGGCAATGGCAGCCGTATATTACAGTCCTTTGCAATTTATGTTTTGGTATGATAATCCTGCTATGTATAAAGGTGAGGAGGAACTGGAGTTCTGGAAAGCCATCCCGACTGTTTGGGATGAAAGTCGTGCATTAGATGGAGAAATAGGTGAATATATTGTGCAGGCTCGTCGTTCCGGAAAAGAATGGTTTGTGGGAGCAATGACAAATACAGAAGCGCGTACCATTACGTTAACCACGGATTTTTTGAAACCGGGAACGAAGTATATAGTCAACTTGTATGAAGATGACGACAAGTTGAATACACGTACAAAGGTTCGTACTACTCATAAGAAGATAAAAGCCGGAGATAAGCTAACTTTGAAGTTAAAGTCCTCCGGTGGTGCTGCACTGCATTTTACTCTTGCTGAGTAGAGTTGTGTCTGCGATAGGCCTCTATCGCAGACTTAACCGAACCGTGTAGCAACAGAAGTGCCTCAGCCTTTTCGTAGTCCAGATGGAGTTCTTCAATGATCATGCGCGTTCCCCGATCAATGAGTTTTTGGTTACTCAATTACATATTGACCATTTTATTTCCTTGCACGCGTCCCAGTTCAATCATGATAGTAGTGCTGATCATATTCAGAATCATCTTTTGAGCAGTACCCGATTTCATCCGAGAACTTCCTGTCACATACTCCGGACCGACAATAACTTCTATCGGTACATCAGCTTCGGTAGCCATCGGCGAATTTGGATTACTGGTAATGCAGCCGGTCAGTATTCCGTGTTCCCGTGCTGTATGCATGGCTCCGATCACATAAGGAGTGGTGCCGGATGCTGCAATTCCGATGACTGTATCTTCACTATTGATATGATGCTGCAATAACTCTTCCCATCCGCGGGACATATCATCTTCCGCATTCTCGACGGGATTGCGCAAGGCGGTATCTCCTCCGGCGATTAGTCCGATAACTACGGTGGGAGGCATACCGAAAGTCGGAGGTATTTCGGAAGCGTCGAGTACACCTAAACGTCCGCTTGTTCCGGCTCCCATATAGAATATTCTCCCACCTTTTTTTACTCGGGGAATAATTAATGTGACCAGTTTCTCTATTTGTGGGATTGCTTTCTGCACGGCATCTGCTACTTTATGGTCTTCAGTATTGATATCTTCCAGAATCTCTTTTACCGACTTCTTGTCGAGGTCATCATAGAGCGATGGTTGCTCTGTTATCTTGATAAATTCCATGATTGATCATTTAAAGCACTAATTCTTTGAACAAACGCTCCAAGGTAGCATCCAAATCCTCGGAAAATCCGGGATGCGGGCGGGATACTTGTATACATGAGCTTTTTACAGCGGTCAGCCACCGGAAACGATCGGGGACATCCATGCTTGCTATCATTCCCCCTTCCTTACTACCCGAACAAATCCTGTCGAAGACATGCAGTCCTTCTTTCAGACAATTCATATCCAGTTCGGAAGAAAACAGTTTCAGTTTATTCTCATCTATCGTATAAAGTGATTTGAGGTATTTGCATCGTTTGGAGAACAGTACAATACCTACATTGATAAATTCTTCACGTTCTACTTTGGGAACGAAACGAATGGTTGCGTATTCATATAAGTGCCTTTCTTGCATGTTGCGCTTCATTTACAAATAGTTCGGAATGCTTGATCCTTTCCTCTAAAAATTGAATATAAATATCTCTCAGGTCTTGTGGAGTTTCCTGTCCTTCCGTCCAGTTCAACCAGTCGTCGGGGACGGTATTGACTATTTCCCGTATCTTATCGGAGGTTAGTAACTGTCTGAATGCCATATCTGTTTCTTTCAGTTGGTCGGCAAATGGCAATAAAACATGATCTTTTATCTGCACGAATGGGGTGAGTGCCTGTTTCTGCCAGTTGGTCCAGCTATGTTGGAAGTAAAGGGAAGCTCCATGATCGATCAGCCATAATTCTTTATGCCACATCAGCATATTGGTATTCTTGATGGTACGGTCCACATTTGTCAGAAAAGCATCCATCCACACAATCTGTGAGGCGGTTTTACCATCCACTTGATGTACGACAGGATCGAAGGTCAACGCTCCGGACAAGAAATGCAAACCGATATTCAATCCACGGCTCCATTGCAGTAAATCCTGTATCTCTTCATCTGCTTCCGTTCGGCCGAAAGCTTCATCTAAATTCAGGAAGATGATCTCCGGTACTCTGAAGCCCAGAGTACGGCCTATTTCTCCTCCGATCAATTCAGCGATAAGGGCTTTGGTTCCGTGCCCTGCTCCTCTGAATTTTACGACATATTTGAACTCATCGTCAGCTTCAGCCAAAGCCGGCAATGATCCGCCTTCCCGCAGGGGAAGAATATATCTAGTTACGTTTGCTGTACGTAAATCCATATCACTCCTTTCTTAATTGAGAATAAAGATACGACGTTTTTGTGAAATTGTCGATGAAAGAGTTCCTATAATAATAGTTTTTTTATATTTTTCGGTTGAGTATACTTTGGTTTCGTTACGTATTACATAAAATAACGATAAATGAATGGAACATGAAACTACTTCGATTTTTAGTATTTGGAATATTAGTGTTTATGTTATGGCCGGAATGTATAGCGGCGGAATGGCAGTGGTCTGTACAGATACCCGGCATTATTTCTAACGAAACTGATGATCATCCACAGGCATTCCTATGGATACCTTCCGATTGTGCCCAGGTAAGAGGTGTGATGATAGGTACTCACAATATGACAGAGGAAACCCTGTTTGAGAATCTTCTGTTTCGGGAGAAAATGTCCGAAATAGGTATGGGCTTGATCTGGATTACTCCGGGCTGGGACCAGAAATGGGATGTATCTGCCGGAAGTCAGAGGGCATTTGAGCAGATGTTGGAGGACTTTGCCGCTATCAGCGGTTACAATGAATTAAAATACGTTCCGATTGTTCCTTTCGGACATTCGGCGATGGCAACTTATCCTTGGAATTTTGCAGCATGGAATCCCGAACGGACATTGGCTGTCATATCCTTTCATGGAGACGCACCGCGTACTAATCTTACCGGATATGGACGTGATAACATGGAGTGGGGGAAACGTACTATTGACGGCATTCCCGGCTTGATGATCGAAGGAGAATATGAATGGTGGGAAGATCGCGTAAATCCGGCATTGGCGTTTCGCCTGATGTATCCCCGGAGTTGCATCTCGTTTCTTTGTGATACTGGGCGCGGACATTTTGATATTGCAGACCGTACGGCAGTATACCTTGCATTGTTTCTGAAGAAAGCCATGGAGTACCGATTGCCGGAAACGTATGATGTAGATAAGCCCGTGATGCTGAAGAAATTGAATCCGGAAAACGGATGGCTTGCCGAGCGTTGGCATCCTGACCAAAAGAGACGTGCTAAAGCAGCTCCCTTCAAACAATACAAAGGCGATCCGCATGATGCCTTCTGGTATTTCGATAAAGAGATGGCTGACATGACAGAAGAACGTTATCGTCAGGAAAGAAGGAAAAAACCGCAATATCTTGGTTTTGTACAAGAGAACAGCCTTCTTGCATATCACCCGAAGTCTCATGTGAAAGTTGCCGCCCGTTTCCTGCCGGAGGAAGATGGACTTACTTTTCATCTGAAAGCTGTATTTACGGATAGTCTGCATACAACCATCTCCGACGAACATTCATCGACCTTTCCCGAAATAACCCGCATCTGCGGACCGGTACAGAAGGTGAATGATACTACTTTTACTGTTCGTTTCTACCGCATGGGAATGTATAATAAGCGTCGCACAGGAGACATCTGCCTCTTGGCGAGTCATGACGGTGATAATCAATATAAAAGTACAGTGCAGGAACTTAGTTTCCGGATTCCTTACCGTAACACGGAGGGGAAACGACAGTATATACTTTTCCCTGGCATTGGGGATGTGAAGGCAGGGGTGGAGTCCGTCACTCTTCGGGCTACTTCCGATTGCGGACTGCCTGTATATTATTATGTGAAAGAAGGCCCTGCGGAAATCGACGGAAACAAACTTGTATTTACTCCGATACCTCCTCGCAGTAAATATCCGTTGAAGGTGACAGTAGTTGCCTGGCAATATGGGCTGGCGGGAAAGGTACAGACAGCAGAGCCGATAGAACGAAGTTTCTTTATTTATCAATAATATGGAATAAAACGAAAGCTTACGGAACGATCAATCAGAATTAATTTCATTGTATTGAGTGTTGAACAGCGCTTATTCGTATCTTATTGAAAAGGATACAAAGAATGATTATGAATAAGAAAAATCTAGTTGTAATAGCATGGTTGGCAGTGTCGACTATGATGTCCGCCCAGTCTGTATACCCCGGTCAGCATCAGGGAAAAATGAAAAAAGAGACAGTGGCTCCAATTCGGGTACAGAGTTTTGATTTAAAGGATGTCCGCCTCTTAGCGAGTCGTTTTCGTGATAATATGTTGCGGGATTCGGCATGGATGACTTCTCTTGATGTGAATCGTCTGTTACATAGCTTCCGGACCAATGCCGGTGTCTTTGCAGGTCGTGAAGGCGGCTATATGACTGTAAAAAAACTCGGTGGCTGGGAATCTCTGGACTGCGAACTTCGCGGACATACTACCGGACATTTGCTTTCAGCTTACGCATTGATGTACGCTGCTACCGGAAGTGAGATTTTCAAACTTAAAGGAGATAGCCTTGTAAATGGATTGACCGAAGTGCAGAATGCACTTAAAGGAGGATATTTGAGCGCATATCCCGAAGAACTGATCAACCGCAATATTCAGGGAAAGAGTGTCTGGGCACCTTGGTATACCTTGCATAAACTTTATTCCGGTCTGATAGACCAATACTTATATGCAGATAATCAGCAGGCTTTGAGTGTGGTGACCAAAATGGGCGACTGGGCTTATAACAAACTGAAACCGCTTAGTGAAGAGACACGCCGGTTAATGATACGTAATGAGTTCGGGGGAATCAACGAATCATTTTATAATTTATATGCCATCACAGGCGACGAGCGTTATCGTTGGTTGGCGGAATATTTCTATCATAATGACGTGATCGACCCACTGAAAGAACTTCGGGATGATTTGGGAACCAAACATACAAATACATTTATCCCGAAAGTAATTGCAGAAGCTCGCAACTATGAATTGACACAGAATGAGACGAGTAAAAAACTTTCAGAGTTTTTCTGGCATACCATGATTGACCATCACACCTTTGCTCCGGGATGCAGCAGTGATAAAGAGCATTTTTTCGACCCGAAGAAATGCTCTAAACACTTGACTGGTTATACCGGTGAAACATGTTGCACCTACAATATGTTGAAACTTAGTCGCCATCTTTTCTGCTGGACCGGTGATTCTTCTATTGCCGATTACTACGAGAGAGCATTATACAATCATATCCTTGGACAGCAAGACCCGGAAACAGGGATGGTAACTTATTTCCTTCCGTTACTTTCCGGCTCTCATAAACTGTATAGCACCAAAGAAAATTCTTTCTGGTGTTGTGTAGGCAGTGGATTTGAGAATCATGCCAAATATGGAGAAGCCATCTATTACCATAATGATAAAGGCATCTATGTGAATCTGTTTATTCCTTCCCAAGTGACTTGGAAAGAAAAAGGACTGACGCTTCTTCAGGAAACCGATTTTCCGAAGGAAGAGACTACTCGGCTCACTCTTCGTGCAGAAAAGCCAAGGCATACTACTATTTATTTGAGATATCCCTCATGGAGTAAAAATGTGAAAGTACTTGTGAATGGTAAAAAGGTGTCAGTGAAACAGAAACCGGGTTCTTATATTGCTATTACCCGTGAATGGAAAGATGGTGACCGTATTGCGGCCACTTATCCCATGCAGATCGAACTGGAAGCTACTCCCGATAATCCGAATAAAGTAGCTTTGCTGTATGGACCGTTAGTACTTGCCGGAGAACGGGGAACGGAAGGAATGCAGGCACCTGCTCCCTTCTCTGATCCTGCTCTTTACAACGATTATTATACTTATAATTTTCATGTTCCTGCCGATCTGCGTACATCATTGAAAATAGACGTGAAACACCCCGAACGAACATTGCACCGTGTGGGAAAAGACTTGAAATTTACTACGGAGCAAGGAGATGTGATCCGTCCGCTTTATGATTTGCATCACCAGCGTTATGTAGTGTATTGGGATTTACAAGATTGATTTAATTTAATGAACAGGCACGAATAAATTATTCGGGTGCATTGAGTAAATACTTCCGCCTCTTCGTATTTGTCTATTAGCATCAGCAAATACGGAGAGGCGACTTTTTAGATAAGGAACCGCTCTCTTTTGGAGATTTTTGTGTATGTTTGTCACATGTTTAATATGATAAAGCCCGTTGGCAGGTGAAAAGCACGATTAAATATTTGGTTCTTATAATAATGTGTTGGGTTTGCGGGGAAAACTTGCAGGCACAACCCTATATGTTTCGTAATGTCGTTATGTCCGACGGCCTTTCCGGTTTGTTGGTGAATGCTATTTATAAAGACTCGGAAGGTTTCATCTGGTTGGGGACAGACAACGGCCTCGACCGTTTTGACGGTGTGAAGGTGAAGCATTTCGAATTCCGCGGAGTAGATTCGGGAAGAAAGAAACGGGTGAACTGTATTACAGAAACCGATAACAAGCAACTATGGATCGGAAATGGAATCGGACTCTGGCGGCTGAATCGCTCCGGTAGTGAATTGCAGAGAATCGTTCCCGAGAAGATCGACTGTGCCGTCAATGCTTTGTTGGCAGATGGAGATGTACTTTATATAGGTACGGAGAGAGGACTGTTTATTCAGAAAGACGGTCAGTTGCTTCAGGTACAGACCGATAAAAATATGCTGGCAGCCTGTAACCGGATCATGGACCTCTGCCTGAATGAAGATAAGAGTGTCCTTTGGTTGGCAACAGTGCAAGGGTTATTTTCTTATTCGCTGAAAGATGGTCAGATCAATTCCTGGCATTTCAGAGAGAATGTTCCCGAAGCCGATTATTTCCGTTGTCTGACCCGCATAGGTGAAACGCTGTATCTGGGTACAATGAGTCAGGGAGTCGTCTGTTTCGATATCCCGAAACAGACATTTGCCCATACGGTTTCTTTGGGATGTGATGTGATATCTGATATTTCCGGTGATGGAAAGGAGACGGTGTACATCGCTACAGATGGAAATGGGGTTCATTTCCTTTCTCACAAAGACCGGAAAGTGGTTCGCCGCTTTTTCCATGATGTGAATGATAAAGAAGGGATTCGCAGTAATTCTATCTACTCACTACTGGTGGATGACAGGGGTGCAGTCTGGGTAGGACATTTCCAAGCCGGATTGGATTATTCACTGTATCAAAACGGACTGTTCCGTACGTACGCTTATCCTCCTCAGTTTAACTCTGCCAATTTATCAATTCGTTCGTTCGTAAACCGGGGACCGGAGAAAGTGATTGGTTCGCGTGACGGATTGTTCTATATTAACGAAGCTACCGGCATAGTGAAAAGTTTCGTGAAACCGGTTCTTACGTCCGATCTGATCCTTACCATTTGCTTCTATGAAGGTGAATATTATATCGGTACGTATGGCGGTGGTATGATGGTATTAAATCCGCAGACGTTATCTCTCAAATACTTTACACAAGGTGATACGGAACTCTTCCAGAAAGGACATATCTTCTGTGTAAAACCGGATAACAGGGGAAATCTTTGGATTGGCACCTCGCAGGGACTATTCTGTTACAACGGGCAGACAAAGCAAATCAAAAACTTCACCAGCACCAACTCTCAGTTGCCCGAAGGAAATGTGTATGAAGTAAGTTTTGACTCTACCGGAAAAGGATGGATTGCTACAGAAACCGGTATGTGCATCTATGATCCGGCCTCACAAAGCCTTCGTTCCAATGTGTTTCCGGAAGGATTTGTACACAAAGATAAAGTACGTACTATTTATGAAGATGCAGAACATAACCTTTACTTTATCCGTGAGAAAGGCAGTCTGTTTACTTCTACCTTAACGATGGACCATTTCCGCAATCAATCAGTACTTTCTACGCTTCCCGATAACTCGCTGATGTCAATAACAGAAGATAATCAAGGCTGGCTGTGGGTAGGCTGCAACGATGGATTGTTGCGTATTAAGGAAGAAGGAGAAGAGTATGACTCCTTCACCTTCAATGACGGAGTGCCGGGACCGACTTTCACTAACGGAGCGGCTTATAAAGATGAAAGAGGACTGTTGTGGTTTGGCAATACCAAGGGGCTGATCTATGTAGATCCGAAACAGGTAGATGAGGTACGTGGAAAGGTCCGTCCGATTGTCTTTACGGATATTCTGGCTAATGGAGTTTCTATCAATAAATCGTCTTTGAAGTATAATCAGAACAATCTTACTTTCTGTTTTACCGATTTTGCATATGGATTACCTTCTGCCTTGTTATATGAGTATAAACTGGAGGGAGTGGACAGTGACTGGAAGTTGCTGACAGCACAGAGTGAAGTATCGTATTATGGGCTTTCTTCCGGGACATACACATTCTGTGTACGTATTCCGGGCAATGAACAATCAATGGCCATTTATAAGGTGACTGTGCAGCCGATGATTCCTTGGTGGGGATGGGTGATTCTCGCTATATCGATTATTCTGATCGTTGTTCTGGTGAGATATTATGTGCGGAAATCTGCTCCATTGGTCACGGAAGTACACGAGATCTCATCCGAAGAAGAAGAGGAAGAAGAAAAGACGGCGGAACCACATCCTGCAGAAGAAAAATATAAGGCCAACCGTATGAGCGAAGCCGAATGTAAAGAACTTCATGACAGGCTTGTTGCTTATGTGGAGAAAGAAAAACCTTATATTAATCCCGACTTGAAAATGGGAGAACTTGCCGCCGCATTGCATACTTCTTCCCATTCCTTGTCCTATCTGCTCAATCAATATCTTAATCAGTCATACTATGACTTTATAAATGAGTATCGGGTTGCCCAGTTCAAGAAAATGGTAGAGGATAATGATTACTCCCGTTATACATTGACAGCATTGGCCGAACTATGCGGCTTCAGTTCACGTGCTTCTTTCTTCCGTTCATTCAAGAAAAGTACCGGAGTTACTCCGAACGAGTATATTCGCAGTATCGGAGGAACGGCTAAAGATGAATAGTAAATGTGCTCCCTTCATTAAGATATTATGCAGGTAAGATTAATGTATTCGGTCAGTAACAAGAGATCGTTTCATGTATGTGATTCCATCGGTTCATGTACGTGATTCATTGGGCTTACGTACATGAGCTGAACGGTTCACGTACGTGAAATGAATACATGAAAGCACCTGAATATATTAGTCAAGCCTTGTTTGTATGTTAAGCTTCCCAGCCTTTGTCTTAATACATGCAGCTTACATAGAACAATATTGGGCGTAAACAACGTACATTCATGGCAAAAATGGTGTTTTTAACATTGGTAGACGTTACCCTTGAATAGTCTGTCTAACACCTGATAATCAATTGAATAAATAGATCGTTTATCAAAAACAGGTGATAATAGAAATCAATAACTATTCTATTATCACCTTATTATCACCATCTATTATCACCCTTACTGCTTTAATTATAAGACACTTGTCCTGCCAAGGTGATAAGTGACAATAACCAAAGGCTTTTTATTTCCCAGGTTACTTTGCTCAAATTGATGAGATGTGAACCATCGGTCTGCTTATTATGCCCAAACGGAGTCTCATTTTATAAAGTGAGACTCCGTTTAAAAAGTGTGTAAGTGATTGTAATTCATTTGCTTAAATAAAATAAAGTCTACCTAGATGCGTTGAGATTCATCTCCCTTGTTTTTTGAAATCATTCTCCGGAATTGCCTTTATATTTGCATCGTGTTCAAAACCGAAAAAGATAGTATTATGGAGACAACAGCTTACACTTCCGACAACATTATCACCCGTTCTTACGAGGAATATCATCAGGTAATCTTAAACTATATTACCTATCGGATTGCTCACCGTTATGAAGCGGAGGATTTAACTCAAGATGTATTTGTGCGTCTGATGGATTACAAACAGATGCTCCGTCCGGATACAGTAAAATACTTCCTTTTTACGATCGCACGCAATTTAGTGACCGACTATATCCGTCGTTATTATAAAAAGCAGGAGATAGATAGTTACCTCTATGATTTTACTGTCACTTCTTCCAATGATACTGAAGAGAAAATCATTGCTGATGATTTGATGGCGATGGAACGGACACGGTTGGCAGCCATGCCCGAACAGCGACGGCTGATCTATACGTTAAATCGTTTTGAGGATAAATCTTCTCCGGAGATAGCCTCCGAATTAGAATTGAGTTGCCGTACAGTGGAAAACCATCTTTTTCTCGGACGCCGTGATATGCGTGACTTCTTCCGAAACTGTATATAAAATTATTCATATAATAAACAACCTTTGGTGCTTATGGAAAAGGAATCAATACTGAGTGAGAGGTATCTTTATGCCTCAACAAATTTTAGAGAACAAGAATTTAATACTATTTTTAAACCTCAAATTTAATGTTATGAAACGAAGAGGATTAATTTTTAATTCGCAACCTAATAAGGCGGTCATAGTTGCTTTAGGACTGATGTTGATGCTGTGTCCGGCTTCCCGGACATGGGCTTATGCAAATGTTAATGATAGCAGGACTATAGCACAGTCTCAAAAACAAGTCAAAGGTCAGGTTGTGGATGCGAAGGGAGAACCTGTTATTGGTGCAAGTATACTCGAGAAGGGAACTACGAATGGAGTAATTTCTGATATTGATGGGAATTTCTCTTTAAATGTAAGTTCTCCGAATGCTGTGATTGTTATTTCGTATATTGGTTTTAAATCAATGGAACTTCCGGCTTCCGATCCTAAATTGCGGAAGATTATAATGAAAGAAGACACTGAAGTACTGGACGAAGTGGTGGTTGTAGGATATGGTACTCAGAGAAAGGAATCTTTAACAGGTGCTGTAACCGTTGTAGGAGCCAAACAACTGGAAAATAAAGGTACGATGTCAAGCCCGTTGCAGGCAATGCAGGGCACTGTGCCCGGAGTACTTATCACTCGTAATTCCGGAGCTCCTGGAGATGAGAGTTGGGGTATGAAACTTCGTGGAGCGTCTTCATCCAACTCTACTGATCCACTCATTATTGTAGATGGTGTGGAATATAGTGACGGTATCAACGGTATGCGTAATTTGAATCCGGATGACATTGAATCTATCAACTTCCTGAAAGATGCTTCGGCTGCTATATATGGATCGAAAGCAGCGGGAGGTGTTGTATTGATTACAACGAAGAAGGCAAAAGCGGGTAAAACTGTTGTCCAGTATAATGGTTCTTTTACTGGAAAAGTGGTAGGGCTTCAACCGGAATTGATGTCGTTGGATCAATGGGCGGATGCAGTGATTACTGCTCAGACTAATGATGGCTATTCTGATTCAAACTGGATTCGCTATGCCAGACTAGCCAAATTGTATAAGAACCAGTACATTGATTTGAGTCATAGTGCACACCCGATTCCCGAAGGATTCAAGGATGTGGAAGACTTTGTCTTTATGGATAATGACTGGCAGGATATTTTATGGGGAAATTCATGGTCTACACAACATGACCTCAGTGTCTCGGGAGGTACAGAGAAAAACTTGTTTCGTTTGTCACTGGGATATATGTATGACAACAGTACCTTGAAATGGGGAAATAATAACAATCAACGTTACAATATGCGTTTGAACAACCAATTTAAGCTATCGGATGCTGTGATGTTGACATCTAGTATCGGTTATAACCGTCAGGATCAAGTATCTCCCAGTATGATAGGGAAAGTTCTTTCCCAGTCTTCCCCACAACCGGGTTTGCCTGCTTCTACTATCGACGGACGTCCCTATGGATGGGGAACGTGGCGTGCATTGAACTGGTGGGCTGAGGAAGGTGGAGACAATAAACTGAAGGTTTCGGCTATCAATATCAGCGAATCGTTGAACTGGAAGATATATTCGGATCTGGATGCCGTTGTCAATGTGGGCTATAACACTTCAACCGCTACACGTGAGAAAGTAGAGAAATCTATTGATTGGTATAATTATGCAGGCACTAAATTGTTGGCGACAGAACCTACTCAGGAAAAGAGTAAATACTCTGATTCTTTTTCAAGAACAGACTACTATATGGTTTCCGGTTACCTGAATTGGCACAAAACATTGGCGGAAGTACATAATCTGAGTGCAATGGCTGGTACACAGTATAATTACACACAGTATAAATATACTTTTGTATCTGTAAAAGATATCAATCCGTCTTTAGAGATACCAAATGGTGCCGGAGAAGTTCTGATAAAAGATGGAGACAGTAAGCCTGCAAAATGGCATGAGGCAATGATGTCCTATTTCGGACGTTTGAACTATGATTATAAACAACGTTATTTGGTGGAAGGCAATCTGCGATATGACGGTTCTTCAAAGTTCCGTCCCGAAAATCGCTGGCAATTCTTTTGGGGAGTATCTGGAGGATGGCGTTTGAGTGAGGAAAGCTTCATGCAGCCGTTATCTTCTTTGGTCAGTAACTTAAAGCTGAGACTGTCTTATGGTGTATTGGGCAATCAAAGTGGCGTAGATCGTTACGATGGTACTCAGTT
Organism: Bacteroides sp. MSK.20.82; assembly: GCF_019052485.1. Lineage (NCBI taxonomy): Bacteria > Pseudomonadati > Bacteroidota > Bacteroidia > Bacteroidales > Bacteroidaceae > Bacteroides > Bacteroides sp. MSK.20.82. The sequence continues at coordinate 356,284 of NZ_JAHQUN010000001.1, forward strand.
GTATAATTTTTCTTCGTCTAGCGGAGCATATATTGGCTCTGGAAAAGTTTCGACTATTGATACGAATGGGAAGATTGTAACTACAGACCGTACTTGGGAACGTATTCATAGTTATAACTTGGGGCTGGACTTCGGATTCTTCAATAACCGACTGACTGGTACTGTAGAGTTATTTATGAAGAAAAATAATAATATGTTGATTGATGCCCAGTATCCGGGTGTGTTGGGAGATAATGCCCCAACGATGAATCTTGGAAAGTTTGAGGCTAAAGGATGGGAAGGAAACATGACGTGGTCGGACAAAATAGGACCTGTACAATATCATATTGGAGGGACTATAACTTATACTACTAATAAGTTGATTGATTTGGGAGCAACTTCCGTTCTGAAATCAGGTTTTGTTGGTAAGCAGCAAGGTTACCCGTTGAACTCATATTTTGGATTACGCTATGTCGGTAAAATTCAGACCCAAGAAGAACTGGAAAAATACAAATATTACTATTTGGATGGCAATGGAATTGGAATGCAGGATAATCTTCGTCTGGGAGACCACATGTTCGAAGATGTGAACGGTGATGGCAAACTGGATCAGAATGATTATGTATATTTAGGGACGGATGATCCGAAACTTTCTTATTCAATCAACATCGGATTGGAATGGAAGGGCTTTGATCTCTCTGCTATTTTTCAGGGAGTGGGGCGCAGAACAGTTTTCCGTGGTGGTGAAGGAAATGAAACATGGCGGGTACCGATGAGTGCTATTTACTTGAATACTACAACCCAGTCCATCGGTAATACATGGAACCCGGAGAACAGAAATGCCTATTATCCCTCTTATACAAGCATTGGTTCTATAAATAATTATAATTGTCAGTGTTCTTCTTGGTCTGTAGAGAATGGAGCCTATCTCCGTTTAAAGAATCTGACTTTGGGATATACGTTACCTGCTTCATGGTTGGCCAAAACAAATGCGATCAGTAAACTACGGATATACTTTACAGGGGCTGATTTATGGGAACATAGTAAGTTAAGAGACGGCTGGGATCCGGAAGCTTCACGTAAAACTAAAGATTTAGGACGTTATCCTTTTAACAGAACTTTCACGGTAGGTGTTAATGCAACTTTTTAAATAGAATAGTATGAAACGATCAAAAATAACAATTCTCCTTGCCATAGTGTTAGGAATGACATTCCACTCTTGTTTGGATCTGGAACCTCAGGATCAGTTGGGTGGTAAGAATATGTGGACTTCTGTCAATGATTATAAGCAGTTTGCCAATACCTTTTATAGTTGGACGCGTGATTTTTCTTCTGTCGTATATGATGGAACACATAGTGACAAACGTTCGGATTTGATTACTTATCAGAGCTACAATGAATTTAGCCGAGGAATAAATTCAATTCCGTCTTCGGACGCCAACTATACGGATAACTACAAGCATATCCGGCGCACGAACTTATTGTTGCAGAATGCTGAAGCTTATGCTAAGCCGGAAGATATAAAGCAATATATAGGAGAGGCTTATTTTTTCCGTGCTTATAGTTATTTTGACTTACTTCAATTGTATGGAGACGTTATCATCACCAAGAAGCCGTTGGACATTACAGACCCTGAGATGAAAGTAAAACGGAATGACCGCAGCGAAGTAGTCGATCTTATTATCGATGATCTTAATCATGCCGTTGAAAATTTACCGGCTTTTAAAGAACTTACGACCGAAGAGGAAGGACGAATTTCTAAAGAAGGTGCACAGGCTTTCCTTTCAAGAGTGGCTCTTTATGAAGGAACATGGCAGAAGTCGCGTAATGGTAATCAGAATACGCAACGTTCCGCTAATCTGTTGGACATAGCTGCCAAAGCAGCACGGACTGTGATTGATGCTAAATATGGATACACATTCCGATTGTTTGGAACAGACAGTGAGACAAAAATACTGGGTGATAGTGCGCAGAAGTATATGTTCATTTTGGAAAATGAGAAGTCAAATCCGGCAGGTATTAAAAAGTCTTCTAATCATGAGTATATTTTTGCTCGTCGTCATGATCAGGTATTGGCCTCAATCGGTAAGAATATAACTCAAGAATGTCTGGCAAATGTGCAATGGGTCACTCGTAAGTTTGCCAATCTTTATTTGTGTGATGATGGATTGCCTATTGAGAAATCGGGGCGCTTCCAGAAGTATGATAAAAAGGTCTCTGAATTTTTGAATCGCGATAATCGTATGCGTTATACGTTGCTGAAACCGGGTACCCGCTATTGGGGGAATAAATTCGGCCGAACTTCGTGGCAGTGGGATGAGACGGATCTTAAAACATCCAAAGTCTATGATCCAGCTTCCGGTACATGTTATGGCAACCAAAAATGGAGTGCTGAACGTGTGGTACCCGATACGCAAGAGGGATATGATTTCCCGCTTATCCGTTATGCGGAAGTCTTGTTGAATTATGCAGAAGCCATATATGAGAGAGATGATAAAATTGAAAATGAAGACTTGAATATTTCCTTGAATCTGGTTCGTCAACGTGTAAATACCAATATGCCGGCATTGACTAACGAGCTTACACAGGCACATGGGTTGGATATGAGAACGGAAATACGGAGGGAACGTACTGTCGAACTCTTTAATGAAGGATTTCGCATTGATGATTTGAAACGTTGGAAAACAGCAGAGAACGAGATGCCGCAGACTATGTTGGGAATTAAATGGAAGGGGACTGAATATGAGTCCTGGAATACAACCTTTAGTTTGAATGATGAAGGATGTGTTGTTGTAGAGACTGGGCGTCAGTGGGCGGATAAGAATTACTTGTACCCATTGCCTTCTGATCAGTTACAGTTAAATCCGACTTTGGGACAAAATCCGGGTTGGGGAGAATAATGGAATATGAATAATAAAAAAGAAAAAATATGAAACATATAGCTTTCTTATCAGTAAAATGGATGTCAGTAGGTCTTGGGATGCTAAGCTTATTACTGTCAGTAGCTTCATGTGGCGATAAGGAATATGGTGATGCTATGAATGAGGCGCAACTAATGAATGATATAGAGGTAAATGTAGGTTCATCACTACCTTTAGCTGTAGGAATGGATTTTGTTTTAGATTATAAGCCGGTTCCGGAGAATGTGACGAATCCGGAGATTACTTTAACATCATCGGATGAAAATGTGGTGTCTGTTTCGCAGGACGGTAGGGTTGCGGCTAAGATGATCGGAAAAGCATATATTAATTTGTCTCAGAGTACCGCCTTTGAGACTCTCAAAACAATAGAAGTCCAAGTAATGCCGGTGGCTACAGCTATAGAGCTTGAAAACGTGGAACTGTTTGAAGGAACAAATAAGAAAGTGATTGTCAATGTGACTCCTTCAGACGGATATAATGTGTTTGATTGGAAAAGTGATAATGAAGAAGTTGCAACGGTAGCGGACGATGGTACGATAACGGGGAAAAAGCCTGGAACAGCTAATATTTCAGTTTCAAGTCAAGATGGTAGTCAATTGACTGCTACGGCTGTAGTAACAGTAAAAGAAGTGATTCCTATTGATAAAATCACATTAAGTGAACCGGGATATGATATGATGATAGGAGATAAGACTCTGATAAATTGTCTTTTGGAACCAATTGATGCATCGGTTGGATTATTAAGCTGGAGTACTACCAATGACAGAGTTGCCACAGTGGATGCTGATGGCTTGGTAACTGCTGTGGGTGCAGGTGAAGCCGAAATTATAGCTCAGGATCCATTGTCCGGACTATCAGCATCGATAGCTGTCAAAGTAGTTGGTGAAGGAGTAGTCTCATTGTCACTATCTTATGTTCGTAATCAGGATGAACTGAAAGCACTGGGATGGGGATTTGGACAAACGCCCGCTTCGGTCAATTTTGATGCTGAAGGTATGACTGTAAATATGTCTCTGCAATCGAACAGCAAATATAGGGCAGACTTAAAGATGGCTTCTAATGACCGTCCGGTTGTCTTGAATATAGGAACTTACCGCTATCTTGCCTTTAGAATGGATGTGCCGGGTAACGGAAGTCTTAAGTTGGATACGAACAAAGGTGATTATGGTAACAATCCGACCGGAGTTTTGGCTGAAGATTCGCAGGTTATATATTATGATTTGCAGGCTAAGCCCTATTTTCCAACGGATGCTCCATCGGATAAGTTGACGACTTTCCAGCTGAAGATAGCGGACGTTACTGTACAACCTTATTCTTATAAGGTATATTGGGTACGTACTTTCAAGACATTGGAAGATTTAAAAGTTTACGTAGAAAAAGAAAATAACAAATAAATCTGAAATATGAAAACGAAATATATAAGCTTATTCTTTAGCTTTGTGATAGCATTTGGTATGATGTCCTGCAGTAGTGAAATTCCCAATGGGGATACCAGTAAATTCAGTGATTTGAAAAGTCCTGAAGAAGATATGGTTAAGAAAGACTATTTGCCATTGAAGCATCCTTGTATGCTTCATACACAGGCCGATATTGATCGCGTAAAAAGTAATCTGACACGATCGCCCTGGAAAGATGCCTACGCTCAACTGGAAGCAAGCGATTATGCGCAAAGTTCTTATACAGAAAAAACGAGTGCTTTGCTTGATGGATATTTGAAACGAATGGATAAGAATAATTGGTCGGGTAAATATCCGGATTACTCTAATTACACATCGTGTATGTATGATGCTGCGGCTGCTTACCAACTGGCACTCCGCTATCAGTTGTCGGGAAATACCGTATTTGCAGATGCTGCTGTAAAACTGTTTAATGCATGGGCTACGAACTGCAAGGGTATATTGAGAATGGAAGGTTATACTAATAATATTCCAGACCCTAATTTATATTTGATACCTATTCAGGCACATCAGTGGGCAAATGCGGCGGAATTGCTCAGAGATTACAACGGATGGGATAGGAATGATTTTGAGAAGTTCAAGACTTGGATGAAAGATACGTTTTACAGTGTTTCCAATATGTTCCTTAAGAATCATAACGGCGGACAGGGCAATATGCATTACTGGCTAAACTGGGATCTGGCTCAGATGACATCTATTCTTTCCATTGGAATATTGTGTGATGATAATGTGCTGATTAATCAAGCTATCGTATATTTTAAGAATGAAGAAGGAAGATATAAAGAAGCTGGAAATATCAAAAATGCAGTTCCTTTTTTGCATCAGGATCCGGATTCTGATGAGATTTTGGGACAGTGTGAAGAGTCGGGACGTGACCAAGGGCATGCGACATTGTGTGTGTCATTGATGGGGGCATTCTGTCAGATGGCTTATAGTATCGGTGAGGACCTGTTTGCTTTTGATAATTATAGGGCAGTAGCAATGGCTGAGTATGTAGGCAAGTACAATCTGATCAAAGATGAAGCCTTCAATAAAGGAACATTAGTTGGTGATGATTTTGTATATGATTCCAATTCTTTCCCCTATACTTCCTATTCAAATCCGTCTTATACCAATACAACTATATCTACAGACCAGCGCGGAACGAAAAGACCGGCATGGGAACTGTTCTATGGATATTGCAAGGCAAAAGGTATATCTTCCATTTACAGCGGGAAGTGGGCAGAGCAAATGCGCCCCGACGGAGGTGGTGGAAACTATGGACCGAATAGCGGTGGATTTGATCAGTTAGGTTTCGGCACATTGATGTATTACCGGGAATGACGATACATTTTGGAATATTTTTGCGAGGGGATTAGGTATTTACCTGATCCCCTTCGTATATATAAGCAAATAGGTCAGTAATAAGATTGTTGAAAAGAGATAAAGGATTCAGTTTTTGAAAGATTGGTTTTAATATAAGGTAAAAAGAACCTGTTTTTAGGAATAACGATTAGTATGTTTGAATGAAATTATTAGTAAGGTAATATGCGTAAAAAGATTCTGTTTATAGCAGGAATGATGGCTTGCTGTACTTGGGCGGGTGCACAGGAAATATCCCAGACCTGGGTGGCTGATAAAGGCAATGGTACTTATCAGAACCCTGTGCTTTATGCCGACTATTCCGATCCGGACGTATGTGCGGCAGGAGATGATTTCTATATGACGGCTTCCAGTTTTAATTGCATACCGGGACTTCCTATACTTCATTCCCGTGATCTGGTAAACTGGTCGCTGGTGAATTATGCGTTGCCGGTACAGGAACCCAAAGAGTTTTTCGATAAAGCGCAGCATGGGAAAGGTGTATGGGCTCCTGCTATCCGCTTTCATAAGGGAGAGTTTTATATTTATTGGGGCGATCCGGATTATGGAATCTACATGATAAAGACCAGAGATCCGAAAGGATCATGGAGCAAACCCGTATTGGTGAAAGCTGGAAAAGGAATGATCGACCCGACGCCACTTTGGGACGAGGACGGGAAAGTATATCTGATACATGCTTATGCCGGCAGCCGCAGCGGAGTGAACAGCATTCTGGTTATTTGCGAACTGAATGCGGAAGGAACGGAAGTGATCTCCGATCCGGTAATGGTGTTCGATGGAAATGACGGGAAGAACCATACGGTAGAAGGACCGAAGCTCTATAAACGAAATGGTTACTATTATATTTTTGCTCCGGCAGGCGGAGTAGCTACCGGTTGGCAGCTAGTGCTTCGTTCAAAGAATATCTATGGTCCCTATGAATCAAAGATCGTGATGGCGCAGGGGAAGACCACCATCAACGGTCCGCATCAGGGGGGCTGGGTAGATACAAATACAGGAGAATCGTGGTTCGTCCACTTTCAGGATCAAGGGGCTTACGGACGTGTTATTCATCTCAATCCGATGAAATGGGTGAATGAATGGCCTGTGATCGGAGTAGATAAAGACAAAGACGGTTGCGGAGAACCTGTCACCACCTATAAAAAGCCGAATGTCGGAAAGATGTATCCGGTAACTACTCCTCCGGAAAGTGACGAGTTCGATACACGGCACTTGGGATTACAGTGGCAGTGGCATGCCAACAAACAGGATACCTACGGATTTACGACCGATCTGGGATATATCCGGCTCTATGCAGGCAGCCTTTCCAAAGAGTTCGTGAACTTTTGGGAAGTGCCTAATCTGTTGCTGCAAAAGTTTCCCGCTGAAGAGTTTACGGCTACTACCAAGCTGACGTTTACCGCCAAGCAGGATGGAGAGCAAGCCGGAATGATAGTAATGGGATGGGATTATAGTTATTTGTCTGTCCGTAAAGCCGGCGACAAGTTTATCCTGCAACAAGTCGTATGCAAAGATGCGGAACAACAGCACCCCGAACAAGTGAAGGAACTGGCGAGTTTTCCGGTGGAATATCTGAAAATGCCGGGAGTGGCTGATAATGAGTGGAAGACCGTTTACTTACGGGTAAAGGTTGCCAAGGGAGCCGTTTGCACCTTTGCCTATAGTCTCGATGGAAAGAAGTATACAGCAGCGGGAGAACCTTTTACTGCCCGGCAGGGAAAGTGGATAGGAGCGAAAGTCGGTTTATTCTGCGTCACTCCTAATGACGGAAATCGCGGATGGGCGGATGTAGACTGGTTCCGGGTAACTAAATGATAAGAAAGAATAAGTGAGAATAAAAAATAAGAAACTAACACGAAGATATAGAACGAAAAAATGAAGAAGATTGTAGCAGGGTTGGTTGTAGTACTAGGCTTTTGTGCATGTGCCCATCGGACTTCCGGTACGTTGGATGTGAATAAAGCTCTGGATTATTGCGCGGAACAGACCCAACGTTCACTGGTAGAACTGAAAGGAGACTCGGGTATAGACTATACAATGATGCCACGTAATGTCATGGCAGACGAACATCATTGGAACTGTCGGAAAGCAACGAAGGAAGAATGGTGTGCCGGTTTCTGGCCGGGAGTGTTGTGGTATGATTATGAGTATACACAAGACAAGCATATACTGGAAGAAGCCGAAAAGTTTACGGCATCCTTAGAGTTCCTTTCCCGCATTCCGGCTTATGATCATGATCTGGGCTTTTTGGTTTTTTGCAGCTACGGCAACGGATATCGCCTGACCAAGAATCCCGCTTACAAACAAGTGATTCTGGACACAGCCGATTCATTGGCTACTTTGTTTAATCCGGTAGTCGGCACGATGCTGTCCTGGCCGCGGGAAGTAGAACCCCGCAACTGGCCCCACAATACCATCATGGACAATATGATCAATCTTGAGATGCTTTTCTGGGCAGCAAAGAACGGGGGGAATCCTTACTTATACGACATCGCTGTATCTCATGCCGACAAGACTATGAAGTGTCAGTTCCGTCCGGACTATACCTCATATCATGTAGCAGTATATGATACTATTACAGGTAACCTGATTAAAGGAGTGACTCATCAAGGATATGCGGACAGCACAATGTGGGCACGTGGACAAGCATGGGCTATTTATGGCTACACCGTAGTCTATCGTGAAACGAAAGATCCCAAATACCTTGACTTTGTGCAGAAAGTAGCTGATGTCTATCTGGAACGCTTGCCCGAAGACAAAGTACCTTATTGGGATTTCAGTGCTCCAGGCATACCCGATGTTCCGCGTGATGCTTCGGCGGCTGCCGTAGTTGCTTCCGCACTGCTCGAACTGTCTGCCTATCTCCCCAATGGGAAGGGCAAACACTACAAGGATGCCGCTATCGAAATGCTGACAAGCCTGAGTTCCGACAATTATCAGAGCGGTAAAAGTAATCCGGCTTTCCTGCTTCATAGCACAGGCCATTGGCCGGCTCATTCGGAGATAGACGCTTCTATTATCTATGCAGACTATTATTATATAGAGGCATTGCTTCGTCTGAAACGCCTGCAGGAGGGAGAAGGAGTATTGGGATAGAAATAAAAAGGGGGATGTGTCAGACTTCCCTTTTAACGAAATCATCCTCGCCACAGATAGCTGTAGCGAGGATGATTTTACTGGTTAGGGTTTAGGTTGTTATTTCTTTACCTTGATGATGTCATAATTCAGATCGCTGACAGCTTCCTGCAGGCTATCGTTTACCAAACGCAGGGTAGTGTCATTTACAATCACAAAATACATTGGAGCCTCACCATCATTCGGAGTTAACTTAACAGCTTTGGTAGGTTTTTTGTTCACTACTTTTTGGATAGTCTGTTGTTTTCCTTTAGAAGAGAAGGTTTTATTCTTACCCTGACCTTCTGCATCGAGGTAAGTCATATCCAGTGTATACGTGGTATCTACACCGTCAGTTGCAGCGTTCAGAGTCAATACGTAGTCGATACCCGGACCGTCGGCAGCAGGGAGTGTACCTTCATAAACTTCGGTCACTTCTGTGATCGGAGCCATTTCTATAGAAAGACTGTCTGCTTCTGCCTCTGCGGCTTTGTTGGCTTTTGACTGGCAAGATGCCAAAGCAGCTACGACTGCTGCTAACATAATTACTTTTTTCATCGTTAAGTGCTTTAAGTTAATATAAATATAGTGAGCTTACTGCTCGGGTTATTTTTTCTTTATTCTTCGTCCCGTTTGATGACCAGCAGTTTGTCTACCCGTCCACGGTCCATATCCACTACTTCGAATTGCAGGTTCTTGTAGGTGAAGATATCTCCGGCTTTCGGGATACCGCCCAGCAGGAACATTGCCAATCCTCCGAGGGTTGTGAAGTCTTCGTCCTCCAGGTCTTCATAAGATAAGATTCCCATCTCTTCCATAAAGTCCTTGATGTTCATCGAGGCTTCCACCAACATCGAACCATCCTGTCTTCTGACGATATCTTCCTCTTCCGTATCGTCTTCTTCAAGGATATCTCCGAAGATGCTTTCGGTAAGGTCGTGCAGGGTAATGATACCTTCTGTACTACCATACTCGTTAACAACAACTCCGAACTTGTTTTTGTTCTTCTTGAACAGCTCTAAAATTTTATTTGCATATAAACTTTCGGGGATAAACAGAGCCGGGCGGGCTATTTCGCGCAGATTGAACTCCTTTTTATTGCCTACCATCAGAATAATATCTTTGACGGATACCACACCGATAATCTCGTCTTTCCGCTCGTCCACCAACAGATATTTGCTGTAGTGTTCTTCTTCGATTGTCTTCATCACCTTGTCTTTTGTATCGTCGGGATGGAAGATGACAAGGTCTCTGCGGTGCGTCATCAGTTCATGGGCACGTTTGTCCGAGAAACGGAACACATCACGCAGCATTTCCGTCTCTTCCTTGTCGATCACTCCCTGTTCGGAGCTTTGGTGGAGAATCATTTTGATCTCTTCCTGTGTCATCGGGCGTTCTTCGTTTTTTACGCCGATGATTCTGTTCAGCAGGCGGGTGGAGATACTGAGCAGCCAGACGAACGGATAGGAGACTTTCGTCAATAAAATCATAATCGGGCTGAACAAGGTTGCGTACCGTTCCGGATTGCTGAGGGCAATGGACTTGGGAACCAGCTCTCCGATGATAAGAGAGAGATAGGTAATGATTACCACAGTGGTGATCATGGCCAGATTACGTGCATAGGCTTCCGCTCCCGGTATGAGGGAGAAGAGTGGAACAAGGTCGTCTGCGATAGCGACACCACCATAGGCACCGGATACGATACCGATCAGGGTAATACCGATTTGAATGGTGGACAAGAACTTTTCGGGTTCTTCCAGTTGTTTCAGTACTCCACGTGCAGATTTGTTGCCTTTTCCGGCGAGAGTTTCGAGACGTGCTTTGCTGGATGATACCAGCGCAATTTCGTACATGGCAAAGATGCCATTCAGTACAAGTAAGAGAAGTATGATAAGAAATTCCATAAATGGATTTAAATGATTATTGCCGTGAAATTACATGAAATCACGACATCATGCAAATATGTGCTGTATATTAATGATTTTTTAATAAACAATTGGTGCGGAATGGTGATGTATTCTTTGAAATGAGGGGGTTTAAGAACAAAAGAACATATTCCGAGGTTGCAAAGTAAATGCTCTCGGAATATGTTCTTTTGTAATTTCTGATCTTGAGTCTTTTTTATTGTTTGTATTTATCAGCCAGTTCTTTAGCACGGGCTACACGTTTGGCAGTGTCGGGGTGTGAAGAAAACATTCTCTGCATGTAGGAAGATGCGGGAGCCCCATTGGACAATTCGAGAAGCTTATTCAGTGATTTGTACATACCATAAGGGTCGATGTTGTTTTTTACGCAGAACTCTACGCCGTAGGCATCTGCTTCGTACTCTTGTTTCTGTGAGTATTGTGCGCCGGCAAGTGCTTCTGCCATTGCTCCCAGTTCAGAGTCAGTCAGTTTGGCGACCTGGCTGCTGGCTGCTCCTGCCGCATTCTTTACAGCCGAACGGAAATATGCATTCTTCATTGCGTCTTTAGAGTCGGTATGGATGACATGACCGATCTCATGACCGATTACTGCCATTACTTCTTCGTCAGTCATGACGTCCATCAGTCCGGCACAGATACGCACGCTGCCGTCACCACAGGCGAAAGCGTTAACGTCCACTACTTCATATACGCCAAAGTTAACTTTCATACCATCTACTTCTTTGATGTTTCCGGTCAGTCTTTCCAGGCGTTTTCCGTATTCGCTGTCCGGTTTGGTCAGTGGGTTATGCTTGTCCATCCATTCCATATACTCCTTGCTCATAGCAGCAATGTCAGCGTCAGATAGAGAGAGTGCTTGTGCGGCATCTTTTCCTGCTTGAATAGCTTTGCCTAAATTGAATTTCTTGAATTGTGCTGAAGCGTTAAAACAACTCATGCCCAAAAATAACAGGGCTACTAATGCAATTTGTTTTTTCATCATAGTGAATTTTTAGTTTGTTATTATATAATATAGTGTTAGTATTCAAACGTGATTCCCAAAGTCGGCAGCAGTGTACCGCTTTCTTGCTTGAGGGACTTCATGACATACCGTTGTTCGGCTATCGGTGCGTCCGGATTCTTGATTACTCCGGTGCTCATTAATACATCTGCCTGTTTCAGCTTGCTGCCCGCGATATTCTGCAGATCGATGTAGAAACCCAGCATACAGCGCTTCAGATAGAATGTTTTGTCTATGCGGATATCTACCTGAGTGAAGGCCGGGAGTCGTTCTTCATTGTATCGGGTATAGTCGTAATACGGTTTTCCCTGCGCATTCCAGGCTGTTACCAGAGATGACTTGTCGGCATCATAAGGAGTATAGGGGGCACCGCCTATACAGCTGACTTTCATTCCGACGCTCCAGTGCCGGGGGAGATTGTAAGTTCCCCGCAAGTTGAAAATAAAGCGGTTGTCCCATGCGGAAGCGATGTATTCGCTTTCCTTATCAGTACGATATTCGCTTTTAAAGAGCGTGAAAGATGAGGCGAGATTCAGTTTCTTGGCGACCAGCCATTTAAGGAGAAGTTCTGCTCCGTAAGACCGTCCCTGTGCGGTGGAAGTAAGCAGCTCATTGCCAATCACTCCGTAATCGTTTCCTTTGCAGGTCAACGGAATGCCGTCGGCTACGGAAAGAGGAATTTTGTCATAATCTTTATAGAATCCTTCGACGGATACTTCGAAGGTATCGCCCTTTCTCCAGTTCAGTCCTATGCTACCCTGGCTGACTTGCATATAGCGGAGCGCATACTTGTTGGCATAGAGTCCGTTATTGTTTTTAAAGCCGAGAGCGGTGTAGGGAGGCAGTTGATAATAGAGTCCTGCGTTTCCGCTCAGCGACCAGTGCTCCGTCAGTTGATAGGAGAGTGACAGGCGGGGAGAGAGCTGGTCGGACAGGTCTTTCATGGCTGCCGAGTAGTTGTTGGCATCGGCACGCAGTCCCAGAGAAGCCGTAAAACGCTCGTCTATGAAGGTGTAATTGACTGTTCCGAAAAGTCCCCAACGCATGATGCCCAGATAGGTGTGGTAGTCGAACGTCTGCGCACGGTCGGTGTATACCTTCTGAAAGGTGGTGTTGCTATACTGGCTATAGTCCAGACTGGTTCCGACTGTGACTTTCCAGTTGCGGAAAGACGAACTGTTCTCAAGACGGAGCTGAGTATTTTGTTCCGTAGAGCGGAGGCGGAGCATCAGACGATCCGGATCGCTTTCGTCGTTCTGCTGATATTTGGTGTTCCGGTTGTTCAGATAACTGTGACTGGCAACGACTGACTGCACGTGTGCCCCCGCATAGTGCCGGTATACGGCACCTAGAGTGAACGTCTCCTGCTGAATCTTAGGCAGGTAACTGAGGATGTATTCGTTGTCTTCATCGTCGGCTTTGGTGTTTAGCTTCATCTTATCAATGCCGCCCAGCCCTAGTACAGTCAATTCATTCCGGGCGTCAAACCTTGTTTTCAGCTTGAATTGCGCATCCGTAAAAGTCGGCAGAAAGGGCAGCCCGAGCATATCAAACAAGAATTGCAGGTAGGACTGACGGACGGAAACCAGATAGGAAGTCTTTTTGCCCAAATGTCCGTTGGAGGCAAGGGAGACTTCGGAAGCTCCGAGAGTAGCTTTCAGGGAATTGCGTTCCATGTCCCCGTCGCGCAATTTGAAGTCGAGCACGGAACTGAGCGCATTTCCTTTGTCTGTCGGGAAGGCTCCGGTATAGAAGTTCACTTCCCGTATCAGGTCGGCATTAAGGATACCTACCGGACCGCCCGATGCTCCCTGTGTGCTGAAATGGTTGATATTAGGGATCTCTACTCCGTCCAGGTAAAAGCGGTTTTCGGAAGGCGATCCGCCGCGTACGATCAGGTCGTTACGGTATCCTATCGGTGAGAAGGCAACTCCCGGATAAGACTGTACGATGCGTGAGATGTCCCGGTTGGCTCCCGGACTTTTTTCTATTTCCTGCAGTCCGATGATGCGCAGGCTGACCGGACTTTCAATGTCCCGGCGGAAAGGGGAGGCGGTGACGGTCACTCCTTCCAGTTCCGTCTGATTCTCTTCCATCTCTATTTGTATATGTAGGTCTCTGGTCGAAAGTATGTATTCGGGGGTAGTGACAGTTTTGTATCCGATAGCGGACGCTTGCAGGCGATAGATGCCGGGCGGTACTTGCCCGATCGAGAACTTACCTTCGGCATTCGTCACTCCGCCTTTATTGAGTCCGACAATCATTACATTGATAAATTCCAATGGCTGACGGCTGGATTTATCAATGACTGTTCCCTTCACTTGGTGGACAGGCTGTGCCAGAAGGAAGGATATGGTTATGTTGCAAAACAGCAGAAGCGACAGTAGTCTTTTCATGTTATTTGTAGTTTAGCGACTGCAAAGTTAATGGAAAATAGTTTCACATTTCAATTTTATGTTCTATTTTTGTGGGAATAATAAAATCTGGTTAAGTATGAAAACCGTAAAATTGATTACCTGTAATGACGCGATGAAGGCGCATATCCTTCAAGGGGCGCTGGAGAATGAGGGCATTGAATCTATTCTGCATAATGAGAACTTTTCTACTTTGTATAAAAGTTGCGTGAGCAGTATTGCGGGAGTGGATATCCTGGTAGCGGATGAAGATTATGAGAAAGCCGTTCAGGTGCTGAGGCAGAACCAAAGCTGGCCCGAAGAACTGACGCTCTGTCCTTATTGCGGTTCGTCCGATATTAAATTCGTATTGAGAAAAGGACACAAACTGCGTGCTGTTGGCGCGGCTGTACTTTCCATGCTGGCAGCGGCGCCTCCGGGGGACAATCATTGGGAATATACTTGCCAGCAGTGTCATCAGACTTTTGAGACACCTGTTGCCGAATTTCAACCTTCGGGAGAAGACGAAGAATGATTGGATCTAAACATATTATAAACACAATGAAAAAGAAAAAACTTCTATTAATCGCTCTTTTGTTAGTTGGGGCAGCGTCTTCTTTTGCTGCCAAAGTAGATACGTTATTAGTGAAAAGTCCTTCCATGAACAAGGACATCAAGGTAGTAGTAGTCACTCCGGATGCGGCATTGGGAAAGAAAGCTACGGCGTGTCCTACTGTTTATCTCTTGCATGGTTTTGGCGGACATGCCAAGACGTGGATTGAGATTAAACCGAATCTGCCTCAGATCGCGGATGAGAAAGGAATCATATTTGTTTGCCCGGACGGAAGTACCAGCTGGTATTGGGACAGTCCGAAAGACCCGTCTTTCCGATATGAAACTTTTGTCTCATCGGAACTGGTGAAGTATATCGACGGACATTACAAGACAATCACCGACCGCAAGGGGCGTGCCATTACCGGTCTGAGTATGGGCGGACATGGTGGTCTGTGGACTGCTATCCGTCATAAAGATACCTTTGGCGCTTGTGGAAGTACAAGTGGAGGCGTAGACATTCGCCCGTTCCCGAAGAACTGGGATATGGCAAAACGCTTGGGGGACTATGAATCCAACAAGGAAATATGGGACACGCATACTGTAATCAATCAGATTGATAAGATTCAGAACGGGGATTTAGCGATTATCTTTGATTGTGGCGAGGCTGACTTCTTCATTCAAGTGAATAAGGATTTGCACAACCGCTTATTGGAAAAGAAGATCGATCATGACTTTATCACCCGTCCCGGAGGACATACCGGAGAATACTGGAATAACGCTATCGATTACCAGATTTTATTCTTTGATAAATTCTTCAGGAAATAAAACCGGAAAAGCTTGACTTTTGCATCCGGATGTCGTATCTTTGGAGACATAATCATATAGTAGATTGAAATTAAACTACGATAGAAGGAGGAAGTGAAAACTTTCTCCTTTTTTTTGTGTACTACTTGGTGAGAAACTGTTCAGATCGGTGCTGGGAGTGGTTCAGCTCGGTGCTTATTGAAATTTAGAAGGTATGTCGGGAAGAATTAGAAGGTATGTTAAGGCAAATTACATACTATGTTAAGTGTAATCAGATGCTTTGTTAGGTGAAAACGGAGGCTTTGTTTCGATAAACAGGCTTTTATGTAGCGGAAAAGGCCAGTCGGAGTTAAGAATCTATAATTCTGCTCTTGACAAGAATCGGGTTATTCAATCGTAATTGAGATCGTGCGATTCAGATAAGATGTACTCTTACCATTGCTATATTTAGTACTGATCTTTAGACTGACAGGTTTCTTGTTTTTATCAAAGTTGTAGGTATATTCGGTTCTTTCGGTGTATGTGTCACTCGGCTCATTGGGGCAGGACGCGGTAGTAAGGTGCTGAGTCGGTTTGCCGAGCATGCCGGCAAACAAGGCTTCACGATGGAAGGAGAGGGGATAAGTATCTGCCACCAGCATGCAGGGGAGGCGATAATAATTGATGTCTTCTCCCGCTTCATAATTAGTCTGAAGCTCTCCGTATCCGGTGGATGATTCATTAGGCAGTGAAGGAGAGGTGGTGGAGATTAAATCGCCCTTGTCATACTGTAGAGAAAGAGTGTGCGAGATAACTGCATCGCTGCTTCCTTCCCGGGGCATAATCTTCTCATTCACTTGTGTCAGATAGCCTTCCGTATATGAAAAAGTATATTGTCTCTTCTGATCAAGAGAAGCATATTCGCATTGCGTGGCGTATCCTTCTTCGTTTAAGGTGTATTTACGCTCAGTCCCTATTTCGTCTGTGAAAGTAACACTGCTTCTGTTGCTTCCGTATTGGATGGTAAGCGGATGGCTGATGATCTCTGTCAAGTCCGCTATCGAAACTTCCTGCGTGTAGGTATAACCGGTCAGCCAGGCATCTTCGTAGTGAAACTCTTCTTCTTTAGTAACGTCAGATACCCCGGCTCCATCGGACTTGCAAAATTCGGAGAACAGCATCTTGCTTATTTCCGGGTCAGGAACTTCTGTGCCTGCTTTTTCTTCATCATCCGAACAACCGAACATTACTATCGCACACACCAGAAGTGCTATCTTTTTCATACTTGTTTATTTAATCCGTAACCCTCCGGCAAATCTTCTGCTGGCAGGACTGCTGACACTTTTTTCTATCTTAATACTCTTGGTACCTCGAGTTTCTTCTTCTTTGTCTTCGTCTTTCGGCGGATAGGTTCCCTCCAATGTCTGGATGGCTATGCTTAGCATTCTTTCTTTAGGATTGCCGAAAGGAAGGAACTGGCTGTAATCGGTGGTCCCGTTAATAGACGTTTCGCTTATTTTGAATTTATCGCTGGGAACAAGCACGAATGCGTCTTCGCCTGCATCATGGTCGGAGTTGTAAACGGTGCATACCACCGGATTGACAGACCAACGGTAGGTTTCGTTGATGAATTGCTCTGTAGCCACTGTTTGTCCCTTGCTTGCGCTACCCATGACAATAATGTTAGGAGCCTGATCCTCTTTGTATAGGCTGGTCAGTAGCATTTCTGCTGCTCCGGCTGTTGTTCCGCTGGTGATTGCTACCAAAGTGTTTTGATTCAGATTGACACCGGTCTTCAGCACCTCCTGATCGAAATTGATGGTCGCGTCTTTGTCCAAGTTCTTGTCGTTATATTCCAGATAAGCCATCGGAGTGCCCATTCTTGCATTTGGCACAAGGATGGTGGCAAGTAACTGAACACAGTCCAGCGATCCTCCTTCGTTATAGCGAAGGTCAAGGATAGTGGCTTGTACGTTGGCTTCCTGAAATATCGTTGAGACTTTACGTAATTCATTATTATACTTCTCCGGATCGTTATTGGTTCCGGCGGTGAAGCTGTTGTACATCAGATAGCCGACTTTAGCACCATTGTCTAAAGTCAGAATTTTGTATTTATGTACCGGTTGGTCTTCTATAGACTGGGCGGCTCCCAAATCCAGCGTGACACCGTTCGGCACTACTTTATACACCATAACCGGTTCTTCCGGTACTTCTTCCCCTTCTTCGGGCTCTTCCTCGACTTCTTTCCATACCCCCATCGAAAGTTCTCTTGCTATTGTACCTTGCAGTAGTTGCGTTTCATACTTCTTGCTGATATAGGAAGTGTCTACTTTCATAATCCAGTCACCGCGTTGGAGTCCGGCTTTTTCGGCGGGTGATTCGGGGATAACATAAGTAATCAAGGCATTGTATGCCGTATCGTTATCCTGACTCTTGACGAGCGAGTAGTCGAATCCATAGGTTGGCAACGGAGCTTCCAGGACAGAATCTACAAAAGAGTAGCTGTCTTTGTCCCATTTTGCTTTGGATAAGAAGGTGGCAGGGTCCTGAAACAGGTTTACTTCATCGTAGCCAGGCATATATTGATACCACAGATAATTCTGTTGCATGATATCATACATCCATGTATCCAGTTCAGTCAGGTGGGCATATTCCGGCCAGCGGTCCACACCACACGAAAAGAAGCTGCTGACAGATACGACGATCAGGGCAGGTATAAGTAGTATTTTGCGTAAATTCGTCATCTTAAAAAGCTTTTCAGTGTGCAAATGTAGGAAATACTTTGCTTATCTACCACATTTATGGTATAAAAATGCCTTCAATATGTGATAGGCTGTTAGCAAATCCCGCCTTATCTTTGCAACATCGAAAATGATCAATAGGTATTCATATAAATAGAGAGAGAATAATTAGAATCCAAAGAGAGTGATATAGAGTAAATGATTTTTGGATGGACCGTAACCTGACTTTGATAAAGATTTAATGAAACAGATTTGCTGATGTGCTAATTTGTCGGTGATTAATACATTGGCATCTTAGCACAACTTTTGTTGTTTAACGAATAATTATGATGATGAATATAGCTGCATTATTGTCCGGAGGTGTCGATAGCTCTGTTGTCGTTCACCTTCTTTGTGAGCAAGGATACAAACCGACTCTTTTCTATATCAAAATAGGTATGGACGGGGCGGAGTATATGGATTGTTCAGCCGAAGAAGATATTGAAATGTCCACTGCCATTGCCCGTAAGTATGGTTTGTCCTTGGAAGTCGTGGATTTGCATAAGGAGTATTGGGAGAATGTGGCCGCCTACGCGATTGATAAAATAAAGAAAGGACTGACACCGAATCCGGATGTGATGTGTAACAAACTCATAAAGTTTGGCTGTTTCGAACAGCAGGTCGGAAAGAATTTCGATTTTACGGCGACAGGGCATTACGCCACTACCATCCGGCAGGACGGCAAGACGTGGCTTGGAACAGCCAAAGACCCTGTTAAAGACCAGACGGATTTCCTGGCCCAGATAGACTACCTGCAAGTTTCCAAACTGATGTTTCCTATCGGCGGACTGATGAAGCAGGAAGTACGCGAAATCGCAAGCAGGGCAGGATTGCCCAGTGCCCGAAGAAAGGATAGTCAGGGAATTTGCTTTTTGGGAAAGATTAACTATAATGATTTCGTTCGTCGTTTCCTGGGAGAGCGGGAAGGGGCGATTATAGAACTGGAAACCGGAAAGAAAGTGGGCACGCATCGCGGCTACTGGTTCCATACGATCGGACAGCGGAAAGGACTTGGATTGAGTGGCGGTCCCTGGTTTGTGATCAAGAAGGATGTTGAGGAAAATATCATCTATGTCTCTCATGGATATGGAGTCGAAACGCAGTTTGGCAGTGAGTTCCGTATCAATGATTTCCACTTTATTACGGAGAATCCGTGGAAAGATGCCGGAAAGGAGATAGATATTACCTTCAAGATTCGTCACACTCCCGAATTTACGAAGGGAAAGCTGGTACAGGAAGAGGGCGGTCAGTTCCGTATCTTATCTTCTGAGAAGTTGCAGGGCATTGCTCCCGGTCAGTTCGGGGTGATTTATGATGAAGAAGCGGGGATATGTGTAGGAAGTGGTGAGATAACCCGATAGGCTGTTCCCTTTCAGAACTGAACCGGCTGTCAAATATAGTATTCCGCTAAATCCACAATCCCTGCACGCATCGCGTACTTGGTAGCTTCGTGCACATTGTTGACTCCCAGCTTCCGGAAGATATTCTTTCGGTGGCTGTTGATTGTATGAAAGCTGAGGTTCTTTTCTGCCGCTATTTCTTTTGTCGTCTTCCCCAGTGCAATTTCTTTGAGGATATTCTTTTCTGTCTGCGTCAGCAGATGATCATCCACCGTTGCAGGGGATGCGGCGGAAGAAGCCGTTCCCGAAAGCAGCAGATTGCTGACATGATTGCAGATATATCGTTGTTTGCGTGAAGCGCATTGCAGGGCGGACATGATTTCCTCTTTTGAGTTATCTTTCATCACTACTCCGAAAGCCATACTGCTGAATAATACCTGCCGGAGAAAATTGATACTTAACTCATCGGAGAACAGAATCCAGTCGGCCTCTTTAAACCGCTCCTGCAGGACGATCAGTTCGTCCGCTCCGGCAAAATCGAATAAGGTATAATCCAGAATAACCACCGCTTGCGGATACAGGCGCAGCTGCTGAATCAGTTCGGCCTTGTTGTCAGCTTCTAAAAGAACGGATACATCCTTTTGCCGGCTTAGCAGAAACATCATTCCTGCCTTGCTGATATCCTGATTATCTGCGATGATATATTCCCTCATAATGATCAATTAAAAAAACTCCGCTACAAATGTACGCATTTTGCGCGATTTGTAGCGGAGTTATTCTTATATTCTTCTGTTCGGATTACCAGGCACGTCCTTTGAAGATGTTTGACTGATCCAGTGGGACGATGTTACCGTTCAACGTCAGGTTGTTGTTATTGAAGTTCGGGCTGATAGATACCGAAGCATTGTTGTTACCGCTGCTCATATTAATAAATACCTGAGCTGAGATACCGATGCCCTGTACACTGAATGAACAGTTTACATTTCCTTTCTTATCGATATTCATCTTCATGTCCGAAGAGTTACCGTCTACAGTCACACCACCGATACCGTTAGGGCCGGGATAAGGAGTGTTGAAAGCTGTCTGTACAGTGGCTCTGTTTCCGTTCATCAGGACGAAGTTAGTGTTGGAAGTCACGAAGGAACTCATACCGTTACGGAAGATCACCTGATTGGCTTCCAGAACAAACTGTTTGTTCTTCAAAGCCTGTACAGCCTGCTGGTAGGCTGCCATGTCCTGTACCTGTTCTTCTGCGCGAAGTTTTGCTCTTTCTGCGTCTCTTTCTGCTTTTCTGTCTGCGCGGCGGATGGCTGCGTTACTTTCCTGTGCATACATCATTGTGCTCGCACTTACTAAAACTAATGCTAATAATGCAATAAACTTTTTCATAACTTTTTTTTGTTTAGGTTTAATACGTTGTTCGTTTATTGCAAAAACAAAGTGTATGCCAGATTGTTCACGGGCGTTTTACAATTTTATATCCGATAGCTGCGACAGCGATACTCATTAAAGGACTGATAATGTTGAAAAAGCAATAGGGGAGATACACCAGCGTAGGCACACTCAGAATGGTAGCCTGCGTCATTCCGCAGGTATTCCATGGGATCAGTACGGATGTAACGGTTACTGAATCCTCGGTGGTCCGGCTGAGCAGGCAGCTTTCGTAACCTTTTTTAGCATAAATGTCGCGAAACATATTACCGGTCAGGATGATGCTGATGTACTGGTCGGCAGTTGCCAGATTGAGGAAAAGCCCCGAACAGACGGTAGCCGATACGACGCTGACCGTTTTCTTCATGAAACGTACGAAGAGCGATGTGATGCTTCCCAGCATACCGCTGGCTGTCATTGCCCCGCCGAAACACATGGCACATAATATCAGCCAGATGGTATTCATCATTCCCGACATACCACGGGTGGCAATTAAATCTGTCAAAACAGCATTGTCGGTCTGCAGGCTTGTCTTGCCGTAGATGGTCATCATCAGTCCTTTAAACAGGGAGTCGAAGTTGGAAACAGCAGCCCCCGAAATTTCCCGCAACAAATCCGGTTGGAAGATCAGAGCGAAAATGCCTGCCAATAGAGTGGACAGAAACAGGGTAATGATGGAAGGCACTTTCCGTGCAATCAATATGCCTGTTGCTATCGGTATAATCAGTAGCCACGGGGTGATATGGAACTTTTCGTTCAGGGCAGCTGCTACTTCTGCGATGTGCTGGGTATTGCTGGCGTCATGAGACAGTCCTGCTACCGTAAATATAATCAGTGTAATGATCAGTGAGGGCACCGTAGTAATCATCATGTAGCGGATATGACGGAAGAGGGGCGTGTCCGTGACGGATGCCGCCAATATGGTCGTCTCGGACAAAGGAGAAACCTTATCGCCGAAATAGGCACCGGAGATGATAGCTCCCGCAATCCAGCCTTCTTCAAATCCCTGTGCCTTTCCGATGCCCATGAGAGCAATACCGATGGTGGCGATCGTTGTCCACGAACTTCCGGTCATAACGGAGATCAATACGCAAATAATACAGGTGGATGTCAGGAAGAAACTGGGATGGATAATCTGCATCCCGTAATAAATCAAAGTGGGCACTACTCCGCTAATCATCCAGATACCGCTTAATGCGCCGATAATCAGTAAGATGATGATGGCTGTTGTCACTCCTGCCACGTTGTTCGTGATTGCCAGTTCGTAGTCTTTCCAAGGGATTTTGTAGAAAGCCATGCCGATAAGGATACAAATGGCGGTGGTAGTAAGCAGCGATATCTGACTTCCGCCATTGAGGGCATCACTGCCAAATACACGAATGGTGGCGAATAGTAATATCACTAATACGACAATGGGCAATAGTGATATGAGGGGAGATGGAGCTTTCTTCATTCTAAATATAACGCTTTATTATTTAATCTGGTGGTTTAGGTTTCTTTATTATGTAACTACCGGACCTTCAATGATGTCGGATGCTTTATTGATTTCAGGCATCGATTCCGGTAAATGTCTTTAGAGCGTATCCTATCAGGAAACTGATACCTGCCACACTGAAACTGAGTACAGCCATTTCCGTAAACCGCTTTCGGAAGCTTTCTCCACGGGCTACGGAATAATAGTAGTTGAAAAGGGCAATGATGATAAGTGCCATGGTCAGCATCACTCCCAAAGCTACGATTACATTGCTGATCAGTATAAACGGAGTAACCAGTGACACTACCGTGATCAGATAGGCGATTCCTGTATATACAGCTGCTTTTACCGGATGTTTCTTATCATCCCCTTCCGATTTGGTAGAAAGATATTCGGAAGATGCCATTGACAGTGCAGCGGCTATCCCTGTGATACTGCCGGTCAGTGCTATCAGTTTACTGTCACTCAAGGCAAGTGTGAAACCTGCCAGTGCACCTGTAAACTCAACCAGCGCATCATTAAGTCCCAGTACGACCGATCCCATATATTCCAGCCGTTCTTCATTGATAAGTGAAATCAACTTTTGCTCGTGCACTTCTTCTTCATGTGCCAGCCGTTGTAGGTCCGGTATATGGGCATATTTATCATAATTATTATGGGCATTTTCCTCACTGGACTCCATTAATTTGATGGCGAATGTGATACCTAGTATGCGTGCCAGAAAGTAGAAACGGGCGATACGCTTATAGTCCGGACCGATTTCTTTTCCTGTATATTTCTTGAGGATAGCGTAATGCGACTTTTCTTCTGCTGCTATCAGTCGGAGCGTTTTGCGGTTATTCTCGTCTTTTTCGATAGATGCGAGCCGTTCATATAAGATGCTTTCTGTTATCTCGTTTCGTTGAAAGCGGGTGAATTCGGCAATATCCTGTTGGGTTGGAATCATTTCTTTATTTTTTTGGTCGCGCAAAGATACAATAAAAAGACAGAATTCTTTTTGCCTTGCCGGACAGCACAATAAAATTTATTATAAGTTTATATTTTATTGGAATATAGATGCTTTCCTGTTACACCGGATTCGTCTTGCGCCTCAGCCACCAGTAACGGATGAAGAGTACGCCGGTCAGGATCAGTGCGATGGACAGTCCTGTGTAGAAGACAGATATAAAACTTTCGGGCAACAGGTGGAAGCTGCGGATGGTGATGCCCATACAGATCATAAAGATCATGACGATCCAGCTTTTGACATCGAAGAAGGAGAAAGGGCAGTTCTTCTGTTCCTTTTTCCGTTCGATCCTTTGAGTATGCTTGTAATAGAGTCTTTTGAAGATTAATACGAAGAACAGCAGAAAGACGATGGTTGCTTCTCCTATCTTGAACATCCAGCCTTCGGAGTTATTAAGCCATGTAACGATGCCTATTCGCAAGATATTGGCACCGGCGATAATCCAGACGGTGCCTGCTGTGATAAGTAAGATTTCTTTGTTAACTCCGTATTTCATGTTTCCCTTTTTTTGTATTAAACGGTTTACTGCTCCGTTTTGTTGACTCACTTCTTCGACAAA
This sequence comes from Bacteroides sp. MSK.20.82, assembly GCF_019052485.1. Taxonomy (NCBI): domain Bacteria; kingdom Pseudomonadati; phylum Bacteroidota; class Bacteroidia; order Bacteroidales; family Bacteroidaceae; genus Bacteroides; species Bacteroides sp. MSK.20.82. The sequence goes on from NZ_JAHQUN010000001.1 coordinate 380,363, forward strand.
GTTGTAATTAGTAAAGAAATGCAGGTCAGTGTAGCTCCAATTCCAATAACACCATGCCATCCGTACAATTGCCAGAATGTACCTGCAAGGAAGGTTCCCAGGGAACCGCCGACGAAGTAGGTCGTCATGAAAATTGTATTGATGCGGTTGGAGGCTCGGGGTGACAGTTCGAAGATACTGGTCTGATTACTGAGCTGGATGCACTGCATACCTATGTCGATGATGATAATTCCCAGAATGATACCAAGGTAGGTGTTTTCTCCGACGAAGAAGAGTAGCCATGAAAAGAGGATCAGTCCGCAACCGATGAAGTTGAAGCGGCGGACACCCACTCTCTTTACGTATTTCCCCACAAAGGAGGCGGTTAATGCTCCCGCCACACCGCATAATCCCAGCAAACCGATGATGTCGCTGTTGGCATGAAAGGGGGCTTGCCCCATCTTGAAGGCAAGGCAGGACCACATGGCAAGAAGGGAACCGAAGTTTAACGCCGCACGAATGGAATAAATGCGTAGCTGCGGAAACTCTTTCACCAAAGCCAGGAGGGATTTCATCAGGTCGCCGTACTTTCCCCGGAAGTTGGTCTGAATATCGGGAAGGACTTTGAGCACGACAATCGCGCAGACGAACATCATGGCTGCGGCGATGTAATACATTTCGCGCCATCCGAACAGTTCGCCGACGAATCCGCTGACCACCCGTGAAGCAAGGATTCCGGTCAGCAAGCCCGATAGGACGATCCCGACATTCCTGCCTTTGTTTTCCGGACGGGAGAACTGGGCGGCTATGGGAATGAATATCTGCGGAATCATGGAGCAGGCTCCGGTGAAGAACGAAGCAAGGAGTATCAGATGGATATTATCTGCCAAAGCAATCGTCAGCAGGGAGAATATCAGGACAAAGAAATTGACAAGGATAATCTTTTTCCGCTGATACAAATCACCTAAGGGAGTGATAAACAAGAGTCCCGCTGCATAGCCTATCTGTGTGACCATGGCAATCAGGTTGGTACGGAATTCTGATATGCCAAGTTCATGGCGTATCATATTTAGCAGCGGTTGGATATAATAGATGTTGGCTACCGAGACTCCTGCCACAATGGCGAGCGTCCACAGGATGGATGCCGGCAGACCTCCGTTTTCTTTTAATGACTGTTTCATGCCGCAAAGATAATGAATATCACTCAACAAAGAAAGTGGTGGAGATGGTATTTCCTTCACCGTCTACTGCCGTCAGCGAATGTTTGCCGGCGGCGGGTTGCAGGGAGATTTTGTGAAAGTCCTGTGTCTGTGCTTGGTAGGTCTCGTCAAGATGCCAGAAAACGGTAGCGTTAGGATTGTTGTGCGCCAGTTCTACAGTCAGGAAACCTTTGCTGCCATCCAGTTGCTTGGGCAGTTTGATGCGTGCGTTCATCGGAGGATATATAAATTGCATCGGCTGGAAAGTATCTTCTCCGCATCCGGCTTTAAAAGGAGGCAGCGGTTTATACTCCGGATGATGTTGCTTGTAATACCATTCCCATACGGGTGGCAGTGTGAACCAGCTTTTTCGAAGCGTAGGCTCCGTGTTGGCGCAATTTTCATAAATACGCTGGCTTTCATTGGCTGATAAAGTGACGAGATGGTGATAGGGGCATGCCTCTGTCCGCAGTCCTGCCGGTAAAACAAGAAGTGTGTCCGTTTCATCACAGAACCGTCCTTTCAGATGTCCCGATTTCCGGCAGACCTCTGCTTCGACAAAGATGCCCGCAGGACGTGTAAACCACGAAGAGGAGGGGAGCAGATTAAAAATATCGAATAGTACGGGGCCGGCTGTCTGTGCACCTACCAGCCCGGGTTTTCCTTCTCCGGTGGCATTTCCTACCCATACGCCGACTGCATAGCGGGGCGTAACACCCACCGCCCAAGCATCCCGGAATCCGTAGCTTGTTCCGGTTTTCCATGCAATGGTCTGCATGGAAGGAATGGATTTCCAGTCGATCTCTTCGGGACGGTTGACTTCTTTCAAGGCATCGAATGTCTGCCATACGGCGCCGGGCTGAAAAGGATCGGTTGATTCTGTGATTCGGCTTGTCGGGAGCAACAGGCTGCAAGACCTTTGCGGCAGTTGCAACAAACTGCGTCCCATCATTGCGTATGCGTTTGTTACATCCCATAAAGTGGCTTCCGCTCCTCCCAGAATAAGTGATAAACCATAGTGGGAAGAAGAACGGTTAATCGTCTTTAGTCCGATCTGTTGCAGGAAACTATGAAACTTCGGGACTCCGTATCTTTGCAGCATCGTGACCGCGGGAATATTTAATGAACGCGCGAGAGCTTCCGAAGCGGGAACAGCCCCTTCGAACTGCATACTGAAATTCTGTGGCGTAAATCCGTTGATATTGACAGGTACGTCCGGCAGCAACATATCCGGCAGTAAACTTCCTTCCTGTAACATCGCGTAATATAAGAAAGGTTTGAGAATACTGCCCGTACTTCTCGGAGCCTGAATGACGTCCACTTGATTTCCTCCCTGCTTTTGGTCGAAATGGACGTTGCCGCAGTATGCCACCACTTGATTGCTCGGAATGTCAATCACCAGAATGGCCAGATTACGAATATCACTTCGCCTGAATTCGTTGCTCCATCGTTCCGCCAGGTCTTCTATCTGAGTCTGAATGCCCTTGTTGATGGTCGAACGGGAGTATTCGCCGTTTCGTTCCTGATAGAACCGGCTGACCAGATACGGTGCGATCTGTGGGAGCGGATGAGGCTCATCGGGAAGTGGCTCGCTGATAGCCAGTTCGTAGGTAGACGAATCGATGGTTTTCTTTTCGAGAAGCTGTTTCAGCAGGCGGTTTCGCTTGTCAAGCAGCGTTTTTCGTCCTTTGGACAGATGAATCATGGCGGGCGCGTTGGGAAGAACGGCAAGCATGGCAGACTCCGCCCACGATAGGTCATCGGCAGAATGTCCGAAGTAGCGCCATGCGGCGGCATCCAGTCCCACTACATTTCCTCCGAAAGGGGCATGGGAGATATACATGGAAAGAATTTCTTCTTTGGAAGCGCGAAATTCCAGGCGGGTGGCCCAGATCATTTCAATCAGTTTCTCACGGAAGGTGCGCGATTCGTTCCGTGCCAGGCGGATGGTCTGCATGGTCAGCGTACTGCCTCCGCTTACGATGCGTTTATTCTTCACATTCTGATAGAAAGCTCTTCCGATAGCGAACGGATTGACTCCCCAATGGTGATAGAAATGTTTGTCTTCGAAAGTAATGAGGCATTCCTTGATCTTTTCCGGAGTCGTGTTTCGGGGAGGAAATCTCCATTGGCCGTCGGAGGCGATGCGTGCACCCAGCAGTTCCTCGTTCCGGTCCGTCACTACTGTGGAGTAGGGGACATGAAAAAGGTGGCGGGGAAGACAAAAGATATATCCTGTCACCAAAAAAGCAAGAATACAAAGTATTACTTTTTTGGTGACGGACAATCGTTTGAAGAAATTCAAGATTTTGCTTCCCATGCACTTATGCTATCTGTCAATGCTGTCTTATTGTTCAGAGTCTTGTCAGCGGCTGACAGTCGTTCTTCCCGCTTTGGTGCGTGCCTGTACCGCTGCGTCGTACATAGCTTCGCACTGAATGGCCGGAAGAATAAAGTTACCTGCATAAGTTGCCTGCAACCTTACGGTAAATGTTTTCGATTCACCCCGTCGCAGGTCGAAATAAGTCAATACCCGGTCATCACGAATATCTTTATAGGTATACTTACCGGCTGAACTTTCCGGAACATTCGCCTCATTGGTACTGGAAGAGGACACTTCCGGAACAATCATCCGTTCATTATATATTTCCCATCCGGACGGTATGATATGCGTCAGTGCCAGATTGCTGTAATCGGAAGTACCGCTGATATTGGATAGGGTGACCGCAGACATAAAGTCCGTTCCCTGTCTGATGTCTTCCACGGAAATCGGTGAACCTGCCATATCTGTGTATTTCACATCCAGCCGGATATTATCGGCAATGGCTGGCAGCGTATCATTCAGCAATTGGGTACGTGTAATCAGGTCTACACTCAATGCTCCTTTGCCCTTGTTCTTCACAGAGACTGTTCCCGATTTCGGAGAAGTAGCTATCTCCTTTTCAAATACGGCTTTAGCAGATTTCACGGCGGGCTGTTGCTTGCCGTTCCAGTTCCATGTGAAATCCAGTGTACCGGATAATTGCTCCGCAAGGCGTCCCATTGCCATCAGGGCAAAGGCGGTAGACTGCGTGCTGAACCAGTTTTCCTGTGCCAGATTCTGTGATACCTTCTTAGCCTGTTGCAACGCATCCCGATCCCGCTTCATCAGAATGAGCGTTTCCAGAATCATTGCTTCATCCCGGTCGGACGAACCGTAAATCAGGTTCATGGAAGAATAAGGAATGACGGTCGTTTCTGCGTTGTATACTAATTCTCCGGCAGGTTTCATCTTACCGGTCAGCGCATAGGCGGCTGCCAGTCTCCATTTGGCTTGGATGGAGAGTCCCGGCTGTTCCTTCATGCGGTTCATGGCTCCGTATTCCGGTGCACCGGCCAGTGCAAGGGTATAGAGGCGGAAGGCCTGCTGCAATTCCGATTGCCATATCTGCCAGTTACTTGCTTCCTGCGGCATACGCCAGTTTTGGGCGGCGGCACGCTGGAAGCGTTTCCATTTGTTCAGTACGTTCGGATGAACGGCATACCCTTTTTCTTGTGCCAGTGTCAGGAACATACCCGTGTAAGAAGTGATCCATTCATCGGCGACGGCGTTGCCCGGCCAGTATACAAATCCGCCGTTGGGAAGCTGGCGGGCATATATCTGCCGGATAGCTTCCTGTACATTCGCCTTTATTTTCTCGGCTTCCTGTTCGTCCACCGCCTTGAACTGAGAGACGAATAAGAGAGGTAATGCTTTGGAAGTCAGTTGCTCTGTGCAATGATGCTGATAGTTGTATAAGAAGTCGAATCTACGGCTGATGTCTACCGACGGAATGCGGGAGACTTCCAGTTGCACCTGATTGTTAGCCGAAGAAGAACCTGCCAGTGTGTATGACAGTTCGGCCTCCTGACCGGCTTCTATCCATTGGCTGTTGCGTAAGGTAACCACCGGATTCGGATTCCGGACTTCTATTTCGATCGTTTCTTTGGTCTGCTGTCCGTTGCCGCTTGCCGTCAGGTGGATGGTTGCCTTTCCGGTTTTGCTGCCTGTTTTCAGAGTGAAGTATGCCAGTTGGTCACCCGGCTGGTCAAAAGTGAGTGACTGCTGGCGATTGCCCGTGATCTGTACGCCTGCGCCGGATGCTTCCAGCGATACGGTCACGTTCTTCACTTGGTTCTCCATAGCGAATACATTTACCGGAACGGTAATTTCTTCCTGCGTACTCAATACACGGGGCAGAGTAGACAACAGCATGAGCGGTGTCCGCACAAATGCAGTCTTTTCCGCATTTCCGTAAGCGCCGTCCTGTCCGGCAACTACCATCGCACGTACAGAACCCACATACATCGGAAGCTTCAACGTATGTGTCTGTTGCTTGCCTTTCGCAAGATAGAAAGGACCGATAAATTTGACCACCGGTTTGAAACGGTTGGCTTTGGCATCTGCCGGTTTCAGCGAGGCATCTCCACCTGTGCTGAACAATGAACTGTAACGTCCGCCGGAAGCACCTAGCACATCGTCGTACATATCCCATGTACGGATGCCGAGAGCCTCGCGTGCATAAAACTCGTTCCACGGGTCGGGCGTCTTGAAGTTAGTCAGATCGAGCAGACCGTCATCCACAATCGCCAGTGTATAAGTCATCGGTTTTCCGCTTTTCTCGCTGACAGTCACGTTAAAGTCAGTTTCCGGACGCAGCACTTCCGGCATCTTGATCTGCGGTTGCAGAATCGTCTGACGGTTGGTCACAAATACCGGAGCAATGCCGTACATACGGATCGGCAGATCATTGACTGTCTGCGCATGAGGCTGCAACAGGCTGATATGCAGATAAACATTCGGAGCCATTTCCGGTGTAATCTTGAAGGTGAGTTTCGTATCTCCCTGATCGGACACTTCGAGCCATTGCTGCTGCAAGACGGTCGAACCGTTTTCGAGGGATACCAGCGCACGTCCTCCGGCGGCTGCGGGAATGATTGCCGTGGCTGTTTCTCCTATCTCATAAGAATCTTTGTCCAGTGAGAAAGCGAGCATCTTGATGCCGCTCGGGTCTGTCTTGTTCGAACGTCCGCGCCAGTCGGGCCAGTCGATGTAGACGGTTCCTCCGGTGGCGTGTCCGCTTTCACGGTCTTTCACGTACACCAGATAGCGTCCCCAATCCGGATAATTGATGCGGAACTTGAAGGAGGTTTTTCCTCCTGTGGTCTGCAGGTTACCACTGGCAACGGGAGTGATGGAACTGTTGTTGATGTAAGTTCCGAAAGACTCTTCACCGTTTTCCCACCACCAGCTCCAGCTGATCCGGTAGATTTTATATTCCAGATTGGAACGGTTCACCGGCTGTCCCTGATCGTTGACCGTCACGATGTCAAACACATGATCTTTGTCTGTTTCGATATACTTTCCTTTCGGCTGGTTCAGATTGATGCCCACATACGATGTGAACGGAGAGAAGGGAACAGTCTGCGAGTAAATGCTTGCATCTCCTCCCGGTTCGAAGACACGGGTGGTGAGCGTTGCATTCAGCATACCCGGAGCACCCGTTGCTACCGGAAGCTGTATGTTGACGCCTGCTCTTCCTTCCCCATCCAGTACCCCGTTGAACACATCCGCCCGGACGGTCGTAAAGTCCGTTGCCGGATTGTTGAACAGGTATTGTCCGTAGTTCTTGAACTGCGTATTGACTTTCGATAAGGACATTTCGACCTTTGCTTTCAGTCGCGATGCGGTGGCTCCCGTCAGCCATGAAGAAGTAAGCGGGGCATATACGTCTTTGCTCGAAGCCTGAAGGATGGTTGGCAAAGCCAGCGTAATCTTCAGACGGTTCGGCTTGATGGTTTCGATGCGCAGCCCCTTGTGGAAGGCAGTTCCTCCTACTTTCACGTAGGCATTCCATAATCCGGTGGGATCGTCGGCTTGTGTGGGCACGGCAAATGTATAAAATCCGTTTGTACCCTGCGTAGAGATCATTTTGGTATAGAACTGTCCTCTTGGATTGTAAATCTCCAATGCTACCGGATGTTTGTCCGGAATGCGTTTCTCCCGGTCTTCCAGCATGAAGGAAATATGCAGTGTATCTCCCGGACGCCATACGCCTCTCTCGCCATAGACAAATCCTTTCAGACCTTTCTGAATGTCTTTTCCTTCCACATCGAACCGGCTGACCGACTGCTCTTCGCCATCGACCACGCGTACATATGCCTTTTGCTTGTCCGCTTCGGCTACCGCTATGAAAGGAACTCCCTTCGGAGTGATTTCTACCAGCCCTTCACCGTTCGTCTCTCCCTTTCCAATCGGCTGGAGCTGGAAGTTGTAAATCGTTACCTGTGCTTTCGCTACCGGCTTTGTATCCAGAATGTTATTTACCGCAATCCACAACTTATTCAGTGAATTACGTTTCACAATCATTCCCAGATTGGAGGCAAAGATATTGCAGGCAGCTATCCGGTCGGAATTCATATAGTAGGACGGATGGCAGGGATTATCCCGTTCTGTCCATCGGTACTGGCTCCAGTCCATCGGCACGCTGCCGTTATAATAATAGTATGTTTCCGGAGTGTCCCATACCGCTTCATCGTCTTCCGACAATGTCTCTCCGCTGACTTTGGTCAGGTTGTCGGAAGACTTGTTGTCGGCAAACTGCATTTCCTTGTTTTCACTTCCCCCGCAAGGATAAGCGGAGTATTCTTGGCGGAACGAGAGGATGACACGGTAAATGGCTCCCGGCTCCTGATGAATCAATCCGGCAAGGTCTATCGAATAGTCTTCCCAACGGTGCACATCTTTGGAAGAATCTTTCGCCAGCCACAATGTCTTTTTATAAACCAGTCGTCCCGAACGGCGCAATTCATTAGCTGAGGAGAGCGAATTGTTCTGCATGAACATCAATACGTTGTTTTCGAAAATACGGATCACGCTCAAATCCACCGCATATAGATTGACGGCACGGAAGGGGATGATCAGACTTTTCGAATCGGGCAGGATAGCAGCGGAAGTAGCCATTTCTACCTGCGGTTTCAGGTTCAGTTCGCTGAATGAGATGGAATGGGAAGTGCCCAGCGGTTTGTCCTGGCTGTTTCTTATTCCTTCATGGATATTCAGTGTCAGTTTATTCTGTTTGCCGGCTTCGAAGTAAACGAATACTTTATTCTCTTTGATCTGGAAAATAGAGGAAGAAACTTCCGGCACGTCGATGAGTCCTTTCAAGTCCTGTGTGTTGGATACAGGGTCGGAGAATATGATTTCAATTCCGTTTTCCGGTTGGTCGATGCGTACGGCGGACAGGAAGCGGAAACTGTTCTTTGCCGGGATCAGAATACTTTCGTTTTGGGTACGGTCGATGCCTGCCGGATTGCCTTTGGCGGTAATTTCCAGTTGGTAATCTTCCGCCTCCCTTGTTATCTGACTGATGCTGAATGCGTATCGGGTCGGGTGATCTGTCTGGGTGATTTCAATCGGATAGCTTTTGTTCTTTTCGCTTCCGGCTGTGAGCATTTTCTCTACTTCCTCTTTTTTCACTACATCGCTGAAACGTATTTCACCCGTTACGGTCACTTGGTCGGGCTGGGTGGCTGTGACGGTTATCGGATCGGTATGAATACTAAAGTTTCGTTCCTGCACGCGGAAGGAGAAGTTGAATTCTTCCAGCTTTTTGTCTACATCGACGAAATCTCCCAGGTGGAAGGTTCCTTCGTAAAAGGCACCTGGTTTCAGTGCCCCTTCTTCGGGGACAAATTCAATGGTATTGTTGCTGACCCAATACGTTTTTCCTTTCAATGAAGGAGAGAAACTGAACGGATTGTCTTTCAGCTCCTGATTCAGGTCTACCATCGGCTGGTCCTGTGTCAGTTCTATGCGTATCGTTGAGTTTTGCGAAATCACTCCTCCCGTATAAGCATTGACGTATGGAGCGTATTCGGCAGAAGGAATAATGTCTTTCTGATTACTTTTACAGGACGAAAATCCCGCAATTACTGTCAAAAGAATCAAGAATAGTCCGGCAGCAGTGCTGCATCTGGTTTTAATTTGTCCCATAGCGATGAGGTTTTATGATTCAACAAACAAATATACAGTTTTTATGGAAGAATTCTCTTAAATCTGCTTACTTTTGTACATTCAAATCATGTATTTATGGGAAGAAAGCAAGAATATAAAGAGACGAATTTGGAGTTCTTAAAAGAATTGTCATCGCAGGAAGGTGTTTATGCCTTGCCTTGCGGCATCTATTATAAGGTTTTGGAGACCGGTACGGGGACTGTTTTTCCTAATGTGCGGAGTATTGTTACCGTTCATTATAAGGGGAGTCTGATTAACGGTCGGGTGTTCGATAATTCTTATGAACGTAATTGTCCGGAAGCTTTCCGCCTCTGCGATGTAATAGATGGTTGGCAACTGGCGCTCCAACGGATGCGTGCGGGAGATAAATGGATCATCTATATACCTTACACGATGGGATATGGAACCCGTGCATCCGGTCCGATTCCGGCTTTTTCGACATTGGTATTTGAGGTAGAGCTTTTGGGAGTTGCATAACTAACGAAGAAAGATATGAAAGTGGAAATAAGAAGCAAAGTGGTGATATTGCTATGTATCGTTCTGGCAGTTTTTTCTTCCTGTATCACGGACGATGATGATGATAGGGGAGACTTTGCTCTTGTTGCCGGTGACGCCCTTCCTCAGTTTTCGGTAGAGATGAGTGATGGGGGAATGTTGAATACGCAGTCATTTAGCGGGAAGGTTGGAGTGATTGTCTTTTTTCATACGGATTGTCCGGATTGTCAGAAAGAACTTCCGGTTATTCAGAAAGTTTATGATACATATAAAGAGAATCCGGATGTATTATTGTCTTGTATCAGCCGTTCGGAATCGGGCTCTGAAGTACAAGTCTATTGGGAAAAACATTCGTTTACCTTGCCTTTTTCCGCTCAGAATGATGATGCTGTCTTTTCGCTTTTTGCTTCCCATACCATTCCCCGTATATTGATAACAGACAAGGAGGGGATTATTCGTGCTGTATATACAGATGATCCTTTGGCGACCTATCAAGAATTGGCAAAAGATATCGATGCTGTCCTAATCGATAAGTTGTCCGGGAATGAACGATAGCTCATTTGTTGCAAATCAACAGGTGGTTTAATCTGGCTTTTTCTATTATTTGTTTTCATTCTTATAGACTGGTGAAAAACTTGTTTGTATCATATATTTACGATATTCCCCGGGAGATTAACAATTTTTATGTCAGTAAATGCAGGGTGGAACGGCAGAAGACTGAAAAAATAAAAAAGATGATCTCTTGATTGATTATCAGGATTTTAATTGTTGTGCTATCCCTACAGAAAAGTAAATCTACTGACACTACTGACAACTGACACCTTAAGGCCTCTTTACAGAGAATACATCCAAGAGGAATGGATGAGTATGTAAATTAAAATGCCTTTAAATAACTCTTAATCACTGAAGTTCCGCAAATTCTTTATATTATTGACAAACAGTAGTATCTCAATTGGGAGTGACTAAAAAGTCGGTAGTATCTTAAGTCTCCTCCCAGGAGGGAGGGGAATTAAGATAGTTTGGATAACGCAAAAGTAACTTGCGAAACTTGAATTAATCATAGTTTACTAATAACTTTGTCATCACTGGAAGAAAGAAGCCTATTCAACGCTGTTGAAATTGTATTCCTACCTTCGTCCGGTTATTCATATTTGTTGTAGTGTATATATTTACAAATGAATGAATGGAAAAGTACTGCCACTAAATGCTCCATACTGACAGAGTGTGCATGGAATTAATATTTTATATGTTTATAATGTGTTGATAATTAGTAATGTATGCAAACGGAAAAAGAAATGTTATTATTAAAGAAACGCTAAAGTGGCAGTTGTCAGTGTCAGTAGGGAATAAAGGACTTTTTAATGGTGCAAATAGTATACATATGTGAGTGCGAAAGAACAGAAATACAAAGAGAAAAGAACGAAAAGTGAAAGGAAATGAGGCAGAGGAGTGTAACGATTGAAGTACTTGAAGAGGGAAAATGATGTACAAGAATGTAAGAAGTAAAGTACTGGAGTTGAGAGTTTGAAGTACTTGAGTTGGAAGTATGAAGTACGAGAAACTGCAAGATGAAGTACAAGAGTTGATGGGAGTAAGTACTAGAATCAATGGAATGAAAAATAGCAGACATGCCATTTCTTAGTATAACACACTATCAAAGTCTTGAAAAAAGCGTTTCAATACAATCATTAATACACTGATTTAAGTTATCTTTGCGGTTAAGAATAGATGATTGTCATTATGAAAAGATCAATAAAGCGTTTGCCCAAACGCACACAGGAAGAGTTGGCAGTGCTGCAAGAACTGATATTGCAGTACCTTGTGAATGTACGTATGATTATCCTCTATGGGAGTTATGCACGTGGAGAATATGTCATTTGGGATGAAACATACGACGAACGAGGTGGACTTACTTACTACCAAAGCGACCTTGATATTCTGGTGATATGTGATACGGGCGATGCTATTAAAGCGGAGAATCATGCGAACGCCTTTGTTGTTCCTAAGTATGATAAACGAATGGAAGGAAGGAGACATCCTGCACCACCTCAGATCATTGTTGAAAGCACGACGACCGTTAATCGGGCTATAAGAAGAAAACATTATTTTTTTTATGAGGCCTTAAGAGATGGCATTCTATTATATGACGACGGCACGTTTCAGATTGGCAAACCTGAGAAGTTGCCGTATCGGGAAATTAAGCAATATGCGGAGGAAGAATATGCAGGATGTTTCGACATGGCAGAGGGATTATTAAGACATGGAAAATTGGCTCAAGTGGAAAAAGAATATAAATTAGGTTCATTCTTTTTACATCAAGCTTGCGAACGTTACTACAAGACGTATATGCTTGTCCATAGTGGCACTCGCCCTAAATCCCATAAATTGGAAGTGTTGGGCCCGATGGCTAAAAGCCGTTCACGAGGTTTTGCTAATGTATTTCCAGTTAATACTCCCGAAGATAGAGAAGCGTTTGATAAATTATGTCGGGCGTATATCGAAGCTCGGTACAACCGACTATTCACTGTCAGTGAAGAACAATACGAATACATGCTGGCACGAACGGAAGCATTGCGCGAGGTGACTATTCGGGAGTGTGCCGCACGCATTGCGTATTATGATAAGATGATAGAGAAGGAAGAGAATTCTCTGATTTGAAGCTTTGGAATTTTAGGGTGACGCACGATGAAAGTCACCCTACTCAATATACTATTACCGTTTCTTCCGAATCTTAAATGTAGCAAGATTACCTTTATGGTCGCTGGGCCAAATACAAGAAGGCGTCAGAATCTTATCTTTAGAATCGTTTTCTGTTATTTTTCCCCGGACAACTGTTTCGGAGGGACCTACCAACTTGCTATTCTTCATGGAAAGCATCGACTCCAATGGATAATAATAAATGAAATCAATCCGGTCACGTTCGTCTGCTTCAGGCGCCCAAGCCAACTTTTCCAGTTTTGCCTCTTCTGCGAGTTTGTTTCCGGCAGGGAATGTAAAACCGGGATATCGAACTGTATTGGGGTATTTTTCACGATAAGCATCTTTGAATCCTGCTTTGCTCAACATCATTGAGCAGTCCCAATGAATGACAGCCCCATTATGATCCCACAAATCCTTTGTATCTGCCTGCCAGTCTAAATGAGAGGGCTCATTAAAATCTCCTCCCATGATTATCGGGCGGCCTTGTTGAATGTCAGATTGTACTTCCTGAATAAAAGCACGGATGGTTTCATCCCGGAAAGACTGTCTGTTTGCTTTCAAGACTTCTTCTTCATCCGTTATCGGCTTATCCATTTTCTTCCAGGTAGTACCATTATATCCACGTGGCATATAGCATTGATAATGCCGGTAGTCCAAATGACAAGAATAGAAAGATACGGGTTGGCCTTCGATTGTTGCAACCATTTTCACCATAGCACGACCTTCGTCACCAGGTACGATGCAGCATTTGGTCCAACTGTCCGGCTTGAATTTACTCAAAACACCGATTGCAAGATCAAACGTTTCACCATAGTAATGTTTTCCTCTCTTCTCCAGCTCTTCGATCACATGAGGGATAAACTGTTTTCCGTCTCTGATTTCGCACAGAAAAACGACATCCGCATCCATCTGATCCAGTACATCAATAATGCCTTGATCTCCGTTGGGTACTTTAGTACATCCATGCCACAGGTTTAATTGGAAAACGGTAAAAGTGTCTTTCGCTTTTGCATGGCAAACATTGACCAGACAAAACAAGCAAAGTAATAATAGTAAGTTCTTTTTCATATCGTGTCCTTTATATTCTTTGGAATTTCAGTCATTGTGAAATTCATTGATATATTCCATACCATAGGTCATTAAGAATTCATGCAAAAGTAATACATTTTTTATTTATTCCAATCTATTTATGTGCTTTTTGAATTTTCTTCTTCGGCTAGTTCTTTTATTTCTTTATTCAGAAAGACTGATAATACAGTTCTTACTATAACTACACCTCCTAAAATAGCCAGTTCGTCTAAAGTCGGGTCTACTACGGTCTTTAGTATGTCTGATGCAATTAGAAATTCTAATCCCAATAAGAGGTAACTGCCGAAATCAGCTCTCAGCTGCCGGACATTATTGATGGTATAGGTTCCGTTGATCCGTTTGAATTCGTTACGGAGAAAAGCGATGAATCCTACGAATACTCCATAGGTTACAATCAATAAACTGATTACGCCAATGATGGTGGCCAGTATGTTTAAAAATGTCAGTAGCATCGTTTCATGATGTTTGGTTATATTGTAATAACAAGTTATCCTGTATAAAAGTTTTGTATTGTGATGTAGAAAACGGATAATTAGTTGTAATAGTCAAGACTTGTTCTGACATTTGACTACTATGGAGGAACAATCGATGAAATACTTGCTGCCCCGTTTTACCTGATTATGTTATTTCATTATACATATTGGCAAATTCAATCTGCCTTGTACGCCTCTGGTATCTATTCTGCTTTCTTTGGGACCTGGAATCAGTGGGCTATAGTTTAAGATATGGCGTATTCTTTTTCGTTGTTCTAAAGTTATTTCATTATAAAAGCAATATGCATAGTCCATAATGTTGTGTGCTTCATATTCTCCTTTTTCACAGCTATATCGTTTAGCTAAATCTTTTAATTGATATTTATTCTGTTTATCCAAATTGTTAAGCCATTGTTCATACTCACTACGGTTATAACTGGGAGTATCTTTGCAATAATCCGTATCGGTACACATTGAAGTGGTCCCTCCTTCTGAGAATACATGACGTAATCCTAAATAGTGTCCGAGTTCGTGTGCTAATGTTATTGCAGCATCGTTTTGATTAATTCTTTCATCTGTACTTTGCTCATAAATATATGAACTATTGATCGATATACAATATGGGAAACTCAAATTCTCTAAAGTGATCCACGAAGCTGATACCTGTTGAGTCCCTTCTAAAAAAAAGTCCTTTAAACTATATGGAAATGTAGATATGCCTAAAATCTGCGAATCCGTAAAAGGATATACCATTATGTTAATGTATTCATTGGGTTCCCATAGTAAAGATGTATATTTTCCTGTATTATCTCTCATAAACTTTTCGCAATCAATAGGAAGCTCATTAAATGGCACTCTTTCTACTCCAGGTTCTGGTAATGTGGTTCCATTCTTATCTTTGGTTGCTAATACAAATTCGAGATTTATATCAATTCCACACTTTTCAGATTGATAGAAATGGTTAGCTCGCACTAATACATCTTTTAAATGGTCTTCTTTTATATATTGATTTATGTCATTTTCGTTTTGATAAAGAACATGGAAAATAACGGGTAACTGATAGTGTATTTTATCTAAATCTTGATTAACTTCTCCTTTTTGTTGTGAAATCTTAATTGTTTGGTTTATCCCTTGGGCGGATATGATTAGATTAGTTTGTCTGTTTGCATGTTTGGTGTTAGCTAGAATTTTTATAGTAAGTATATCGTTTCCTTCTCCTTGATATTTGTCTGGTATGCACCAATCAGCTGAATTTGCGGTGATCCATTCAGAATTAGATGTGATAGCAACAGTTATTTTCCCTCCGTTATTGTCGATGTTGCGGAAGATGTTTTGTGAAATTTCAAGTTTTATATCATCGATTTTCTCCGAATGATCACAGCTTGTGGCTAGAAATAGTAATGTAAAGAGAATAGTGTTATATACAATTTTCATAGCTTTTATTTATAAAAGCCGTAATTTCTCATTTTCAAGAAAAGGGAAATTACGGCTTTGGGATATTTGTAACCTTTACTGAATTTCTACTTTTACTGTAAAGATTGGTGGGCTTTAGTCACGAGTTCCGGTAAAAGTGGTCATACTTCCTGCATTATTAAGGAAACTTATAGTCATTGCTTTACCTGTAACAGTTATGTTGATACCAGATGAGCTTTCGCTTGAAAGAATGTATTGATTGCCTTCTTTAGTAACATTGTAATTTTCACTACCGTTATCTGTGTAGAAGTCAGCGGTAACTTTTACTACAGAAGAAGATACTTTGGTGACAGTGACTACATATGCATCAGCTGTAACATTAGTTCCAACTTTGAGTTTACCTGTATAAACTCCTGCTATGCTGGCACTGAAATCACCAGACGTTTCATCATCATCATCTCCACATGATACAAATGACAGGCTTGATATAAGCACAATCATCAACATACTTAAAATTCTAAATTGTTTCATCTTTTTTGTTTTTAATGTGTAATCTTTTTAGTCATATACTTTGGTTGTCTTAAAAAACTTTGCAAAGATACATGCTCTTTAAACATAAATATCCTTTTAATTGTTGCTGTTTTATATACAAGGTTGTAGAAGATATTTCTATGTTCTGTTGTTATATATATCAGAATATATTTGGAAGAAATTGTATTCTAATATAATGGATATACGTAACAACAGTTCTGTATCTAAGCTCTGTCTTCTAAATATATTATATACATTAGTTCGATCGCAATAGAGTCGTCTTGCGAACCATGTGACCGAGCGTTCTTGGCGATGGAGCTCTTTTTCAATAATTTGTCCGATGTGTGTCATACTGGATTATTTTCGAGAGTTTATTTTATGTAATTCTTTATTTTCTAAAATTCTCTCTTTATATCCTCTTCTCTTTTTAATAATTTATGGATATTATTATCTCATTGCAAAGATATGTTATAAGCTGGTTCATGGTAAGAATTTGTTGTAGAGAACTAAACAACGATAGTGTAGATTATTTGTAACAATCATCATCTTTTTTATAAAAATAGGAGAGTGCCTTATAAAAAATACTCTCCTGTATAATAATAAGTAACTTTTATTACTTAGCTAAGGCCTGAGCTACGTTTACAGCGCAAGCCACAGTGCAACTTACCATTGGGGGGTACCAATTCCCAAGAATCCTATCATTTCGGCTTCTTGTAAACTATAGCAATCTGTTATTAATCAATACTATAATAGTTATTCATAAATGATTTGAGTTGGCAAAAGATATTAACTCTTCGATTTGCCCTCTCTCATAGCTTTCTGCTGGTTCAAGCGTTCCTGCTGCTTCTTTTGATTATGATTTTATGTAAATGTAGCTTTCATTGTATATAAATCTATCATTCAACAATTCTAAATGATAGGTGAGATAAGGTATCTGAAACTGCCATCTACTTCAAATTACCACAAATAAAAAACTCCTGTAATCACATGGACTACAGGAGTTTATTTATATAATGTAACTTTAATTACTTAGCCAAAGCCTGAGCTACGTCTACAGCACAAGCCACTGTACATCCTACCATCGGGTTGTTACCAATTCCCAGGAATCCCATCATTTCTACGTGAGCAGGAACTGATGAAGAACCAGCGAACTGAGCGTCTGAGTGCATACGACCCATTGTATCTGTCATACCATAAGAAGCCGGACCAGCTGCCATGTTATCGGGGTGAAGAGTACGGCCTGTACCACCACCGGAAGCAACTGAGAAGTATGGCTTACCAGCCAATACACGTTCTTTCTTATAAGTACCGGCAACCGGGTGTTGGAAACGAGTCGGGTTAGTAGAGTTACCTGTGATAGATACGTCTACGCCTTCTTTCCACATGATAGCTACACCTTCGCGAACATCGTCAGCACCGTAGCATTTTACTTTTGCACGAGGACCGTCAGAGTAAGCGATTTCGCGAACTACTTTCAGCTCACCAGTGAAATAATCAAACTGAGTCTGAACATAAGTAAAACCATTGATACGAGAGATGATCTGAGCAGCGTCTTTTCCAAGACCGTTCAGGATGCAACGCAATGGCTCTTTACGTACTTTGTCTGCTTTTGCAGCGATTTTGATAGCACCTTCAGCAGCAGCGAAAGATTCGTGACCTGCAAGGAATGCGAAACATTTAGTTTCTTCGCGAAGCAACATAGCAGCCAGGTTACCATGACCGATACCAACCTTACGGTCGTCAGCTACAGAACCCGGGATACAGAATGCCTGCAAACCGATACCGATAGCTTCAGCAGCTTCAGCAGCGTTTGTGCAGTTCTTCTTAAGAGCAATTGCAGTACCTACCACATAAGCCCATTTTGCGTTTTCAAAACAGATAGGCTGAGTTTCTTCACACGTTTTATAAGGATCAAGTCCGGCAGCTTCGCAGATTGCGTTAGCTTCTTCGATGTCTTTGATGCCGTTAGCGTTCAAGGCTTCAATGATACCTTTGATACGACGGTCTTGGCTTTCGAATTTTACTTCTCTAATCATAGTTTCTTTCCTCCTTATATTATTCGTGACGTGGATCAATGTGTTTAACTGCTCCCTGTTCTGCTGTTACACGACCATAAGTACCTGTAACTTTCTTCAATGCTTCGTTAGCATCAGTTCCCTTCTTGATTTCATCCATGAATTTACCCATGTGAACGAATTCGTATCCACAGATTTCATCATTCTTATCCAAGAAGATATTTTTGATGTAACCTTCAGCCATTTCAAGGTAACGAGGACCTTTAGCCAGAGTACCATAAAGGGTACCTACCTGGCTGCGCAGACCTTTACCTAAGTCTTCCAGACCTGCACCGATAATCAAACCACCTTCAGAGAAAGCAGACTGAGTGCGTCCGTAAACGATTTGCAGGAAGAGTTCGCGCATAGCTGTGTTGATTGCGTCGCAAACAAGGTCAGTGTTCAGTGCTTCGAGGATTGTTTTACCCGGAAGGATTTCAGCAGCCATAGCAGCTGAGTGAGTCATACCGGAACATCCGATAGTCTCAACTAAAGCTTCCTGGATAACGCCTTCTTTAACATTCAGTGTCAGTTTACAAGCACCCTGCTGAGGTGCACACCAACCGATACCGTGTGTCAAACCTGAAATATCAACGATTTCTTTAGATTTTACCCATTTGCCTTCTTCGGGTATGGGAGCCGGTCCGTGGTTAGGACCCTTCTTTACAACACACATGTGTTCCACTTCGTGTGAATAAGTCATAATTAGCTCTTTTTTTTAGTGATATAATTAAAAATACGTAGTCACGATTCTCTAAATCGCCCACAAAGGTAGTCGATTTATTTGTTTCTGCAAATCGCCATATCTTACTTTTTTGTGAAAAGTGACAAATCCGTTTACGTTTTTTCTTCGTTTGCTAAGTCGGGATTGCATTTGTGAAAGATTACTATGTGTCGAACTATCTATTCGTTGCTTTGTTGTTATCTGAAATATAAATTTTATGGAACTCAATCAGGTTGATATACATTATTTGATAGCGGCAATCTGCGTTATTTCATCTGCATTGGTATTTTATACTATCGGTGTATGGGGAGAAAGGCTGCAAAAGAAACTGAAGTTATGGCATATTATTTTCTTTCTTTTAGGATTGGTGTCCGATGCAGTCGGGACCAGCCTGATGGAGCATATTGCCGAATTAACGCATTTGCATGATGAAATCCACACGGTAACGGGGACGATTGCCATTCTTCTGATGTTTGTACATGCTTCATGGGCGATATGGACTTATGTGAAGGGATCTGCCGAGGCGAAAAGGCATTTTAATCGTTTTAGTATCGTCGTTTGGTGCATTTGGTTAATACCTTATTTAATAGGTATGGCCATAGGAATGCATTTACATGCATAAATAGTTATATGTTTTTGCATTAGATAGACTTAAAAGAGTTCCTTCTTTCAGCTAACTCCTGCAAAGAAAAAAATATTTTAGTCTCACGGTCTCACTGTTTTTGTGTAATCTGCATATAATTAGTATATTACAGAATGAGAGATACTTTTTAAATAGGTATCTCTCATTATTTTCTCCCTAGAATCGCTTCATTTCAGTCTATCTCTCACTCTTTTTGGGGGATATCCCTCATTCCATTTCTTTGCCCTTTGCGTAAGTAGTTGCCGAATGCATCTAGCATCTTGGTTGCTGTTTACTTGTTGTTTATATATTATGTTACTTATCTCTATGGCATTTGATGCCTTTATTCGTGTGTTATTTTACCGACATCTTCATCGTTCCACCCGGGTGAACCGATCGTTGTACCCTTGTAAACAGGTCTGCGCACCTAGGTGGACATGCTTGTTCACCTGGGTGGAACGATGAAGAACTCCCTTTGAAAATGCGACAATAATAGTTGTAAAGCAGGTTATTATAGGGTTGTTTGCATACTATTGAACGGTAAAAGAAATGTGCTTAAAGGCTTTTCCGGGAAAGGGAAAGTATATCGGCATGCAATTATCTGGCGGATATCGGAAAGCAGAATGAGATACCCTGTTTTCATGGGTTTGAATTAAATTAATTCCGCCAACAGGTATGTTTTAGTGAGAATGTAGCGGTATTACTAGATAGATATAGAATAAAATTAGTAGCTTTGCTGAATAATTTATTGAACAAAGCTATGATAGAAGTTATGGAGTCCGCTTTACAGAAAGCTGCGGGCGAAGGAATGGATGAATTTATCCAGGTTTTTACTGATAAATATAAGGAAATAATCGGTGGTGAATTGACTGCTGACACAATGCCGTTGTTGACAGGTGAACAGCATTCATTGCTGGCTTATCAGATTTTTCGTGATGAAATAATGTTCGGCGGATTCTGTCAGTTGATTCAGAACGGTTATGGCGGATATATCTTTGATAATCCTTTTGCAAAAGTGATGCGCCTGTGGGGGGCGGAAGAGTTCTCTAAATTGGTATATAAAGCCAAGAAGATATATGATGCCAACCGGAAGGATCTGGAAAAAGAACGGACGGATGATGAATTCATGGCGATGTATGAGCAATATGAGGCTTTTGATGATTTGGAAGAGGCATATTTAGATATGGAGGAACAAGTGACAACACTGGTTGCCAGCTATGTAGATAATCACCTGGAACTTTTTGCAAAAATAATAAAGTAAACGATGCAGTATTTTTTAAGTATCTGCATTTATTAATTGTGAATTAGAATTTATATCTTTGCAAACTCTAAAAAATATGTTTATGAAACAAATGAAATTTTTATTAGTAGCTTTAATGACGGTTTTAATGGGGATGTCTGTTACTTCTTGTATGAATGGGGATGATAATACGATATATACCGGACCTGCGTTCGCTAAATGTACAAACTATTTTCCTGCTACATTTGAATTGGCTAATGGGCAGAAATTAGTTGTGAATGAATTGTCAATGTCTAACTTGAATATAGGAGAAATCTATTTCTTTTACTATCAGTTTGACACAGCGCAACAGCCAGGGAATTCTCAGACTCTTGATGTAACACTTTATGCAGGAAGTACTCCGACTTCTATTAGTGCAAAATCTACTGAAGGACCAGAGAAAGCGGCAGATTATAACGAAGCTACTGCACCTTTATATACTTTTAATAGCGATACATCAACTCAGCCGGGAATACTTTTTGATCAATATCTTGTAATTCCTATTATGTATTGGGTAAAAGTAGAGAGTACAGACGAAAAGCAGAAAGAAGAACTTAATAAGCATTCTTTTATACTCACATATGATTTTGATGAATTGGCATCAGGGTCAACTGAACTTGTATTGAATCTTAATCATGTGATTAAAGATGGTTCAGAGGAGACTGTGACTCGTGATAAGTATACTTCTACTTATAAGGCATATAATCTGTCTAGTGTTATTTATGCATTCAAACAAGCTACTGGAGTAGAACCAACTAAAATAAAAGTAAATGCAAAGACCAACTCCTCAAAGAATTCTTTGGATGGTGCCGCAAATTCAACGTGGAGTGAAACACTTAAAACAAATTGAACTACAAAGAATTATTTAATATAGCAATGAAATTGATTTCCTCTCCGGCCAAGGCCTGGGAGGAAATTTCTATGGAAGAGGATAGGCGAAAAGTTTTTATGGCTTTTGTCTATCCTATGATTGGTTTATGCGGTTTGTCCGTCTTTATCGGCTCTTTGCTGACGAATGGATGGGGAGGACCGCAAAGTTTTCAAATAGCGATGACCAATTGTTGTGCCGTAGCTGTGGCATTGTTTGGTGGTTACTTTCTGGCGGCCTATGCAATTAACGAAATGGGAGTAAGAATGTTTGGGATGCCTGCCAATGCTCCGTTGACACAACAGTTTGCCGGATACGCACTTGTTGTTCCCTTCTTGCTTCAGATTGTGACCGGACTTTTACCTGATTTTAGAATTATTGCCTGGCTATTTCAGTTCTACATTGTCTATGTAGTATGGGAAGGAGCTCCCATATTGATGCAAGTGGAGGAAAAAGTACGATTGAAATACACCCTTTTCTCATCAGTTTTGTTAATACTATGTCCGACGGTGATTCAAATTGTATTTAGTAAGTTGATAGCCATACTTAATTAATGTGTAAAGATGAAACAACCTTCTGTAAATATCAAGAATAAACGTGCTACATTTGACTATGAGTTGATGGATACCTACACGGCAGGTATTGTATTGACAGGCACGGAAATTAAATCCATTCGTTTAGGAAAAGCAAGTCTGGTGGATACGTTTTGTTATTTTGCGAAAGGCGAATTATGGGTAAAGAATATGCATATCGCCGAGTACTTCTATGGTTCGTACAATAATCATACAGCTCGTAGAGACAGAAAGTTGTTGCTTAATAAGAAAGAATTGGAGAAAATTCAACGGGGAATGAAAGACCCCGGTTTTACTACCGTTCCTGTGCGTTTGTTTATCAACGAAAAAGGTTTGGCGAAACTGGTCGTTGCTTTGGCGAAAGGTAAAAAACAGTACGATAAACGGGAATCAATTAAAGAAAAAGATGACCGCAGAGACATGGCCCGAATGTTTAAGCGATAAGATGGCTTTATAGCGTAATAGTAAGATAAGATCGTGATAGGTCTAAGATAGGCAGAGTGACAATTAGGTGTTAATGTAATAAGGTAAGAATGAAAAAGACAATTTCTCAGATTGTATCCGAGCGTATTCTGATTCTGGATGGCGCAATGGGCACAATGATCCAACAATATAATCTTAAAGAAGAAGATTTTCGTGGTGAACGTTTTGCGCATATTCCCGGTCAGTTGAAGGGGAATAATGATTTGTTGTGTCTGACTCGCCCCGATGTCATTCAAGATATCCATCGTAAATACCTGGAAGCAGGTGCGGATATTATCGAGACCAATACATTCAGTTCTACAACTGTCTCAATGGCGGATTATCATGTAGAAGAATATGTGCGCGAAATCAATCTTGCCGCTACCAGACTGGCACGTGAACTGGCGGACGAATATACGGCAAAGAGTCCGGATAAACCGCGTTTTGTTGCAGGCTCCGTTGGACCTACTAATAAAACCTGTTCTATGAGCCCGGATGTGAACAATCCGGCGTTTCGTGCCTTGTCTTATGACGAACTGGCTGCCTCTTACCAGCAGCAAATGGAAGCCATGCTGGAAGGTGGGGTGGATGCCATTCTTATCGAAACCATATTTGATACGCTGAATGCGAAAGCTGCCATCTTTGCAGCCGGACAGGCTATGAAGGTGACAGGAATAGAAGTCCCTGTTATGTTGTCTGTGACGGTATCCGATATCGGCGGACGTACATTGTCCGGACAGACTTTGGAAGCTTTCCTTGCTTCTGTGCAGCATGCCAATATATTTTCAGTCGGATTGAATTGCTCCTTTGGTGCCCGTCAGTTGAAGCCTTTTCTTGAACAGTTGGCTTCGCGTGCACCTTATTATATCAGTGCTTATCCTAATGCGGGCCTTCCGAATAGTCTGGGGAAATATGATCAGACTCCCGCAGATATGGCTCATGAAGTGAAGGAGTATATTCAGGAAGGATTGGTTAATATTATCGGTGGTTGTTGTGGTACGACAGATGCCTACATTGCAGAATATCAGACACTGATAGCAGGTGCCAAACCTCATGTTCCGGCACCCAAACCGGATTGTATGTGGCTTTCCGGACTCGAACTGCTGGAAGTGAAACCGGAAATCAACTTTGTGAATATAGGTGAGCGTTGCAACGTAGCAGGCTCACGAAAGTTTCTTCGTCTGGTTAATGAAAAGAAATATGATGAAGCCCTTTCCATAGCTCGTCAGCAAGTAGAAGACGGAGCTTTGGTTATTGACGTTAATATGGATGATGGTCTGCTGGATGCCCGTACTGAGATGACTACTTTTCTGAATCTCATTATGTCCGAACCGGAAATAGCCCGTGTACCTGTTATGATCGACTCTTCCAAATGGGAAGTGATCGAAGCCGGATTGAAATGCCTGCAAGGCAAATCAATCGTAAACTCGATCTCTCTGAAGGAAGGGGAGGAAGTATTTCTGGAGCATGCCCGGATCATCAAGCAATATGGAGCGGCAACTGTCGTGATGGCTTTTGATGAAAAAGGACAGGCGGATACTGCTGCCCGCAAGATAGAAGTGTGCGAACGTGCATATCGTCTGCTGGTTGATAAAGTTGGATTCAATCCTCATGATATTATTTTCGACCCGAATGTGCTTGCGGTGGCTACAGGAATCGAAGAGCATAACAATTACGCCGTAGACTTTATAGAAGCTACCGGATGGATCAGGAAAAATCTTCCCGGTGCACACGTCAGCGGGGGAGTAAGTAATCTTTCTTTCTCTTTCCGTGGCAATAATTATATTCGTGAAGCAATGCATGCGGTATTCCTTTATCATGCCATCCAGCAAGGGATGGATATGGGGATCGTCAATCCGGGAACTTCCGTACTCTACAGTGACATTCCGGCAGATACGCTGGAAAAGATAGAGGACGTTGTATTGAATCATCGTCCCGATGCTGCCGAGCGTCTGATAGAACTGGCGGAAGCATTGAAAGAAACGATGGGCGGTACTTCCGGTCAGGCAACTGTGAAGCAGGATGCATGGAGAGAAGAATCCGTACAAGAGCGTTTGAAATATGCTTTGATGAAAGGAATCGGTGATTATCTGGAACAGGATTTAGCGGAAGCTTTACCTTTATATGATAAAGCTGTAGATGTAATTGAAGGTCCGTTGATGGATGGAATGAATTATGTCGGCGAGCTTTTTGGCGCAGGAAAAATGTTCCTGCCTCAGGTCGTGAAGACTGCCCGTACTATGAAGAAAGCCGTAGCTATACTGCAACCGATCATTGAATCAGAAAAAGTGGAAGGATCATCTTCTGCCGGAAAAGTTCTGCTTGCCACCGTAAAAGGGGATGTGCACGACATCGGAAAAAATATAGTTGCCGTCGTAATGGCGTGCAACGGTTATGATATAGTTGACTTGGGAGTGATGGTTCCGGCAGAAACCATTGTTCAGCGTGCCATAGAAGAAAAAGTCGATATGATCGGTTTGAGTGGCTTGATCACACCTTCTCTGGAAGAAATGACTCATGTGGCTGCCGAACTGGAGAAAGCCGGACTGGATATTCCTCTGTTGATTGGCGGAGCCACTACTTCAAAGATGCATACGGCACTGAAAATCGCACCTGTATATCATGCGCCGGTTGTACATCTGAAAGATGCTTCTCAGAATGCCAGTGTTGCTTCCCGGCTGTTGAATTCGCAGATGAAAGCCGAACTGATTAATGAGTTAGATGCGGAATATCAGGCACTTCGTGAGAAGAGTGGACTATTACGCCGTGAAACAGTATCGTTGGAAGAAGCCCAGAAAAATAAGTTAAACCTATTTTAAAGACTTGTCACAATGAAAAAGATTTTTTCTTTCTTGTGTATGTTCATGGCAATGACTGCTATGATCTCGTGTTCTTCCTCAAAAGAGGAAAAAGGAACAACCGGCACCGGAAATGCCGCTTTGGATAATATCTTTGAGCGTAAGAGTGTGCGTACTTACTTGAATAAAGGGGTAGAGAAAGAGAAAATTGATTTAATGCTTCGTGCAGGGATGTCTGCTCCATCGGGAAAGGATGTTCGTCCCTGGGAGTTTGTGGTTGTTTCCGACCGTGCGAAACTGGATTCGATGGCGGCGGCTCTTCCTTATGCCAAAATGTTGACACAAGCCCGTAATGCGATTATTGTCTGTGGTGATTCTGCCCGTTCTTTTTATTGGTATTTAGACTGTTCTGCTGCAGCACAGAATATTTTGCTGGCTGCTGAAAGTATGGGGCTGGGTGCTGTATGGACAGCTGCTTATCCGTATGAAGATCGTATGGAAGTCGTTCGCAAATATACCCACCTGCCCGAGAATATTCTTCCTCTTTGTGTCATTCCTTTCGGCTATCCTGCAACAAAAGAGCAGCCGAAACAGAAATATGACGAGAAAAAGATACATTATAATCAGTATTAGTAAACAAAAGTTTTGTCTTTTCAATAAATTCCTTACATTTGCGACTTAATTGATTAAAATCTGATACGCAAATGTTTGGAATAGATGACCCTTTTATAGTCTTGCCATATATCCTATCAGTGATATGTGTGATTTTTGCTGCCTGGTTTGGGCTGAAATATTGGAATAAGGACGACGATAAAGACGAAACGCGATGAATACATTTACTCTTGGCTTGATTGTGATAGCTTATCTGCTGTCATTGGCCTACCTCGGTTTTTTAGGATATAAGAAGACTACGAATACCAGTGATTATCTGGTGGGCGG
This sequence comes from Bacteroides sp. MSK.20.82, assembly GCF_019052485.1. Classification (NCBI taxonomy): domain Bacteria; kingdom Pseudomonadati; phylum Bacteroidota; class Bacteroidia; order Bacteroidales; family Bacteroidaceae; genus Bacteroides; species Bacteroides sp. MSK.20.82. The sequence goes on from NZ_JAHQUN010000001.1 coordinate 406,595, forward strand.
ACGTCAGATGAATCCGATAGTGATGGCGCTTTCTTATGGTGCTACGTTTATCTCTGCGTCTGCTATAGTTGGTTTTGGCGGAGTAGCGGCTGCTTTCGGTATGGGTATTCAGTGGCTGTGTTTCCTCAATATGTTTGTCGGGGTAGTTATCGCCTTCATATTCTTCGGCTTGCGTACGCGGCGCATGGGAGCAAAACTGAATGTCAGCACTTTTCCGCAGTTATTAGGCCGTCATTTTCGTTCCCGTAATATACAGGTGTTCATTGCAGCCGTCATATTTATAGGCATGCCGCTGTACGCTGCTGTGGTGATGAAAGGGGGCGCTGTATTTATTGAACAGATTTTTCAGATTGATTTTAATATATCTCTGCTGATATTTACGTTAGTCATTGCTGCGTATGTGATTGCAGGAGGAATGAAGGGGGTGATGTATACGGATGCTTTACAGGCAGTTATCATGTTTGGCTGTATGTTGTTCCTGTTGTTCTCTTTGTATCAGGTGCTTGGCATGGGTTTTACGGAAGCAAACAAGGAATTGACAAATATAGCCCCTCTGGTTCCGGAAAAGTTCAAGGCATTGGGGCATCAGGGATGGACCGCAATGCCTGTGACAGGTTCTCCGCAGTGGTACTCATTGGTTACCTCTCTTATTTTGGGAGTAGGAATCGGTTGCCTTGCACAGCCTCAGTTGGTGGTACGTTTTATGACGGTAGAAAGTAGCAAACAGTTGAATCGTGGCGTATTTATCGGTTGTTTTTTCCTGATTATAACGGTAGGAGCTATCTATCATGCCGGTGCATTAAGCAATCTTTTCTTCTTGAAGACAGAAGGAGCCGTTGCTACGGAAGTGATACAGGATATTGATAAAATCATTCCTTATTTCATCAATAAAGCTATGCCGGACTGGTTTGCCGCTTTGTTTATGCTCTGTATCCTTTCTGCAAGTATGTCTACGCTTAGTTCTCAGTTCCACACAATGGGAGCATCGGTTGGTTCTGACATTTATGGTACTTATAAACCCCGTTCTCGTGGCAAATTGACAAATGTGATTCGTTTGGGAGTACTTTTCTCTATTTTGGTCAGCTATATTATTTGCTATATGCTGCCTCACGATATTATCGCCCGCGGAACTTCTATTTTCATGGGTATCTGTGCTGCTGCATTTCTTCCTGCCTACTTCTGTGCATTGTACTGGAAGAAAGCGACGAAACAGGGAGTAATGGCAAGTCTCTGGGTAGGAACTTTAGGCAGTGCTTTTGCACTAATATTCCTTCATCAGAAAGAAGCTGCCGCAATGGGAATATGTAAATTCCTGTTTGGCAAGGATGTATTGATTGAGACATATCCGTTTCCGGTAATTGACCCTATTCTCTTTGCATTACCATTGTCTATACTGGCTATTGTTGTGGTTAGCCTTTTGACGGGCAGAAACAAGTAGTAAATAAGTAATAGGTAATAAGCCGTGCGGATACACTATTGATAAGCTACGGTTATTACCTATTACCTGATACTTATTACTTATTTTATCTTTTTTTTGTACGATTCGAACCGGGACTGAATATCACGTACGAAGTTGAACGTTTCTATGCCACGGAAATATCCATTTTTACAAACAGGATCGGTGAAGTATTCCTCATTGCTTTTGAGCAGGATGAAGTTTTCGACGTTGTCTTTCCATACGAGGTTATTCTTTCCGTATTTTTTTGCTAATGCCATGGCGTCGTAGATATGTCCTAGGCCGGCATTGTAAGAAGCCAGTATGAAGTTGAGCCGTTCCTGTTTGTCAGGGATCATATTGAAACTTCGGTCTGTGGCGGCAATGTATTTAACGGCTGCTTTTATACTTTCTTCCGGGTTTTGTTCTTTACCTGCGGGTACGCCCATTGCGCGTGCAGTGGCAGGCATCAATTGCATCAATCCTTTGGCTCCTGCCCAAGATACGGCTGTTGTGTCAAAGTTTGATTCCGTATAGGCGAGGGATGCCAGCATTCGCCAGTCCCATCCGATCTCTTTGGCGTATTTTTTGAATAAATCGTCGTAATGTGATATTTTTCCTTCTTTAAGTGAAAGGATGGGGGAGTGTGGCATCATTTTACTATTCTCGAAGTAACGCTTCATACTTGCCGTATAGGCAGGAGAGGTCATATTTTCTTTATGCCAGTTTGTGGCGGCGGCTGCCAGTTCGGGACTGTCTTTTCGCACAGCCCATGAAGAACGCTGGTCAAAACTGATAGAAAGATCGATATTCAGATTGGGATAGTAAGTTTTATTCAGTTTGGCTAAATCATTATCGGCTACGGTATAGGGAATCTTACCTTGTGCTACCTGGGTGATTAAGTCTTCCGCGGTAACGCTATCTCCCGTTATCTTATGAATATGGATACCACCTCCCAGTTCGTTGTTCAGATTCACGAGGCGATCGTAATATTTGCCTGGTTTGACATATATATCTTTGCCGATAAGTTCCGTTACATCTTTCAATGGTTTATGCTTTCCATTTCCTTGCTGGACGATAACCTGATGGGTGATTATGTCTTCTCCGCAATACAAAAGGCTGTCTTTCCATTCTTTGGTAATCGGCAGGTTGTAGGCGATCATATCTCCTTCGCCTGACTGTAATTTCTGAATCAATTCACGGACATTTCTGGCTACCTCGATTCTGAGTTTCAGTCCCAGACTTTTAGCGAACTGTTCACTGAGTTCGTATTGGAATCCCATTTCCTGTCCGCGATAAATGAAATATGAAGTAGAGCTATAGAGTGTCAGCACAACCAGTTCTCCACTGTCTTTAATCTGTGGAAGATCGTGTGCTGTTTCATTCTTTTCGGTATGATGTTTGTTCCGGCATCCGAATACACAGCACAAAAGTATAAGAAACAAGGGGAGGATCAGTGTCTTGGCACTCATTCTGAACTCTTTATCTTTCATTCTTCATTTTTCAAATGTTTCTTGATATACATTGTTAATATATCGATAGCTACTGCATTGCTGCCGCCTTCTGGAACGATAAGGTCCGCATAGCGTTTGCAGGGTTCTATGAATTGCAGGTGCATCGGTTTCAGAACACGGGTATAGCGTTCCATGACAGCTTCCGCTGTCCGTCCTCTTTCGATGACATCCCTTTGGATGACACGTATCAGGCGTTCATCGGGATCGGCATCTACAAATATCTTTAGATCCATCATATTGCGTAGCTTCTTGTCGCACAAGGCAAGGATACCTTCAATAATGACGACTTCACGAGGCTCGATGTGGATGGTTTCCGGTTGGCGGGTACAAGTCAGATAAGAATAGGTCGGTTGCTCGATGCTTTTTCCTTCTTTCAGCATCATCACATGTTTGGAAAGCAAGCTCCATTCAAAAGCATCCGGATGGTCAAAGTTGATATTCTGACGTTCTTCAACCGGCACGTGACTACTGTCTTTGTAGTATGAATCCTGAGGTAATAGTACTACTTCTCCAACGGGGAGGCTTTCTATTATTTTTCGTACGACGGTGGTTTTTCCGGAGCCCGTTCCACCTGCTATTCCTATTATTAACATCTCTTTATAGTGTTATTTGAACCAAATAGAGTAATTTTGCATTAGTAATGTAATGCATTGACAAGACAAATATAGAAACAATTCATTAAAATAACAACGTAATGGTGAAACACATTGTATTATTTAAGTTAAAAGACGAAGTTCCCGAAGCGGAGAAACTCGTAGTGATGAATAAATTTAAGGAAGCTATCGAAGCGCTCCCCGCTAAGATTTCAGTGATCCGTAAGATTGAAGTCGGACTGAATATGAATCCGGGAGAGGCTTGGCATATAGCTCTCTATAGCGAATTTGACACGCTGGAGGATGTGAAGTTCTATGCAACACACCCTGATCATGTGGCAGCCGGAAAGATTATAGCTGAAGCAAAGGACAGTCGTGCATGCGTGGATTATGAATTATAACCCCCAATAATGAAAATGAGAAAATTAATTTCTTTTCTGCTTTTAAGCTTTGTAGCCTATACATTGCAGGCGCAGATTAAAGATCCGGTAAAGTTTAAAACAGAACTGAACTCTCTTTCTGATACAGAAGCGGAGATCGTGTTTACGGCTGCCATTGACAAAGGGTGGCATGTTTATTCTACCGATCTTGGAGACGGAGGACCTATTTCTGCCACATTTAATGTGGAGAAGAAGTCTGGTGTAGAACTGGTAGGTAAATTGAAGCCTGTCGGCAAGGAAATAGCTACTTTCGACAAACTGTTCGAAATGAAAGTGCGCTATTTCGAGAATACTGCCAAATTCGTGCAGAAAGTGAAGCTGACTGGTGGAGCTTATGCGATAGAAGGTTATCTGGAATATGGAGCCTGCGACGATGAGAGTTGTCTGCCTCCGACAGAAGTTCCTTTTAAGTTTTCGGGTGAAGCAAAGGCCGGAACTACGGCTGCTCCTGTAGCCAAAGCTGATAAGCCGGAGACAAAAGAGGCGGAAGAAGTAACTGCTCCTGCTGCGTCCAAAGACTCTGCTGCAATGATGGAACTGGTTCCTGCTTCTGCTACGGATGCAAATGCCGATATTCAACCAGCTGTAGCTTCCGGTGACCTTTGGCGTCCGGTAATCAGTGAATTGCAGGCACTGGGCGAGGAACATACTCAGGGAGATATGTCCTGGATTTATATTTTCGTGACAGGTTTCCTGGGTGGATTGCTGGCTCTGTTCACTCCTTGTGTATGGCCTATTATCCCGATGACAGTCAGTTTCTTTCTGAAACGTAGCAAAGATAAGAAGAAAGGTATTCGTGATGCGTGGACTTATGGTGCTTCCATTGTCGTTATTTATGTGGCATTAGGATTGGCTATCACACTGATATTTGGTGCCAGTGCGCTCAATGCTTTATCGACGAATGCTGTCTTTAATATCCTTTTCTTCCTGATGCTGGTAATCTTTGCCGCTTCATTTTTTGGAGCGTTTGAGATTAGATTACCGTCAAAGTGGGGCAATGCGGTAGATAGTAAAGCGGAATCGACTACCGGTCTGCTGAGTATCTTCCTGATGGCATTTACACTTTCACTGGTATCTTTCTCTTGTACAGGTCCGATTATCGGATTCCTGCTTGTACAGGTTTCTACTACAGGAAGCGTGGTGGCCCCGGCTATCGGTATGTTGGGTTTTGCCATTGCATTGGCATTGCCGTTCACACTCTTTGCTCTGTTCCCGTCATGGCTGAAGTCTATGCCGAAGTCGGGCGGATGGATGAATGTGATCAAAGTGACGTTAGGATTTCTGGAACTGGCATTTGCGCTTAAATTCCTGTCGGTTGCCGATCTGGCTTATGGCTGGAGATTACTCGACCGTGAAACCTTCCTCGCTCTGTGGATTGTCATTTTTGCATTGCTGGGTTTCTATTTGCTTGGTAAAATCAAGTTTCCGCATGACGATGATGACAATAAGGTGGGAGTGACTCGTTTCTTTATGGCACTTATTTCTCTGGCGTTTGCCGTATATATGGTTCCCGGTTTGTGGGGAGCTCCGTTAAAAGCCGTAAGTGCTTTTGCTCCTCCTATGCATACGCAAGACTTTAATCTGTATAAGAATGAAGTACATGCGAAATTTGATGACTACGATCTGGGTATGGAGTATGCACGTCTGAATGGCAAACCAGTGATGCTTGACTTTACAGGCTATGGATGCGTGAACTGTCGTAAGATGGAAGCCGCTGTATGGACGGACCCGAAAGTGAGTGATCTGATTAATAATGATTATGTGCTGATTACTCTGTATGTGGATAATAAAACTCCGTTGACCGAACCTGTGAAAATCGTAGAGAACGGTAAGGAACGTACTTTGCGTACAGTCGGTGATAAGTGGAGCTATCTGCAACGTGTGAAGTTTGGTGCTAATGCACAGCCTTTCTATGTATTGCTGGATAATCAGGGAAGTCCTTTGAATAAGTCTTATGCTTACGATGAAGACATTCCCAAATATATTGAATTCCTGCAAACTGGACTGGAGAATTATCGGAAGGAAAAATAATCCGAAGATATAACTATCAATGAGAAGCGGTCTCACTCTGTAGAGTGGGACCGCTTCATTTAAATAGAATAGAATAAAACTAGAAATAATGTTTTTTACATGGGTACTTCCATTACCAGAAGTTTGGTCCCTTTAGTAGCACGGATAGAGAAGCTTTTGGTATCCCATATTCCGATGCCGTCACGTTTGGCCAGATGTTCATCGGCCACGCTGATCTCTCCTTCTATCACAAACAGATAAGCTCCGTTACCTTCCTGATGCATACAATATTCGATGGTTCTTTCCGTATCGAAGTCTCCCATAGAGAACCAGGCATCCTGTTTGATGGAGGCCGGTGTCTTGCCGTTCGGTGAAATGATCAGAGATAACTCGTTCGGTTTCAGCAGCGGACGTATATCGAAATTGTTATATTCGGGTTTCGTATTCTCGATTCGGGGGAATACCCATATTTGCAGGAATTCCAATTGTTTTTCCTTGCTGTCGTTATACTCACTATGATAGATACCACTGCCCGTACTCATCACTTGGATATCACCGGGAGTAATCGTTTTCGTATTTTGTACACTGTCGCCATGTCTCAGATACCCTTTCAACGGAATGGAAATTACTTCCATATTTTTATGTGGATGAGTATCAAATCCCATCGACGGGTCTACACTGTCATCATTCAGCACTCGCAAGGCTCCGAAATGGATTCTTTCCGGATTGTAATAGTTAGCAAAACTGAATGTGTGGTGGGTTTTGAGCCAGCCATGATTAAAATAGCCTCTTGATGAAGCTCTGTCGATTACTTTTTTCATAATCTTCCTTTCTTTTTTATAGAACTTTGTTGTGTGCTTTGTTCGCACTTTTATAATAGGACAACAATTAAAGAGTACACAAAGTTCTCGGCCGGAAACTCAATAAGAAAGAAGGTTATTTTTTTATTTCAGAAAAAATACATACGTTTGTAACATCATAACAATACCTTTGTGCCCAAAAGTAAAGAAAATATGTACGCAACAGACACGCTTATGGACGAACGGGAGTTAGTTCTCCGTCTGATAGACGGCGATGAGGATGCCTTTTGCGAACTCTATGCCGCCTATAAGAATCGCTTGCTGTATTTTGCGATGAAGTTCGTCAAATCTCGTGAGTTTGCCGAAGATATTTTTCAGGACGCGTTTACGGTTGTATGGCAAAGCAGGCGTTTTATCAATCCGGATGCGTCTTTCTCATCCTATTTATATACGATTGTACGCAATCGTATCCTTAATCAGATACGGGATATGGCGAATGAAGATAAGTTGAAAGAGCATATCCTTTCTCATGCGGTTGATTCGGCCAATGAAACGAATAATAAAATATTGTTCGATGATTTGAAGGATGTCCTTAGCCGTGCATTGGAACAATTGACTCCCCGTCAGCGTGAAGTCTTTAATATGAGCCGAGATTTACAGATGTCCCATAAAGAAATTGCGGAAGCGCTGGGAGTCTCTGTCAATACCGTACAGGAGCATATTTCTGTTTCGTTGAAAGTGATTCGTGCCTACTTGACTAAATATTCGGGTACTTCTGCTGACATATTGCTGATTCTACTTTGTCTGAATTTATAATAAATGTTAATCATACCCTAGCTGTTTCCTGCCTTTGTGTATTACTAATACGAAGGGGAGAAATCAGCACCCTTATTTGAATATATGATGAAAGATACGAAGACAGAAAAAAATAAATTACGTCGTTATCTGGATGATATGTACATCCGGGAGGAAGCATCGCAGTTACTGGAAAGTATGAGAGATGCTGACCATAAAGATATATTGGATGAGTTGTCTGCCGAAGTCTGGGAGGAATCCGTCAGCCAGCAGCCTGTTACTGACTTGGAGCGTGAGAAGTATAAAAAGGAGGCTCGCCAGTTGCTGAAACATATTGAACATAAGAAACGTACCTGGTTTCGTCGGGTAATGACGATTGCAGCCAGTGTGGCGGCTGTAATAGCCATCGTGACAGGAAGTATCAGTTATTTCCGGTATATGAGTGAGCAGCAGATAACTTTCGCTGAAATCTCAACCTCTTTTGGAGAGAAGAAACGGGTGGAATTACCGGACGGAACTATATTAGTGTTGAACTCTTGTTCACAAGTACGTTATCCTGATTCTTTTCAAGGGGATATCCGGAAAGTGGAACTGGAAGGAGAAGGATATTTCAGGGTTGCCCATAATGAAGATATGCCGTTTATTGTACAGACGAAGCGACTGGATGTTCGTGTTTTGGGAACCCGGTTTGATGTAAAATCTTACTCTACGGATGAAATCGTATCGGTAAGTGTAGAGAGTGGCAAAGTACAGGTTGATCTGCCGGAAGCAATGATGCGATTGACTGCAAAAGAACAAGTTCTGATAAATACCGTTTCCGGTGAATATAGTAAGAAGAAGGAAGAACGTGGGGTAGCAGTCTGGATCAAGGGAAGCCTGCGTTTTAACAGTACTCCGATCCGGGATGTGGCAAAAGAACTGGAACGTGTTTATAATTGTCAGATAACCTTTGCTTCCGGACAGGAATTTGATAATCTGATTACCGGTGAACATGACAATAAGAGTCTGGAGTCCGTACTTAAATCCATCGAATTTATCAGTGATATCAATTATAAGAAAGAAGGCAGGAATATACTTCTTTATAAAAAATGAGAATTAAAAAATAGATCAATGTTTAACCCGTTAATAAGGACAGAATGAAAGCATCACCCTCATAGAAACTCCCTAAAAAGATAGAAGCACTCCTAAGGAATGCTTCTATCCGCAACCCGGACGGATATTCATTCGCTTCGACCCAAATGAATAACGTATCGCACGTTGCTTGTTTTTAATAACTTTAGTCAATTACTAAAACGCACAAATTTATGAATAATCTTCTTATTTGTAAAGGAAAAAGTAGAAATAGCTGCTCGTTTTTAGCTTTTTTACTATTCACCTTCCTTTTAGTTGCTCCGACTGCTGCTCAGACATTGAAAGAGAACAACATTACGCTCCGTGTACAAAACGAGCCGGTAGAAAATGTTTTCAATAAAATCAGTGAACAGACCAACTTTAAATTTATCTACGATCAGGAAACGGTAAATAACGCTCCGCATGTTTCTTTTGATGTAAAAAACGCTACGCTTAAACAAATTCTGGGAGTGATAACTACTCAGTCAAAACTTTATTTCAATAGGACCGATAATACAATTGCTGTCAGTAAACAGCCGCTTAAAGAAGAAAGCGCTCAACGTACACGTACCGTTCAGGGAGTGGTCGTAGATGATAAGGGAGAGCCAGTTATTGGTGCCAGTGTCCAGATCAAAGGAGAGGGCAGTGGTACGATTACCGATATGGACGGACGATATTCGTTGATGAATGTACCGGAATCGGCTACATTGACAATTTCCTATATTGGCTATAAGACCGTCAGCCTTTCTGCAAAAGATAAGAATACGGCTAAGATTACGTTGACCGAAGACAGCAAGATGATCGATGAAGTAGTAGTGGTAGGATATGGTGTACAGCGGAAACGGGATGTGTCTACTTCCATCTCTTCCGTGAAAGCCGAGCAGATTGCGGAGGTTTCTGCTTCCGACTTTCGTCAGGCATTAGCTGGAAAGATGCCGGGAGTGCAAGTGACTCAGCCGAGCGGTGACCCGGAAGGAAGTGTCAGTATCCGTGTTCGTGGTATCAGTACAGTCAATGCGGGGAGTGATCCTCTCTATATCATTGACGGTGTACCTGTGGAGCGTGGCTTTGCCAATCTGAATAATAATGATGTCGAGTCGGTAGAGGTACTTAAAGATGCTTCGTCTGCTGCGATTTATGGTAGCCGCGGATCAAATGGTGTAATTATTATCACTACCAAACAAGGGCAGTCGGAAAAAATGAAAGTACAATATGATGGATATTATGGTATCCAGAGTATTTCGAAAAAACTTCCGATGTTGAATGCTTATCAGTTTGCGGAGTTTGCCAAAGACGGGCATGATAATTCTTATCTGGATGCTAATCCCGGTGGTTCACCTAATGACCCTAATGGTATGCGTCCGAATTCATGGGAACGGATTCCTACAGAACTTTTTCCTTATCTGAACGGCGATCAGGGATTAACGGACACAGACTGGCAGGATGCAATTTTCCGTAGTGCGGCTACAACCAGCCATAATGTTTCTATCTCCGGCAGAGGAAAGACCGTTGGTTATTTTATTTCTGCCAATTATTATGATAAAGAAGGTATTATCATCAATTCTGATTTCAAGAAATATAGCATGCGTATGAATCTGGACGGAAAATATAAAAGACTGAAATTCGGTCTTAATTTCTCTCCTTCTTATTCGACTTCCAATCGGGTGGATGCTTCCGGATCGAATGGTATTGTTCAGTCGGCCTTGATGATGCCTCCTGTGTGGCCGGTATATAATTCCGACGGTAGTTATAACTATCAGGGAAATGGCTATTGGAGAATTGGCAATGACTATCAGCACAATGCGGTATTAAACCCTGTGGCAATGGCCAATCTACAATCGGACGTAGTAGACCGTATGGCAATTGTAGGGAAAGTCTTTGCCGAACTGGAACTTTTCAAGGGACTTACTTATAATATTTCTTTCGGTGGTGATTATTATGGTTCTCATAATGATCAGTATCGTTCGTCAGAACTACCCTTACTGGGCCAGAAATATTATGATATCAAGTCGAACCCTACTGCATACAGCTCCTCCGGTTTTTATTTTAATTGGCTGATTGAGAATAAGATTAATTATAATACAGTGATTAATGAAGATCATTCGATTAATGCGGTTCTGGTGCAATCTGCACAAAAAGAAACTTATAAAGGAGATAATGTGACGGCTACCGATTTTCCGAATGATTATATACAGACGATCTCCGGTGGAACAGTTATAAAGGGGGCGTCTGATAAGACCCAATGGTCGATTGCTTCCTATCTGGCTCGTGTGCAATATAGTTATAAAGGTAAATATATGGCTTCCGGAGCTATTCGTGCGGATGGTTCTTCCCGTTTCGGAAAAAATAACCGCTGGGGATATTTCCCGTCCGCATCATTGGCATGGAGAGTTAGCGGGGAGGATTTCTTCACGAAGGCGAAATTTCTCTCCTTTGTAGATGACTTGAAAATCAGAACCAGTTATGGTGTTACAGGTAACTTTCAGATAGGCAACTACGATCATCTATCATTGATGGCTCTTGATAATTATATACTGGGTACGGGTAACGGGCAACTGGTACAAGGTTATAAGCCCAATACAATTAAGAATGATGATTTAAGCTGGGAAAAGAATGCAATGGTCAATGTCGGTGTGGACCTGCAAATGTTCAAAGGATTATTGGGGATAACAGTTGATTACTATAATACCAATACCTCCAATATGTTGCTGAATGTTCCTGTTCCTCATCTGACTGGATACAGCACTGCCCTGATGAATATTGGAAAAGTAAATAACCGTGGTTGGGAAATAGCCTTGACATCTCAGAAAAATTTCACCAAAGACTTTGGGTATTCTTTTAATGCCAACTATGCTACGAATACCAATGAAGTAAAAGCTCTTGGTCCGGGAAATGCTCCCATTATCTCTACCGGAAGCGTAGATCATGCTTATTATATCACAAAAGTAGGCGAACCGATCGGATGTTACTATTTGCTGGTGCAGGACGGTATCTTTTCCAACGAAGAAGAATTGAAGAAATATCCTCATTTCAGCAATACTCAGCCGGGAGACTTCCGTTTTGTAGATGTGGATGGAGACGGTGTGATGGACTTGGACAAAGACCGTACGATAGTAGGTAACTATATGCCCGACTTCACCTATGGATTTGGTGGTAAAGTATGGTATAAAGGCATTGATCTTGACTTTAACTTCCAGGGAGTTTACGGTAATGAGATTCTGAATCTGAATCGTCGCTATATTGATAATTTGGAAGGAAACACCAATGGTACCACGATTGCCCTGAATCGCTGGAAAAGTGCGGATAACCCCGGAAATGGTCAGGTGAACCGTGCCAACCGCAAATCGAAAGGTTATAATGGCCGTACTTCAACCTGGCATCTGGAAGATGGTTCTTATTTGAGATTGCAGAATGTAACGTTAGGATATACTTTGCCTCAGAATCTGACACGTCGTTTCTTTGTGGAGAAGTTGAGAGTCTATGTCTCCGGACAGAACCTTTGGACATCTACCAACTACGGTGGATACAATCCGGAAGTAAATGCACGTCCGAGCAATTCACTTTCGCCGGGTGAAGATTACGGAACATATCCGCTGGCGAAAACCTTCTTGTTTGGATTAAATATAACACTTTAGTCATCCTTAAAAATATACGGTGTATGAAAATATATAGACAAATCCTATTCTTGGCAACTGCTTTTGTATCAGTGGCCTGTACAGATAGCTTTTTCGACTTGGAGCCAAGTAGCAGTGTGCCTACAGATAAAGTATACAAGACAGCAGACGATTTTAATGTAGCAGTGATCGGCTGTTATTCTAAATTGCAGGGACAGGTTTCCTACTTCACGGAATGCTGCGAATATCGGAGTGACAACCTGTCGTTGAGTGCTCCTACTGCCGGAACACAAGACCGTTATGATATAGATCAGTTTGCGGATAAAGCCTCTAATGGAATATTGGAATCCGCCTGGGCGAATTTTAATAACGGAGTATATCGCTGTAATTTGGTATTGGACAAAATAGACGCAGCTGACTTTGATGCTACGTTGAAGAAACAATATAAAGGGGAAGCGCTTTTCGTGCGTGCTCTTACTTATTTTAATATGTATCGCTTGTGGGGTGGAATTCCGATGACTGATAAAGTGGTGACGGTGGCTGAAGCTCTTAAAATCGGAAGAAGCTCAGAGCAGCAGGTCTTTGATTTTCTTACCGGCGATTTGAATCAGGTTATCAATGAGAATATGCTGCCTTCTTCTTATACGGGTACTGATACGGGACGTGCGACCTCCGGTGCTGCAATGGCATTGCTGGGAAAGATTTATCTGACTTTCCATAAGTGGACAGAGGCACGCAATGTACTTTCGCAACTGATAGGCAGATATTCTTTGATGCCTACACCGGATAAAGTATTTGATGTCGATAATAAAATGAACGATGAAATCATTTTCGCAGTGCGCTTTAATAAGGACGTTGAGGGTGAAGGACATGGTTATTGGTTTTCAATTATCAACCTGACAGATGATACTAACCAGACAAAGGCTTTGAAGGAGTGCTATAAAGACGGTGATAAACGCAAAGACCTGATCACTTATGTGAAAGTAGAAGATAAAGTTTGCGTAATGAATAAATTCAAGGATTTGAAAAGTGCGACATACAATACCGTCGGTAACGATCAGATTATTCTTCGTTATGCCGATGTACTGTTAATGTATGCCGAAGCACTGAACGAAATCAGCTATAGCAACTCTCAGACTTCTGATGCAATGGTTGCTTTGAATGCGGTACATACCCGTGCCGGATTATCTCCGGTTCAGATTACGGAACTGGCAGATCAGGATAGTTTCCGTAAAGCCATTATGCTGGAACGCCAACAGGAATTTCCTTATGAGGGACACCGTTGGTTTGACCTTGTTCGCATGGGAGGTGCCAAGGAAGCTATGAAAGCGGAGGGACATACAATTCAGGATTTCCAGTTTCTGTATCCTATTCCTAAAACGGAATTGGAAAGAATCAACAATACCGAGTTGTTGTGGCAGAATCCGGGGTATTAATATGGTTAAACTTAAAGAATTCAGACGATGAAAAAAATAATATATAGCTTGTTGTTTGTCATTACGGCAGTTTGTGCAGCTTGTGACGAAGAACTGCCAAAAGCAAGTTTTGATTTATATGAATTAAAGACGCTTACGGCAACGGCCGGAGATATGAATGTGGCACTTTCCTGGGAAGCATATCCGGACGCCCGTCCTGATGAATATCTTATTAGCTGGACTTCGGGCTCTTCGGGAGCGGAAGGAGGGCAAATGACTGTGGAGGCTGAGGCTTCCGGTGCAACTGTCAGTGATCTTGTCAATGATGTTGCTTATACATTCTCCGTACAACCTCGCTATACCGGAGGATTGGCGAGTAAGCGATCTACTTCTTGTACGCCAAAGAATGCAAGATATCCGGTGACTGGTCTGACTGCGTCAGCGGGAGACAAGAAAGTCCGGCTGAGATGGACGAAGCCTGCCAGCGAACGGTTTACGAATTATCAGATTACCGTAAGTCCCGGCAATCAGGTTATCAAATTGGATGACACAACATTGGAAGAATATATGGTTGAAGGGTTGACTAATGATCAGGAGTATAAGTTTGATGTTGTTTGCATTTATCCGATGGGGAATTCTGTTTCGGCGGAAGCGGTGGCTACTCCGGGAATTATTTATCCGGTAGCAGTCAATACGGAATTGGTTGTCTGGGAGTCTGCTGTCTTTGCTTATAACGATATGTATTTTACTGGTGGCAATGTTAAATCCGTCAGCTGGGATTTTGGTGATGGTACTGCTTCTGCTGAAACGACTCCATCGCATGCTTTTGCTGCTACTGGAACTTATACAGTTACTATTACAGTAACATATACGAATAATACGACGGAGTCAGGAAGTGTGGAAATTAATGTTGTCGAATATAAATGGGATAGTCTGAATCTAAATTTTAACGGATTAACAGGATATGTCAAGACGTCCAATCCTGTATTCTCCCCGGATGGAAAGACGATGTATATTCCGACTTCAACGCCTGCCGGGCATTTGTTTGCCTTAGATGTAGTCAGCGGCGAATTCAAATGGGTATTTGCCATTGATAAAATAACTTATGGCGGCGGTGCATTAGTGGGGTCTGACGGTACTATCTATCAGTGCGTGAGAGATGCTTCTATCAAGAATGTGTATGCCATAAATCCGAATGGTACTCAGAAATGGTCATTGCAATTAGACGGACCGATAGGTGCGTTCCCTGCTTTGTCTGCTGATGGTGTACTCTATTGTTTGACTAATAAAAGTACGTTATATGCACTCGATGTTGCGAATGGTGCGATTAAATGGCAACAATCTCTTGATGGAACAACAGGAAGTGCGGTGGCTATTGATAGAAACGGACATATCTATGCAGGTACCAGTGAAGCTATTTATGCTTTCAGCGCAAATAAGGAAGAACTTTGGAAACTCAGTGGTGTTAATGTGACAGAGCAGGGAACTTTTGCTTTGAATGGCAACACGCTTTACGCAACTTTGAAGTCAAAGGCTGGACTTGTTGCTGTTGATATCACGAACGGAACCAAAAAATGGACCTATCCGACAACAGGCGGTGATGCTTATTTCCCTATCGTAGATAAGAAAGGTGTTGTTTATTTTACAGAGAAAGGTTCGCAAACAGTTTACGCTGTAGACGCTGACGGTTCAAAAGTATGGGTGAAGAAGGTAAATAATAACCTGAACTACAGTGGTGCTGCGTTGAGTACAGATGGTGTTCTTTATATCGGAACGCAGTCAAATAATAAGATTTTCGGACTTAATACGGCAGATGGAAGTACTGTTTATGAGGAATCTGTGGGTCAACAGGTAATGGCATCCGTTTCGATTGGTCCGGACAAGCGTCTTTATTGTGGTACTATTGGAGCGAGCAATATAGGTTCTATAAAAGCGTTTGACATTAATAAAACGTTGGAAACAGACTCCTGGAGTATACGGGGTGGAGATATTCAAGGTACAAACCGACAAAAATAAACGGTGATGAGAAAATTGATATTTATCGCATTTATGGTGATGTCTGTTTGTGGATATGCACAGAAATATGAAGTAGGTACTACGACAGCAGTGTGGAAAGCACCTGCTGCTGCCGACTTCCTTCATGCAAAAGCGATTGGTGTGAAGTATGTCGAAGTAGCCTTTAATCAATGTTATAGGGGAGTTCCTGTCGATGAAGTGATTCCACGTATAAAGGAAATGAAAGCGAAGATAGACAGTGCGGATATTGAAGTCTGGTCTATTCATCTTCCTTTCTCCCGAACGCTGGATATCTCAGTTCTGGATGATCGGTTAAGGAAGGAAAATGTAGATTTTATGGCAGAGATGATAGAATTGTGTGCCATGTTCCAACCGACTTGCCTGGTTTTGCATCCAAGTTCGGAACCGATAGCCGATAGTATTCGGGCGCAACGGATTGCCAATGCTTCGGAGTCTATTGCTTATTTGAAGAAATATGCTGATAGGATTGGCGCTCAACTTTGTATAGAGAATCTGCCCAGAACCTGTTTGGGAAATACTCCGGAGGAACTTATGAGGATTGTCGGAGATATCCCGGACGTAAAAGTGTGCTTTGATACAAATCACTATACCAAAGGCACGACAGAGCACTTTGTGGCAATAGTAGGTAGCCGTATCGGCACTATACATGCTTCAGATTTTGATTTGGTGAACGAATGCCACTGGCTTCCTACACAGGGAAATATAAAATGGGGAAAGTTGATGCAAGATTTGGAGAAGACCGGATATAAAGGCGTTTTCATGTATGAAGCGACGAAGGATCACGAAAATAATAATGTGAGACCTGCTCTTGAACGGATTGCAGAGACCTTCGATAAAATAACTGATGACTATAAAACACTGAAATAATATGAATAATATAAGAAGAATACAATATTTCCTGTTTTGCCTGCTGGCAATAGGACTTGCAAGTTGTAGTGACGATGATAATAATGATAAGAAGACCGGGTACGAAGGAATTCTTACGGAACTGGCAGCAGAGGTAGATGCCACTACCCAACAGTTATGGGGAACTTCTCCATCAATTGTAAATACTGAACGTGCCGATGCTTTGAGCACTATTCAGGGATATGCCGATAAATGTCTGGATGACTATTTTATCAGTTTTCTGAATGGTTTTGATCAGGCAAGTATGAGTATGGAGAAGAGTGAACCGATCTTATACTATTACCGGAGTGCTTTTGACCGGGTGATGGACGGAATTGAAAACTCCAAAGTAGAGAATGGCACAGCAGAAATCTGGTTGCTTTATAACATGGGATATATAGTTAAGACTCCTTCCGGATGTTTTGCTATTGATATTTCTCATCGCTGGGCGAAGGAACTTGCACCCTATATCGACTTCCTTTGTGTGACGCATAAGCATTCTGATCATTATAATACAGATTTGATTCAGGCAATGTTTGATTTGGATAAGCCGGTATTATCCAATTATTTGAAAGACACCACTTATCCCTACACGGCAAAGGGGGATAAAGATTATGAAATAGGTAAATTTAAAATCCGTACTTGTATTACCGATCATAATAATTCCGGATTATCAAATTTCGTAACTATTTTCCAGATAGACTGTGGGGACGATACTGGAAATTTCGTCTTTATGCATGTCGGTGATTCCAATTTTAAAACGGAACAATATACAAACATTGCGCCACATGTTAATGTCTTGATTCCCCGCTATGCTCCTAATGCGCTGACTGAGAATAATATTTTAGGTACCGGAGCGGGACAGGTACAGCCGGATTATGTTCTGTTATCCCATATTCTGGAAATGGCTCATGCAGGTGTTGATGCATCCAGATGGTCATTGGACATGGCACTAGAACGGGCGTCCAAGATTAACTGTGACCAGACCTATGTGCCTATGTGGGGAGAAAAGATGGTCTGGAAGAACGGTAAGCTGAACTAATAATTTTAATATTTGAATTTATGAAACGAATTTATAACTTTATATTGCTTGTATGCCTGGTGCAACTGGCTGTTGCCCAAAATCGGATTGCGGAAATCAGAGAAAACCTGTTAGGAAATTATTCCGATAGAGTGTTGGTCGTTTCTCATCGTGCCGATTGGCGAAATGCTCCCGAAAATTCATTGCAAGGAATACGGAATTGCATTGATATGGGAGTGGATATGGTAGAAATAGATTTGAAGAAGACCAAAGATGGTCACTTGGTCATCATGCATGATAAGACAATTAACCGTACAATGACAGGAAAAGGAAACGCTGAGGATTATACACTGGCAGAACTGAAAGCAATGCGACTTAAAAATGGAGCAGGCTGTAAAACCAGACATCAGATTCCTACTCTCGAAGAAGTTATGTTACTTTGCAAAGGGAAGATAATGGTGAATATCGATAAAGGTTACGATTATTTTCAGGAAGCTTATGCTGTACTTGAAAAAACAGGAACAATTGACCATTGCGTAATTAAAGCAGGGCTCCCCTATGAACGAGTGAAAGCAGAAAATGGTGATGTACTTGATAAGGTTATTTTTATGCCTATTGTGAATCTGCACAAAGAAGGAGCGGAAAAGATAATCAATGATTATCAGTCACACATGAAACCGACTGCTTATGAACTGGTATTTAATGATGATAATGAAGAAATACTTCGCTTGATCAGGAAAGTACGTGATAGTGGTGCCAAGCTTTTCATTAATTCTTTGTGGCCTGAACTTTGTGGAGGTCACGATGACGATCGCGCGGTAGAACTACACCAACCGGATGAAAGCTGGGGATGGATTTTGAATCAGGGGGCTAAACTGATTCAAACAGACCGCCCGGCATTATTACTCGAATATTTGCGTAAAAAGAAACTGCACGACTAAAGATATTCCTTCATGCTGAAACATCTTATAAATTTTTACAAGGTCTCTTCACCGGGGCCTTGTAACGGAGACGTTATGTCTTCATCTGGCAAGCGTCGGTTGAAATATCTGCAATGGTCTACCTTTCTTTCGGCAACTTTCGGATACGGTATGTATTATGTCTGCCGGTTGAGCTTGAATGTAGTAAAGAAACCGATTGTAGACGAGGGAATCTTTTCTGAAACGGAACTCGGAATAATCGGTTCGGTGCTGTTCTTTACGTATGCGGTGGGTAAATTTACGAATGGATTTCTGGCAGATCGAAGTAATATAAATCGTTTTATGACTACCGGCCTGCTTGTTACCGCATTGATTAATCTTTGTCTCGGTTTCTCCCATTCATTTATTTTGTTTGCTGTTCTTTGGGGAGTCAGCGGCTGGTTTCAGTCTATGGGGGCTGCTTCGTGTGTAGTCGGACTTTCCCGTTGGTTCACGGATAAAGAACGTGGCTCTTATTATGGCTTTTGGTCCGCCAGTCATAATATTGGTGAAGCACTGACATTTATAATTGTAGCATCTATTGTTAGTGTTTGCGGCTGGCGTTATGGTTTCTTTGGGGCGGGTATGGTAGGATTGCTGGGGGCATTAATTGTATGGCGTTTTTTTCATGACAGTCCCGAAAGCAAGGGCTTTCCTCCGGTCAATGTTCCGAAAGAAAAGAAAACGATGAGTGCTTCCGAAACGACAGATTTTAATAAAGCTCAACGGCAGGTTCTGACAATGCCTGCTATCTGGATCCTTGCTTTATCAAGTGCATTTATGTATATCAGCCGATATGCGGTAAACAGTTGGGGAGTTTTTTATTTGGAAGCACAGAAAGGATATTCCACTTTGGATGCCAGTTTCATTATTTCCATTAGTTCTGTTTGTGGTATTATCGGCACTATGTTTTCCGGTGTAATTTCTGATAAACTGTTTGGTGGCCGGCGTAATGTTCCGGCTTTGATTTTCGGACTGACGAATGTTTTAGCATTATGTTTGTTCTTATTAGTGCCAGGGGTACACTTTTGGCTCGATGCTGTGGCAATGATCCTCTTTGGACTGGGCATCGGAGTACTGATTTGTTTCTTAGGTGGGCTGATGGCTGTTGATATTGCTCCTCGCAATGCTTCGGGAGCTGCTTTGGGAGTTGTTGGAATTGCCAGTTATATCGGAGCTGGGCTGCAAGATGTCATGAGCGGAGTTTTGATTGAAGGACATAAAACGATCCGGAGTGGGGTAGAGGTTTACGACTTTACTTATATCAATTGGTTTTGGATCGGATCGGCTATATTGTCGGTATTTTTCGCTTTATGGGTGTGGAATGCGAAGCAAAAATAAATCATTGATTATCAGTGGAGTATAAAATAGGTACTTTTTCTTTTAAAGGAACGGGCTCTTGGTTTAAAACCAACGACCTGTTCCTTTAAAACCAACGGGGTGTTTCTTTTAAAGGAATGAGCCTTGATATTTCAGAATTATTTCAGTATCATAATTTTTCTTTGCGGGAGATTTATTATCTTTGTACTTTTAACCCGGTAATCGATGAGTAGAATATTTGCAATTACTAAAATACTGCTGTTTGTGCTATTGGCTGGAATGACTTCCACTGTATTTGCGCAAAGCGATGATTTCACTACATGGACTAAATTCAAAGTGAACTATAAGATCGATCCCCGATTTTCACTTTTAAGCAATCTGGAGTTTCGGACAAAGGATGACGTAAGTAGAATGGACCGTTTGGGATTGGCCATTGGAGGCGAGTATCGGGCTTATTCATTTTTGAAACTGGAAGCCGGATATGAAACTCATTTCCGGAATTTGGGAGATTCGGAATGGAAATTCAGACACCGTTATAACTTTGGAGCAACTGCAAGTTTTCAATATCAGTGGTTGAAAATTGCTTTGAGAGAAAGGTTTCAGCAAACTTTTGACCGTGGAGATTCAAAAGCTCGCCTTCGTTCCCGCTTAAAATTAGCTTATGCACCTGAAAAAGGAATCGTTTCCCCCTACTTCTCAATTGAAATTTATCAAAGTTTGGATGACGCTCCTTTTTGGAGAGCAGATCGTATGCGTTATCGGCCTGGAGTAGAGATAGCTTTGGCTAAACGATGGGCGTTAGATATTTTTTATTGTTATCAGTATGAGTCTCCAAAAGGTAAACATATTGCCGGGGTAGAAATAGGCTATTCTTTTTGAAAATGTTAGATTACTAATATAATAATGTGTAAGCCTATTTGGTTTTGAAATATCCCTGATTCATAAAGTGCTACTAATTTGATACTTATGAATAAATATAAATATTATTTAAGAAAATGAAGTATTGGTTGATTTATGATTTATACTTTTGCTTTTGGCATTTCAGAATGAAATGTTGGAGTTGATGATTCTCCAGTCGCAACAGACGTGTTGTGTGGAATCTCATAACTGAAAGTGAATACTTCCTCTTATGTCCTTCTTTCTGCCCAATCAAAGATTTCTTATTATTTATATTTAAATAAAGAGGACATGAATATTTTGTTTAGAATGGAAAAAGGAATCGCTGTGTGCCTTTTTTCTTCTTTTTTTGTATTAGCATGTGTAAATCATATTCCGGGAGAGAAGGCTGCAGTCAGCAATGGAGATATTCCATTGAAATTTACTGCTGATATTCATGAAGTGACATATACACGTGTTGCTGGCAATGGCTTTGAAGAGAATGATGAAGTGGGAGTATTTGCCCTTGTAGGGTCCTCCACCATGAAGGAAGAACGTTATGCGGATAATTTGCGTTTCTTTCGTACTTCCGAAAAAGTTTTTGAGTCCAGTGAGCCGATTTATTATCCTGATGATGAGGTAACATTACGTTTGATCAGTTATTATCCTTATCAGGAAGAGGGAGTGAATATGGGAGAAAGTACGATGTCGGTGGCGGTAGAAACAGATCAAAATCTTTCTGCCGGCTATTTCTGCTCTGATTTTCTGGTTGCTTCTCAAAATCTGCAATCAGCTCCTAAAGGAGCCATCGCCCTGCACTATGATCACAAATTTTTCAAATTAAAAATCGCTTTGGTAGGAAAGGAAGGTGAAGAATTGCAGGGTATACTGGATGCTGACCCAAAACTTTCTGTTTGTGGTTTTTATACTAAGGCGGTTTATGATTTCCAAAAAGAAACTTATTCCGCTTTTTCTAATGAGAAAAGCATTACTCCTGCCGGAAAATGGGAGATACAGGGAGATCGGTTGAGCGGAAAAGAAGTGATCCTTATTCCGCAAGAAACCACTTTGGGCTATCAATATATCGTATTGGATGTTGGAGGTAAGATATATACCAGCCCATTGCCCTCTTCATTGCAGTTGCAGAGTGGTAAGCAGAGTGAGCTGGCGATTTCCTTCATCCCGACCGAAGATGTTTTGATAAGTAAAGTCGAAGGAGAAATCAATAGTTGGGAAGATGGAAATACAGGGCAGTCCGGGTCCGAAGTTTTCCACAATTATGTGGATGTGTCAAAATTGGTATTTGACGATTCGAAGGTGTATAAAGTGTTGAGTGCTGGGCAGCAGGTAGCAGAAATATGTAAAGAATATCTAGTGACGCCTGATTTTTCTTCACAGGCAATTGTCGTTTATCCGATGAAAGATAACCATGCGGTTGACTTATCCAAGGGAACGGTAGTACAATTGGTCGGACATGCAGATAAAGTGCACGGCGGAACTGTAGCGTGGGATTTGAAAGAACATTCATTGAAATATACTCCTGGAAATCAGGCTGCCCGAAGTAAGGTGTATATTTTGCCTGACGGACAAATAGCATTGTCTATGCCTGAAGAAATGTTGCCCGTATTGGCCATGAAAGATATAATGCGTGATGTGCGTGGGAGTAGTATTCACAATTACCCGATAGTGAAAATTGGTACGCAGTATTGGATGGGAAGTAATCTGAAAACATCATTATATATAGATGGAGAAGAAATTCCGAAACTGGAGATTATGAATGCCGGAGCGACAGGTTATCTATTGTCTCAAACAGATAAGAGTTATTATTTTTATAGTTTTGGAACAATTGTCAGTAATAAGCTGCTTCCTGTGGGGTGGAATATGCCTGATTGGAATGATTGGAATATGCTGAAAACTTATTTGAGTAATGATGCCTCTTTGTTGAAAACCGGGACATGGAAAGCAATAAGTACCGGTGCCGGTGCAATAGTAGGAACTGCTACCAATCTCACGGGTTTTGATGGATATCCGGTAGGAATGTATGCCGGTAAGTTTCAGTCTGCCTATGAAGGAAAATATCTTTCTTATTGGACTTTGAATGAAGCAGGGACAGATGCGGATGAGAAAATATTCTTGTTGAGAAGTGATAAAAACGAAATAGCAGAGGGAAACACCGGGTTAGACAAAGCTTACGCCATTCGTTGCATCCGAAAGTAAATCGTGGAAAATTGTTCTTCTTTTTTATATTTTGCTTATATTTGGGAAGTGAAACTTAAATAGAAGTCATAGATTATGAAGAAAATAATAAATCCCTGGAAAGGTCTGGAAGGGTACAATTGCTTTGGTTGCGCCCCTAATAATGAAGCCGGAATAAAGATGGAGTTTTATGAAGATGGCGACGAAGTGGTAAGTATCTGGAAACCCCGTCCTGAATATCAGGGATGGATCAATACCTTGCACGGTGGTATTCAGGCTGTTCTCATGGATGAAATTTGCGCTTGGGTGATACTTCGTAAATTACAGACAACGGGAGTAACTTCAAAAATGGAGACTCGTTACCGCAAGCCGGTCAGTACTACTGATTCCCATATTGTGTTGCGTGCTTCTATTAAGGAAGTCAAGCGAAATATTGTAATTATTGAAGCTAAGTTATATAATAAGGATGGCGAAGTATGTACCGAAGCGGTTTGTACGTACTTTACGTTCTCGCACGAAAAGTCGAAAGATGAAATGCACTTTGATAAGTGTGATGTAGAGCCAGAAGAGATATTGCCTTTAATTTGAAATAAAAACTGAACTTTTTGTGATAAATGTTTGGAAGTATCAAACAAATGCTTTACTTTTGTCGCATTAAATAAAAGAAATATGAAATATACAGTTGCACATCATCATCATCATTTTCCTAACGAATAACTCGGTGGGCGTGATTGATAGTGTGTATAACTCTATAAAGATAACGAAGGCTTACCGAATACGGTAAGCCTTTTTTTATTTCTGAATTGTTCGAATTGTAAATCATAAAATAATAAATAAAATCATGTTAAGAATCGCAGTACAAGCCAAAGGACGTCTCTTCGAAGAGACAATGGCACTTTTAGGAGAGTCGGATATTAAAATCAGTACAACGAAGCGTACTTTGTTGGTGCAGTCTTCCAATTTTCCTATCGAAGTTTTATTTCTTCGTGACGATGATATCCCGCAAACAGTAGCTACCGGTGTAGCTGATTTGGGAATTGTCGGTGAGAATGAATTTATGGAAAAAGAGGAAGATGCTGAAATCATCAAACGATTGGGATTCAGCAAATGTCGTTTGTCTTTGGCAATGCCGAAAGACATTGAATATCCGGGATTGTCATGGTTCAATGGGAAGAAAATAGCTACTTCTTATCCGGTCATTTTGAGAAACTTCCTGAAGAAGAACGGAGTAAATGCAGAGATACATGTCATTACCGGTTCGGTAGAAGTATCTCCGGGCATTGGACTGGCAGATGCTATCTTTGATATCGTAAGTTCAGGATCTACTTTGGTAAGCAACCGCTTGAAGGAAGTGGAGGTAGTGATGAAATCCGAAGCGCTGTTGATTGGCAACAAAAACATGAGCGATGAGAAGAAAGAAGTACTGGAAGAACTTTTGTTCCGAATGAATGCAGTAAAGACTGCCGAAGACAAGAAATACGTGCTGATGAATGCTCCGAAGGATAAACTGGAAGAAATAATTGCCGTGTTACCTGGTATGAAGAGCCCTACTATTATGCCATTGGCACAAGAAGGCTGGTGCTCTGTTCATACTGTACTAGATGAAAAGCGTTTTTGGGAAATCATTGGCAAATTGAAGGGACTGGGTGCTGAAGGTATTTTGGTGTTGCCGATTGAAAAAATGATAGTCTAATAAGTTTGAATGATGAAACTAATCAAATATCCCTCCAAAGAACAATGGGCAGAACTTCTGAAGCGTCCGGCTTTGAATACGGAGAGCTTGTTCGATACAGTTCGTACTATTATAAATAAGGTAAGAGCGGAAGGTGATAAAGCTGTTTTGGAATATGAGGCGGCTTTTGATAAGGTGACTTTGTCTGCTCTCACTGTGACTTCCGAAGAAATACAGAAAGCCGAAGGACTGATCAGCGACGAGTTGAAATCTGCCATTACGCTGGCTAAACGGAATATTGAAACTTTCCACTCTTCCCAACGCTTCGTTGGCAAAAAGGTAGAAACAATGGAAGGAGTAACTTGCTGGCAAAAGGCGGTAGGTATCGAAAAGGTGGGGCTTTATATTCCCGGTGGAACGGCTCCGCTTTTCTCTACGGTATTGATGTTGGCTGTTCCCGCAAAAATTGCGGGATGCAGGGAAATTGTGCTTTGTACCCCTCCCGATAAAAACGGAAATATTCATCCGGCTATTCTCTTTGCCGCTCAACTGGCAGGTGTCAGTAAGATATTCAAAGCGGGAGGAGTGCAAGCTATCGCTGCTATGGCATATGGAACCGAGAGTGTTCCTAAAGTCTACAAAATCTTTGGCCCTGGAAATCAATATGTGACGGCTGCCAAGCAGTTGGTAAGTCTTCGGGATGTAGCCATCGACATGCCGGCAGGTCCTTCCGAAGTGGAAGTGCTGGCTGATGCATCTGCTAATCCGGTGTTTGTTGCGGCAGATTTACTGTCGCAGGCAGAACACGGAGTGGACAGTCAGGCGATGTTGATAACAACCTCTGAAAAGCTTCAGGCAGAAGTAATGGAAGAAGTAAACCGCCAACTGGCAAAGCTTCCTCGACGGGAAATTGCTGCGAAATCTCTGGAAAACAGTAAACTGATTTTGGTGAAGGACATGGATGAAGCGTTAGAGTTGACGAATGCATACGCACCCGAACATCTGATTGTAGAGACTGAAAATTATCTGGAAGTTGCTGAACGTGTAATAAATGCCGGTTCCGTCTTCCTTGGCTCATTGACGCCGGAAAGTGCAGGGGATTATGCTTCCGGAACCAACCATACGCTGCCGACTAATGGTTATGCGAAAGCATACAGCGGCGTGAGCCTGGACAGCTTTATCCGGAAAATCACGTTTCAGGAAATTCTTCCTCAAGGCATGAAAGTTATCGGGCCGGCTATTGAAGAAATGGCAGCCAACGAACTTCTGGATGCTCATAAGAATGCAGTTACAGTACGATTAAATACATTGAAATGAAAACATTACAAGAACTTACCCGGCCGAATATATGGAAACTAAAGCCTTATTCTTCGGCTCGTGATGAATATAAAGGCGCTGTGGCTTCCGTTTTTCTGGATGCGAATGAGAATCCTTATAACCTGCCTCACAACCGCTATCCGGACCCCATGCAGTGGGAACTGAAAACACTGTTGTCTAAAATTAAAAAGGTTTCTCCCCAGCATATCTTTTTAGGAAACGGCAGTGATGAGGCGATTGATCTGGTGTTTCGTGCATTCTGCGAACCGGAAAAAGATAACGTAGTTGCTATCGATCCGACTTACGGTATGTATCAGGTCTGTGCCGATGTGAATAATGTGGAGTACCGGAAAGTTTTGTTGGACGAAAACTTCCAGTTCTCAGCAGAAAAGCTTCTTGCAGCTACAGATGAGCGTACGAAACTCATTTTCCTGTGTTCACCTAATAACCCGACGGGAAACGACCTGCTACGTTCTGAAATAGAAAAAATACTCCGCGAATTTGAAGGATTGGTCATATTGGATGAAGCGTATAATGATTTCTCCGAAGCACCTTCTTTCCTCGAAGAGCTGGATAAATATCCGAATCTGGTTGTTTTTCAGACTTTCTCCAAAGCTTGGGGATGTGCTGCTATCCGTTTGGGTATGGCTTTTGCATCCGAAGCAATTATCGGAATCCTGAGTAAAATCAAGTATCCTTATAATGTGAATCAGCTGACACAGCAGCAGGCTATTGCTATGCTGCATAAATATTATGAAATAGAACGCTGGATAAAAACATTGAAGGAAGAACGCGACTATCTGGAAGAAGAATTTGCGAAATTATCTTGTACAGTCCGAATGTACCCGTCCGATTCCAACTTCTTCTTGGCGAAAGTAACGGATGCGGTGAAGATTTACAATTATTTGGTAGGTGAAGGGATCATAGTGCGCAACCGTCATTCCATTTCGCTTTGTTGCAACTGTCTGCGTGTGACGGTGGGTACCAGAGTGGAGAATAATACGTTACTTGCTGCCCTCAAAAAATATCAAGGATAGTATATGAAGAAGAAAATATTGTTTATAGATAGGGACGGGACATTGGTCATTGAACCTCCCATTGATTATCAGCTTGATTCACTGGAAAAGCTGGAATTTTATCCGAGAGTCTTCCGTAATTTGGGCTTTATCCGTAGCAAGCTTGATTTTGAATTTGTGATGGTTACCAATCAGGACGGGCTGGGTACATCTTCGTTTCCGGAAGACACTTTCTGGCCTGCTCACAACTTGATGCTGAAAACATTGGCCGGAGAAGGCATTACCTTTGATGATATTCTGATCGACCGTAGTTTTCCGGAAGATAATGCGCCGACTCGCAAACCGCGTACAGGAATGTTGACGAAGTATATTGATAATCCGGAATATGATCTTGCGGAAAGCTTTGTAATCGGTGATCGTCCTACTGATGTGGAGCTGGCAAAGAATCTTGGTTGCCGTGCTATTTATCTGCAAGAAGCAACAGATGATTTGAAAGAGAAAGGTCTGGAAGAAGTTTGTGCACTTGCAACAACAGACTGGGATCAGGTGGCAGAGTTTCTTTTTGCCGGTGAGCGGAAAGCAGAAGTTCGCCGTACAACGAAGGAGACTGATATTTATGTGTCTCTCAATCTTGATGGAAATGGAGGCTGTGATATTTCTACCGGTCTTGGCTTCTTCGATCATATGCTTGAACAAATAGGCAAGCATTCCGGAATGGATCTGACCATTCGGGTAAAAGGCGACCTGGAAGTGGATGAACATCACACCATTGAGGATACTGCCATCGCTTTGGGAGAATGTATTTATCAGGCTTTGGGCAGTAAGCGCGGAATCGAACGTTATGGTTATGCTTTGCCTATGGATGATTGCCTTTGTCAGGTTTGCCTTGATTTCGGAGGTCGTCCTTGGTTAGTATGGGATGCAGAGTTCAATCGTGAAAAAATAGGGGAGATGCCGACGGAGATGTTCCTGCATTTCTTTAAATCATTGAGTGATGCTGCAAAAATGAATCTGAACATCAAGGCTGAAGGACAGAATGAGCATCACAAGATAGAAGGTATCTTTAAAGCGCTTGCACGTGCCCTGAAAATGGCATTGAAAAGAGATATCTATCATTTTGAGCTTCCTTCGAGCAAAGGAGTACTATAATTTACCTCATCATATTATATAATCTCATAGGATTGCTATATGATAATCAATAACAAACGAATTTGGCTTGGTTTATTTATCGGGATAGTGATGTCTTTTTCGGTTTATGGTCAAAACATAAACGCTGAAAAGATAACTGTTCCCGATAGTAAACTGACTAATTTGTATCAGATAGACTCAGGTGTATATCGTTCGGAGCAACCATCGGATGCTGACTTTAAGGCTTTGGAGAAATACGGTATTCGTGAAGTGCTGAATCTTCGCAACAGGCATAGTGACGATGATGAGGCGGCAGGAACAAAGATTAAGCTTTATCGGCTAAAAATGAAAGCGCATTCAGTCAGTGAAGATCAATTGATCAATGCATTGCGCATTATCAAGAACCGCAAAGGGCCAATCGTCTTTCATTGTCATCACGGTTCTGATAGGACAGGCGCAGTATGTGCTATGTATCGTATTGTATTTCAAGGAGTGTCAAAGCAAAAAGCTATTCAGGAAATGACCGAAGGAGGTTTCGGTTTTCATCGTATTTATAAAAATATCATTCGCACTATTGAGAAGGCTGATATAGAACGTATTAAAAGAGAAGTATTACAATAGTGCAATTGACCGTATGTTCTGTATGATTGATACACAGTTATGTGACATTTCTGTTTTACCCCGTATAATACTTAAGATAAATACAAAAATGTCACAGAAGAAAGATCAAAGAGATTATAAATCTTCTATTTCTTTAAGCCAGATAGTTGAACTTGCATCACTTGGCATTCGCCAGTCACCTCTGGGACTGATGGAAATACTACCTACCTTCGGACCATCGGGCAGACAGGAGCGCTTGAACTGCTGATTAAAGAAACGTCGGAAGAAAGTAGATAGCCATTTCTTTATTGTTTCTTTGTCATATACATCCTTGAAAGCTATATTAGCCAGATAGTAAATCTTGGAAGGACGGAAACCAAAACGCAGGAAGTAATAGAGGAAAAAGTCATGCAGTTCATAAGGCCCTACCAAGTCTTCGGTCTTCTGTTTGATTTCCCCGTTTTCGTCAGCTGGAATTAATTCGGGACTGATAGGAGTATCTACAATATCCAGTAAAGTCGCTTTAGCGTCCTCATCCATATCATTTTCCGCTACCCATTGCACTAGATACTTCACAAGTGTTTTGGGAATACTTCCATTGACACCGTACATAGACATGTGATCTCCATTGTACGTAGCCCATCCGAGTGCAAGTTCTGACAAGTCACCCGTACCCACTACCATTCCCCAAGTTTGGTTAGCGATATCCATTAATATCTGTGTGCGTTCGCGTGCCTGAGAGTTCTCATAGGTGACATCATGTACATTGATATCATGATCGATATCTTTGAAATGCTGGATACAGGCATCTTGAATACTGATTTCCCGGATAGAAATGCCCAATGATTTCATTAAATCAATGGCATTGTTATAAGTACGGTCAGTCGTTCCAAAGCCTGGCATTGTAACTCCCAGAATATCTTTGCGGGGTAAACCGAGTTTGTCGAAGGTCTTCACGCAGACTAATAATGCCAGTGTTGAATCCAATCCGCCGGAAATACCGACTACAGCTGTTTTAGCTTTGGTATGAACCAGTCGTTGTGCCAAGCCGGCTATTTGGATAGAGAATACTTCTTCACAATGCTCATCCAGTTCTGCTCCTTGGGGGACAAAAGGATGTGAATTGAAGTCTCGGGTCAAAGTAAGCTCTTTGCTATTAATAAACTCCGTTGCGACGGAGATTGCTTTTTTATCTCCTGGATTTCCCTGGCTGGCAGCAAAAGTGGTGTTGATTCTACGTTCTGCCCGTATGCGTTCCACATCGATTTCGCTAATGATCAGTTGCTCCTCCATGCAGAAACGTTTGCTACGTGCCAGTAATGAGCCGTTTTCGTAAATCAATCCGTTTCCCGCAAATACTACATCCGTAGTGGACTCCCCGAAACCACAGGAAGAAAATACGTATCCTGCAATGCAACGTGCTGATTGTTGACTGATAAGAGAACAAAGATAATGATGCTTTCCGATTCCTTCATTATCGGCAGACATATTGAAAATAATTTCTGCTCCTTGTAAAGCCAATGAGGAACTGGGAGGTATGGTAGCCCAAAGGTCTTCGCAAATTTCGATCCCAAAAGTCGTATCGGAAGTTTCAAACAGCAGGTTGGCACCTATGGGAACGATTTGTCCGCATAGGCGTACGGTATCTTCTGTCAGTTGAAGGGCAGAAGTAAACCAGCGCTGTTCGTAGAACTCCTTATAATTGGGGAGGTAAGTTTTGGCAGCAACACCTAGTACTTTTCCTTTTTGAATCACTACGGCGGCATTGATCACGGTTGAATTGACTACTACCGGCATGCCGACAATAGAGATGATGTCCAGTTGGCGGGTATTATTGAGTATCTGCATTAGCCCCATCTCTGCTTCTTCCAGCAAAATCTGCTGTCCGAATAAGTCACCGCAAGTATATCCGGTAATACTCATTTCTGGGAATACTATGATTTGCACACCCTTACCTTCAGCTATTGCGATTTGGCTTTCTATTCTCTCTACATTGAATTTACAGTCGGCCACTTTAACGTGTGGCACGGCTGCAGCTACTTTTACGAATCCGTAGTTCATCTTGTACCTTTTTATATATAGTGGGTACAAAAATAGGAAATAGTTTTGGATTTTTGCCCTTTTGACTCTGAATCCTCAAAATGAGGTGTCTTATGTCGTTTTAATGACTATTGCATAAGCAACTAATAAGAATGTCAAATGGAAAGTAAGATGGTCTTATTTTTGACGGTTTATATGGGATATATCTATTTGTTTATTAATATTTTGTTAATTATGCAATAAAAAGACATTTGAGGAAATTTGGTATAAAAAATGAGACTTTTTGTTTTTTCTATTTAACTATTATAATTATATTTGTAGCCAAATTAAAGAATTTTATAGGCAATTTACACCTAAACAAACGATAAGCACTTATTAATATCTATAATTTTAGAGAGATGGACATACACTTTATTAGTATTGCAGCGACACAAGACATTTATTTAGACATATGGCGTAATATTAAAAACCAGCCAAGCTAATTTCCCTATTCTATATATTGTATAGACTATTTGATAGTCTGTCCTGGAACGATGATAAAAGTATACTTTTCAAAGTCGCTCCAAGGGGAGAAGTATATTGCTGTTTCATGCGTGAAGCGTAATATGCTAAGTTTTCGTTTTGTAGATAAATCTGTAAAAAATAAATCAATTCATTAATTTAAATTCAAGTATCAAAGATGAGAAAATCAATTCTCTTGTTTGTACTCTTTGCTCTACTGAATATTCCTCTTATGCTTTTTGCACAGAGTGGATATAAGGTAAAAGGACATGTTGTTTCGGCAGAAGATAATGAGCCGATGGTTGGTGTGTCTATTTTAGAGAAGGGTACTACAAATGGTGTAATTACCGACATTGATGGTAATTACACTCTTGAGATTAAGGGTACGGCAAGTGCTACTTTGCTGTTCTCTTATATCGGTATGCAATCACAGGCACATGCGGTTAGTGCCAAAACCGGAACACTGAATGTTCGTCTGGTTTCAGATGCTGCTTTAATAGATGAGGTAGTGGTAGTAGCGTATGGAACTCGTAAAAAAGGGACGATTGCTGGTGCCGTATCCACTGTTAAAGCGGAAAAAATGGAAAATGTGCCTGCTGCAGGTTTTGATCAGTCACTGCAGGGACAGACACCGGGATTATCTGTAATCTCTAACTCGGGAGAACCTAGTAAGGCGGCTGTTTTCCAGATTCGAGGTACGAATTCAATTAATTCGGGTACGGCACCGTTGTTTATTTTGGATGGTGTGCCTATTTCCAGTGCTGACTTTAATACGATCAGTCCGGGAGATATAGAGTCTATCTCTGTGTTGAAGGACGCTTCTTCCACTTCTATTTATGGTGCACGTGCAGCGAATGGTGTGGTTGTTATCACTTCTAAACGCGGATTGGCAATGGATAAAGCAAAAGTGACATTGCGCGGACAGTGGGGGTTCTCACAATTGGCGTCGAATGATAACTGGATGATGATGAATACACCGGAGCGTATCCAATTTGAAAAGGAAATAGGTCAGGATACCGGTAAAGATTACAATCTGCTTTCCCGCACTAATATTAATTGGCTGGATGAAGTGTTTAACGACCGTGCACCGTTGCAGAGCTATGAACTGTCTGTTAACCGTGCTACCGATCGTTTGAACTACTATGTCTCAGGAGGATTTTACGATCAGGACGGTATTGCCCAAAGTTCAACTTTCCGTCGTTATAACATGCGTGCCAATGCGGAGGTAAAAGCCAGCAACTGGTTAAAAATAGGTACCAATACGATGATGGCTTATGAGGAAATAGCGCAGGCTGAAGAAGGAGATATGGCACTTTATACTCCTATTTCCGGTTCACGCTTTATGTTGCCTTACTGGAATCCTTATAATGCTGATGGCTCTTTAGCTTCTGAAAATGACGGAACTTGGAAAGGGACAGGACAGAACCCTATTGAGTGGATGGCAAATAACCCTGTAGAACATAAAAAATATAAGTTGTTGTCAACTGTTTTTGCAGATATTACTCCTGTTAAGAACTTGACTGTCCGGGCACAATTCGGTGCTGATTATGCTCACTCTACATCTTTTATGAAGTCTTATCCGAGCTACATTATTAATAATAATTCAGGAAGGGCCGGACGCAGTTCGTCGGATATTCTAAACTTGACTGAAACTCTTACTGCAAATTACCGATGGGCATTGAATGAGGATCATTCATTTAACTTTATGTTGGGACAAGAAGGGATAGACTATCGTTCGACCGGTTTTCAAGTAGTAACGAGAGGACAGACCATTGACCGATTGACAAATGTAACCGCCGGTACACGGGCTTCTTCATGGCAAGATGCTAATACAGCCCATTCTTTTATGTCGTTTTTCTTCCGTACCGAGTACAATTACAAAGATTTGTATTATGCGGAAGTTGCTGCACGTACAGATGCCTCTTCCCGTTTTGGTAAAGATCATCGCTGGGGGGCTTTCTGGTCATTGGGCTTTATGTGGAACATAAAAAACGAAGCTTTCTTGAAAGATGTGGAATGGCTGACTGGTGCTCAGATTAAGTTGAGCACAGGTACATCCGGTAACTCCACTATTCCTGACTACGATCATCTGGCGCTTGTTTCTGGAAATGCTAACTACCTTGATCAAGCTGGTCTGTTTCCTTTGCAGAGTGGAAACGAAGAGCTAGGCTGGGAGCAGACTTGGGCTAACAACATCGGTTTGAGTGTCGGACTCTTTAATCGAGTGAATGTAAACTTCGATTTTTATCATAAGAAGACCACTAATATGTTGATGTTTGTTCCTCAGTCTTATGCCATATCCGGTGAATCCGGTCATTGGGATAATATCGGTGCGATGATGAACCGGGGTGTTGAAGTGGCAGTGGATGGTGACGTCATCCGTACGAGAGATTTTACTTGGAATCTTAGTGCAAATTTCTCTTATAATAAGAATAAGTTGTTGGAACTCTACAACGGTGTAGAAGAATATGTTAACTCTACTACCGGATTGAAATACGTAGTGGGACATTCTGTACACGAATACTTCATGAATCGTTATGCCGGTGTGAATCCAGCCAATGGCGATGCATTGTGGTATACTGCTGACGGAGAACTGACTACTGAATTCCGTGAAGAAGATAAAGTAATGACCGGTAAGACATTCGACTCTCCATGGGCGGGTGGTTTTGGAACTACTCTTATGTGGAAAGGTCTTTCGTTGTCAGCTCAATTTAGTTGGATGGCGAAACGCTACGTGATGAATAATGACCGCTTCTTTGAAGAGAGTAACGGAATCTATAGTGCCTATAATCAGTCAAAACGATTATTGTATGATCGTTGGAAAAAGCCCGGTGATATTACTGATATTCCCCGCTACGACGTGGTGGCGAGATTGGACGATCGCTTTCTTGAAAACACTTCCTTCCTTCGTTTGAAGAATCTGACATTGGCATATGCACTTCCGCAGCCGTGGTTGAAGAAAACTAATTTCTTCTCAGCTGCACGTGTCTATTTGCAAGGACAGAATTTACTGACTTGGACCGGCTTCACCGGACTAGACCCCGAAGTTGCAAGCAATATTTATAGAGCACAGTATCCGGCTTCGCGCCAATTCACTTTGGGTATTGAAGTTACATTCTAATAGTATATAAAAGAAAGATGATTAAGAAATTTAAATTATATATCTTGTTGGCTGCCGTGGTGTTATCCACTACTTCATGTTTGGATAAGATGCCTGAAGATTCTATACCTTTCGATGAGGCAATCCAAACGGTAGATGACGTAAATCTAGCAGTCATAGGTATCTATGATGCTTTTAAAAGTAGTTCTCTTTATTCCGGGAGTCTTACATTGCTGCCCGATTTGCAGACAGACTTAGTGTATGGAGTAAATGGTAATACGAATATTTACGGAGAAATCTGGCGTTGGAAAGACATATTGGCAACCAATACCAATATTGAAGGTGTTTATGCTGCATTGTACAATGTGATCAATCGCTGTAACTTTCTGCTCGACCGTGTGGATAATGTAAGAAAGAACACAACTAATGATGATGATTTGGATCTGATTGACCAGTGTTGCGGTGAAGCCTATTTTGCCCGTGCGATTGCCTATTCGGAACTGGTTAAACTTTTCTGCAAGGCTTATGAAAGCGATGAAGATGCTGCCAATCAATTGGGTGTTATTTTGACTAGACATTATAAGGGAAACGAAGAAATGAAGCGTGCTTCGCTGAAAGATTCTTATCAGTTTATCTTAGACGATCTTGATCTTGCTGCTGAGTTACTGGCATTGGATAAAGACTTCCAGCCTACCGGCAAAGATGCTTTGTACAACACTGCTGCATTCTTTAATGAATATACTGTATACGCACTGCGTGCACGTGTAGCTCTTTATATGAGAAAATGGGATGAAGCTATTAAGTATTCCAGTAAAGTAATAGACAGTAATTATTACCTATTGTCCAGTTGTACAAATTATGTGTCCGAAAACGTCAGCTATTATAAATATATGTGGACTAGCGACCTCTCTACCGAAGCTATCTGGAAAGTTGGTTTTACTGTAAATTCTTATGGTGGTAGTTTGGGGCAGATCTTTTTTAACTATGATTACAGTAGCTACCGTCCGGATTATGTACCGGCAACTTGGGCTATCAATTCGTATGATAGTAACGACTTACGTGTGTCAAGTTTCTTTCAAACATACACTACCGGCTATAGCCACGGTCTTTCCTGGCCTTTGTTGATTAAGTATTTGGGCAATGAAGAATTTACAAATGCCCAGATCCTTCACGTATCTATGCCTAAAGTGCTTCGTCTGTCCGAACAATATCTGATACGTGCTGAAGCTTATGTGCAGCAAGCGCAACCTGACTATGGTCGTGCAGGAAAAGATATTACGACTCTCCGTACAGCACGTTATTCAACTTACGGTGGTTCTACTGCTTTGTCTGCTTCCAATGCAATGGAAGTTATCGAAGCAGAGCGTGTGAAAGAACTTTATATGGAAGGTTTTCGTCTCCATGATTTAAAACGTTGGCATAAAGGATTCGAACGGAAGCCGCAAGACCAGTCACTGGCTAACGGTAGCAGCTTGAAAGTGGAAGCAGATGATCCATTATTTGTATGGCCGATACCGCAGCATGAACTGGATGCTCCCGGTTCGCAGGTTCAACCGAATGAAAGTAACAAATAGATTAAAAGCATATGATAATGAAGAAATTATTATTAGGATGTATAGCAGCCGTTGCTGCTCTGATGGCTCTTTCCGGATGCGATCAGGACAAGGTGGCATACAACGGACCCAGTTATCTTATGTTTTCTGACACGCTTTATACGTATGCCGTGCAAGAAACGAATGAGATATTCAATGTTCCGATCTCTGCTACTGTGGCTGCCGATCATGACCGGACCTTCGCTGTCGAAGTAATTGATCGCGAAAGTAATGCCGTGGAAGGTAAGCATTATAAAATTCTGTCGAATACCGTTACCATTAAGGCGGGAGAAAGGAGTACCAATTTAGAGGTACAAGGTATTTATGATAATCTGGAAATTAATGATTCGCTGGGTTTTGCATTGCGACTGGTAATTCCTGAAACGGAACAATGGGGACTCTATGGAACTGAAGCAAAAGTTGTAATGCAGAAAATCCGTCCGTTTGACATTAAAAACTTTACAGGTTATTGTGTTGTCTGTTCGACTTATTTTGCAAGTTATTTGAACAATTTAGAATTGCGTTTGGTAACTTCGGATATCGTAGAAGGCAAAGAAAATACCATTGCCATACATGGTCTTTACTATGACGGATACGATACGGAAATCACTTTCAACCGTGAGGATGTTCAAGAACCCCTAGTTGAAATGGATGAACAGCTTTGTGCATCTACAGCAACGGCTTTCGGAACTATTTACGGTGATGGCAAGTTGCTGATGAATCAACCTACCGCTTATACTTCTTACTTCAGTACTAACGAAAATTTCGTCCTACAGTATGTCACGCTAAGCGTGAACAATAGAGATGGATCATCATACGGTACGGTTGGCACGTTTGTCAATGTGATCGAATGGATAAGCGAAGCAGAAGCGGAGAAATTAAAAGAACAAGGATATTAAAAAAACAAGAAATATAAATGGATATGAAAAAGTTTAGTTTAAAACCACTAGGAGATTCTTGCATGAAGATGTTGTGCAAGAGCTGCTTCTTCATTGGCTTACTTATGACTTTCTGCCTGACGGCATGTTCGGACGATGATGATGATACGGTGACTCCGATATTTCCGGAAAAACAAAATATTGTCTGTAATGCAGGCGAGAAAAAAGAGTTCACTTTCACGGCTAATACTAACTGGAGTTTGGCATCATCAACAATCTGGTGTAAGTTTCAGAACAACGATACGGAAGAGTTTGTAGTATCCGGAACTGCTGGAACGCAAACCGTAACAATCATGGCTACTAATGAAAACCAAAATAACGATAACGCAAGTGTGGCTAAGTTGGAGTTAACAATGGGTGGTCAGACTATTGTGATCGGTGAGGTTACGCGCTCGGCAGCAGGATATGAATTGAAAATATTCGATGAAGAAGGAGTAGAGATTAACGAACTGAAAGTAGGATACCAACACTTTTCTAAATTTAGTGTGCAAGCAAACTTCCGCTTTGCTGCTACCAATCTGCCGGGATGGGTGGAACTCGAAGGTGGTTCTCTTGTTGGTCCGGTTAATCAGAAAGTAAGTGGTGGCTTGAAAATAATAGAAGATGATAACCGTGAAAAATATCCGGTTCCGGCTTCAGATAAAAATGTGATAACGTTCTCGGATGAAGAAGGAAAAGCATTCTATTCTTTCAACGTTTCTTATGATGGTATGACTCCGGGTGTACTGGAAATGACACTTCCGTCATCTAATAAGTATGATTGGGCTGTATCTTTGGACGGAAAGACTTTTACTCAGAGCGCAGGTGGAGTGGCAGGTACCGGAGGCAGTACTACGACTCTTAAGAATCGTGTGCCTTTTACTGTTAAAACATTGAACGATGATTATGAGGTAGTATTCGTTGAAAAAGGAAGCAACAATAATGATTTGTATATCATGGATGCCAGCTATAATGAATGGATGCGTTGCGAACGTGAAGGTGGTAAAGCGACACTTATTGTAGACGAATATACTCCTGCTTCGTACGAACCGGCTGAAAGAGTTGGATATGTTCTTGTCTTCTCACGTGCTCAATATGAAGATATCAAAGATAATTTGGAAGCGACCATCATTGACGGTGAAGATTTGGTTTATAAATATGAGCAGTCTAATCTTGTTCTTCAGTTTACTCAGAAAGAAACGAAAGGCGGTGGCGATGAACTAGCCATTACTGCGGTAGACGGTCAAACATATAATCCTATTGATTGTACGTCTTATACAGGTGGCGATGCAGATTACTTTAAGTCAGAGTATGGCGTGACAGGAATTTTTGAGATAAAACAGCCTGCATCAGTCGCTACTGTGGCAAAAATGCCTTTTAATTGGAGCAATTCAGTTTGCTATTACTTTGAAGATGAACAAGAGGCCAATGGCGTTACTGAACCAATAAGCGAAACTGACATAACAATCTATACAGAGGCTGCAAACGGTAAAGATGTATTTTTAATAGTCTCTGATGAATCGGGAAATAAACTGATGTTGATTGTCAGAATCAGCAATGCCGGAAGTGGCGGTGGAGGAGATGTGCCCTTTACTGTAACTACCAGCCAATTAGCTCCTGTGAGTTGTACAGCTTATGATGGTAGTATGGGAGGTGCTAATTATTTCATTACCCAATATGAGGTAACTGATATTTCTGATATAAAAAATCCGCCGATTGGGGAGTCTATATTTGTGACACTTAATACATCCAGTATAGTTGATTTCAAATGTTATGATGTTGACGAAAAGATAGTTGATGCATCTTCAGATATTGAAATATCTGAAGATTGGAGTACCGGAAAGCAAAATTTGAATGTATGGTTGGGCAATGGAAGCAGTTTAACTAAAACTGTATTTTTAATAATTACCGGAGAAGACGGTAGCAAGCATATGCTGGTTATCAATATATAATGCATATTTTACTTGTGAATAATTATAACGAATAATAGATTATAAATGAATCTACATAAAATATACTCAATATTCTTCCTGCCTTTTATTGTCGGCCTGCTGACAATGTTGGTAGTGACAGGATGTTCCGATGATGACGAGGAGCTGCAAAGCCAATACGGTTATGTGCAGTTTAAACTCTATAAGAGTACCTCTTTTGAGAAAGGAACAACCACTCGTGCTGTGGGCAAACTTGAATCAATGTCTAGTGCACAGAAGATAAAGGTGGTGATGACGCATAACGGTACCACCGTTTCACAAACTCTGCTTCTGAACGCATACAATGCGAACAATGCGGAATATGGTCTGCGTAGTGACAAATTGCAATTACTGGCCGGTACTTATAAGATTGTCGGCTATTATTTGTATGACGGTCTTGATGAGGTACTGTTGGCAGGACCTGCCGGCGATGACAATGAACTGACAGTTGTAAGTGGAGGATTGCTGGAAAAAGCATTGACTGTAGATGCAGTTCCGCATGGAACCGTTACCTTTAAATTGTCGAAAGAAGGAATTAGTACACGTGCAGCCGGCGAATACTTATTCAGCAATATTCGCTATGTCGATGTTACGGTGATGAATTCCTTTAATCGTGTCACCACAGAATTGAAGGGGATGAAAGTCACCTATAAAGAAGATTCTAAAGAACACCAAAATCCCGATAATGCCAATGATAAGTATATGGATATAGGTGTAGCAACATGCGACTCTGCCGTATGGCTTCCTGCCGGTACCTATCAGGTAGTAGCATATACCACCTACTCACAAAGCGGTATCAAAAGATCGGAATTGGAAACGCAATCTGTAAGAGGAGAATCTTTTACTGTGATAGACAACAAATTGACAAAAGATGCCAACGTCCCTATCCAATTGAAGGAAACGGCGGAGTACATTAAAGACTATAAAGCGCTGAAAGCCATTTGGGAAGCTTTGGACGGAAAGAATTGGAGATATTATAGTGGGACGATAAACAATACTATTCACAGTTTAAACTGGAACTTCAACAAAGAACTTGATATGTGGGGTGACCAACCCGGTGTTGATTTGGATAATAATGGGCGTGTCACCGGACTCTCGCTTGCCGGTTTCGGTGCCAAAGGCAGAGTACCCGATGCTATCGGACAATTAACTGAATTAAAAGTGCTTTCGTTCGGTACACATAGCGAAACGGTGAGCGGCAGATTATTTGGAGATGAAGAACTGACTCCGGACATGAGCGAGGAAAGAAAGCATAGAATTCGTATGCACTATAAGAAAATGTTCCTTGACTATGACCAACGCTTGAATTTGTCAGACCTACTACAAGATGCCATTAATAGAAATCCTGAAATGAAACCGATCAAGAAGGATAGCCGTATTTCATTGAAAGATACACAAATCGGTAATCTTACCAATCGAATAACGTTTATTTCGAAGGCTATTCAACGGTTGACCAAGTTGCAGATTATCTATTTTGCTAATTCTCCTTTTACCTATGATAATATTGCTGTCGATTGGGAAGATGCCAACTCGGATTATGCCAAACAGTATGAAAATGAAGAATTGAGTTGGAGTAATTTGAAAGATCTCACGGATGTAGAGTTGTATAACTGTCCGAATATGACGCAGCTTCCGGACTTCTTGTATGATCTTCCTGAATTACAGTCATTGAACATTGCATGTAACAGAGGCATTAGTGCTGCCCAATTAAAAGCTGATTGGACACGACTCGCTGACGATGAGGATACAGGACCTAAAATTCAGATTTTTTATATGGGTTATAATAATTTGGAAGAGTTTCCCGCATCTGCTTCTTTACAGAAGATGGTGAAACTAGGCTTACTTGATTGTGTGCATAATAAGGTAAGACATCTGGAAGCTTTTGGTACCAATGTTAAACTGACTGACCTTAAGTTAGACTACAATCAGATTGAAGAGATTCCGGAAGATTTCTGTGCATTTACCGATCAAGTGGAAGGCTTAGGATTTTCTCATAATAAGCTGAAATATATTCCGAATATATTCAATGCCAAGTCGGTATATGTGATGGGATCTGTAGATTTCTCGTATAATAAAATAGGTTCGGAGGGACGTAACATCAGTTGTTCGATGGATGATTACAAAGGTATTAATGCCTCAACGGTAACCTTGTCATATAACGAAATCCAGAAGTTCCCTACAGAACTGTTTGCAACCGGTTCTCCGATTTCGACAATTATCCTGAGCAACAATTTAATGACATCGATTCCGGAAAATTCATTGAAACCAAAAGACGGAAACTATAAGAATACGTATTTGCTGACTACTATAGATTTGCGTTTCAATAAATTGACCAGCTTGTCTGATGACTTCCGGGCGACTACCTTACCTTATTTGAGCAATATGGACGTTAGCTATAATTGTTTCTCTTCGTTCCCGACGCAACCGTTGAACAGTAGCCAGTTGAAAGCTTTCGGAATTCGCCATCAACGTGATGCGGAAGGCAATCGTATCTTGCGCCAATGGCCGACCGGTATCACTACTTGCCCTAGTTTGATCCAATTGCAAATTGGTTCTAACGACATCCGTAAAGTAGACGAGAAACTGACACCGCAGCTTTATATATTGGATATTGCAGACAATCCCAACATCTCGATTGATGTAACTAGCGTATGTCCTTATATTGAGGCAGGTATGTATGTTCTGTTATATGATAAGACACAAGATATTCGTGGTTGTGATGCTTTGGGTATTGAACGATAATATAAAAGAATCTATTAATGAAATATTTTAGTAAAATAACATTAGGACTAATTCTTTGCATGGGGATCATCTCCTCATGTAAGGATGACGACGAAACAAGGATCGATGGCATTTCGGTAGATAAAGAAGAAATAGCTATCGGTGCAGAAGGAGGAACAGAGAAGATCGCCGTTTCATCTAATGATCAATGGGTGGTACGCGTTTCTAAACCTTGGATTGCCGTTTCACCGGCAAACGGTTTTGGTTCAGCGGTATGTGAACTTACCATAGACTCTACACTGACGAATGTTGCGCGTACAGCACAGATAAGTTTCACAATGAATGGTCGTGAGCCTAGCTTGGTTACGGTTACACAGTTCGGTTTCGGTAAGCAAATCTTGGTGAAAGAACCTGAAGTGGAAATCCCCAGTTCGGATGCATTCGATAACCGTCACTTTAAATCAATTATCTCTACTAACGTAAATTTCAAAATCGGAAGTGTGGATTATTCTTTCGCAGAAGAGGCTACGATGACTGAAGAGGAGAAAAGAGAGGTAGAAGGAGAACGTAGCGGTTGGGTGACATTGCCGAAGGATAAAGATCTAGCGGTGAATTTAGACAAAGGAGCACGTCCCCGTACTCTTAAAGTGGATTTCCGTTGGGGAATGAATGTGGCTCCCTATACCCGTGTGGCAAAGATCCATCTGGTTCCAGTAGATGAGAATGACCAATTGGTGGACAATAACGGTAATAAAATAGATGCTGTAGTGTTGACTGTAACACAAAAAGCAGCTATGAAGATTGAGGATAATCGTGCCGGTGACTCATTGGCTATTATTACTATCAATAGCAAACTCCAGAGCATGATGAGTTTTGATACCAGTGAAAGTATGATGAACTGGAGTTTTGTAACCCTTTGGGAAGCTACTGATAAAGAAATAAAAGATGGAATAGTTCCTACTGAAGCTGTAGGGCGTGTGAGGTCTGTAAGTTATGCAATGATTGATTTGCAAGACGGTGAAACATTCCCCAAAGAAATTCGTCATCTGAAATACCTGGAATCATTTTCAGTTCAGAGTAATGCCAACCGACAAATACGTACTATTTCTTTAGGAGAAGAAATTTGCGAATTGGAGTATCTGAAGGATCTGACAATATTCTCTTTTGGTATAAATGCTCTCCCTGAGAATTTTATTAAATTGGGTAAGAAACTGGAGAATTTGGATTTGGCAAGTAATAATTTCCAGTCGTTGTCTGTAGTTACAGATGTGGTGAACGAAAAGAATTTCCCGCACTTGAGATATTTGACATTAACCGGATGTCGTGCTACGGAAACACTGAAAGATATGAGCTTGATTGATGGGAACAACCAATACAATGGTAGGGATGTCGGTCTGCATGTTGATATTTCTCAAGGACAACCTGAAAGAGAAGCTTTCTTGAAGTTATTGACTTGGGATAAACTGATTTCATTGCAAATGTCATACAACTTCTTGGAGGGAGAATTACCTACAGACGCAGAGGTGAGAGCGGCATTGAGAGCTGCAGATAAACCGGAAACTTATCAATCGGATGATTTCTTCAGTAAAGATGAGTTGACTGCCAAGCCATCCATATTCATGGATAAGATATCTAGAGATACTTGCCAGTGGCTGTTGACGACCGACAATCAGGTAAGATATCGGAAGCAGACTCCAGTAAGCGGGCAGGATATTCCGCGTGTGTTACCGTTTGCCCGTACAGTTCATATTAATTTGAACTTCCTGACAGGTGCTTTGCCTAATTGGTTGCTATTCCATCCTTACTTTGTATATTGGGGACCCGAAAGCATGATATTCAATCAGCAAGAAGACGGCAGAAACTCAAAAGGAAATACAGTGGGATTCAATAATGTGGATATCGTAAACTACGATTTTTCTTATTATTACGGAAGTACAGACCCTGGGACAAATCAAATTGTTAGCGGTGTCGCTTATCCGTTGTATTTTAGAAAATTTGTATTGTCGGGAACTACAGACTAGCAGGGCTATAGAGTAAATATCATTAACAAGAATAATTTTAAATAAGAACAATGAAGAAAAATTTCTTATATACAGCACTGTTTGCCTTGATGCTGGCTTCATGCTCGGAACAAGAAGTGATCGAACAACCGTCTACCCCAACAGGGGGGACGGAAGTTCAGCTTCCGGCTGATGTCACTTCCGGTGAATTGCTGATTAAATTCGATCCTGCAATGACAGAGATTCTTGATCAGGCTCTCACAGTTGCAACAAGAAGTGGGGGGGCTATGACCCGTTCCGGGATTCCTTCTACTGACGAAGTGTTGGATATTCTGGGTACATATCATTTTGAACGTATATTTCCGGTAGACACTAAAAATGAAGAACGTACCCGTACTTCAGGATTACATTTGTGGTATCGGGTAAAGTTTGATGAAAATACAGACTTGAAGGAAGCCGCCGGTCGTCTTGCTAAATTAGGCGAAGTAGCTAAAGTACAGGCTAACAGTCACATTCAGCGTGCTTACAGAGTTGATGGCTATCGGAGTTATGTTAGTGAGAGTGCATTGCGACAGAAGGCGGCAACACGTACTGTTACGACAGGAAGCACCTTCTCCGATCCCGGATTGGCATATCAATGGCATTATAATAACAGTGGCAATAACCCTTTTGACAATCAGAACGTATTGAAAAATGGTTCCAGGCCGGGGTGTGATGTCGGTTGTATGGAAGCATGGAAGAAGTGTACGGGCGATCCTTCTATCATTGTTGCTGTGCTGGATGAAGGTGTGATGTATACCCATCCTGATTTGAAAGGTAATATGTGGATCAATGAAAAGGAAGAACTTTATGCAGATAAGGATGCTGACGGTAACGGATATAAGGACGATAAATATGGCTACAATTTCGTGAGCAATTCAGGAATCATTTCGTGGATGGATGCAGTTGACACGGGACACGGGACGCACGTTGCAGGTACTATTGCTGCTATGAATAATAATGGCGAAGGTGTTTGCGGTATTGCCGGTGGCGATGGTTCCAAAAACTCCGGAGTGAAAATTATGTCATGTCAAGTGTTTGCGGGTGAAGCCGGTGTTACCTTGGATGCTGAAGCAAGGGCTATAAAATATGCGGCTGATAATGGCGCAGTCATTCTTCAGTGTAGCTGGGGATACAACTCTTCCTTGGCCAATCTGATTGAAGGATATACTCCCGGTCCGGGATCGGAAGAAGAATGGGAAAAATTGTATCCGTTGGAAAAAGATGCATTGGACTACTTTATCAATAATGCCGGTTCGCCCAATGGGGTGATAGACGGTGGACTGGCAATTTTCGCTTC
The DNA here is from genome assembly GCF_019052485.1 of Bacteroides sp. MSK.20.82. Lineage (NCBI taxonomy): Bacteria > Pseudomonadati > Bacteroidota > Bacteroidia > Bacteroidales > Bacteroidaceae > Bacteroides > Bacteroides sp. MSK.20.82. Next base: position 451,528 of record NZ_JAHQUN010000001.1, read on the forward strand.
CGGAAACGAATATGCGGGAATGGCTGCATTTCCTGCTGCTTATTCCAAATGTATATCTGTCAGTGCGGTAGCGGCCGATTTTACTCCGGCCTCATATAGCAACTATGGAAAGGAAGTCACGATATCTGCTCCAGGTGGTGATACGGAATATTACAATCCGGTGGGGCAAGATGACCCTGAAGGTTGGGAAGAAGGAATCCATTCCGGTTCTATTCTCTCGACTTGGATACAAAACGGTAATGCGACCTATGGATTTATGGATGGTACATCTATGGCTTGTCCGCATGTATCAGGAGTTGCAGCATTGGGGTTGTCGTATGCTGTCAAACAACGTCGTCATTTTAAAGCAAGTGAGTTTGTCGAACTATTGAAATCATCTACAAAACCACTCGATAGCTGGTATAATACAGGAGAAGTGAAGGCTTACTATCGTAACCACATCTCATCCGGAGCTTCCGCTACTAGAGTAGAGTTATCGAAATATGTGGGCAAGATGGGAGCAGGTTTGCTGGATGCCGGAATGTTGCTTAACAATATTGAGGGTAATGGTTCTGATATGGTAGTACCCAATATGTATGTAGCAGAAGGTGCAGCATCGACTTTAAACCTTGCCTGCTATTTTGTTAATGGAGAGAATCTAACTTATACCTGCACATCGGGTGATACAACTGTCGCTTCAGTATCTGTCAATGGTACGTTTATGACAGTATCCGGGGTAAAAACCGGTGCAACCCGTATTACAGTGAAAGTAAGCAATGGAAGCGAACAATCCATTACTGTTACCGTTCGCAAGAAGGCTAATGATAATGGTTGGATGTAATTTTAATATTCAATGAAACCAGTTACTTGGATACGATTCTTTTTATTATGTGTAGTCATCGGACAATTCCGGGCGGTTGAAGCCCGGAATGTCCATTTCACTCCACAGGAAAAAACAGATACGCTGATAAATCCGCCGTTGATAAAAGGAGCGGAACATATTCTGCGTTTTGACAAGACTGTGCTGAATATCGGGACATTAACCGAAGATGATGCTCCAAAAATGTATCGTTTCACATGTACTAATGTAAGTGGCAAAGCCATAAATCTTACCCGTGTAAGAACTACTTGTGGATGTGCGGTAGCAGATGTACGTACAGGGGAGATATCTCCCGGTGAAACGAGAGTTGTAGTATTGACTTATCATCCGAAGAATCATCCCGGAACGATAGACACGAATGCTTTTGTTTATCTGTCTTCTTCGGACAAAATGCCTGTGGCACGCCTTACATTAATAGGTAATGTGTTGCCGGGAGCGGATGAATGGGGACGTTATCCATATAAGATGGGTAAATTGAGACTGAAACAAAACCGGATAGAATTTCGGGAAGTAAATGCGGGAAAGCGTCCTTCCGAACGAATCCTGTGTGGTAACAGCGGAAACCAATCATTGCGTTTGTCGGCTGCTGTTATTCCTGAGTTTGCAACTTTTCGTACCGAGCCGGAAGTAATCAGTCCGGGTAGTGAAGCCGACGTTGTGATTACAATAGACGCCTCACTGATTCCTGTGGAAAAAGGTCGTTCATTTACTTTTCCTATTATTATAGAGGGAGTGGAAGGGCAACCGTCAGACCGAACATTGAATATAAAAGTAAACTGTATTAAGTAACAATAAAAATAAAAAGAAGACATGAAGAATATTTTCAAATTAATGGCTTTATTCGCCTTCGTGCTTTGTTTCGCATCCTGTGACGACGATGAAAAGGTAGAGATTCCTGCCTTGCCGGTCACTGCTGCTAATTTAAACGGAACGTGGCAACTTTCTGAATGGAACGGACAAGCTCTGGCAGAAGGTACATATTGCTATATAACTTTTAATCGTAGAGAACTGACTTTTGAAATGTATCAGAAGTTTGACAGTATGTATGCACGTTATATTACTGGTTCTTTTAATATAGAAAACGATCCTTATCTGGGATATGTTATTAGTGGTGAATATGATTTTGGTAATGGTGACTGGAACAATGACTATATCGTAACGGATTTGCTAGAATCCGGTTCCATGATTTGGACTGTAAAAGATGATGATAGTGACGTGAATAAATATGTCCGTTGCGAAAAAGTACCTGAATCAATAATCGAAGAGGCTAAAACCAACAAGAATTAAGGCAAAATAGAGGTATATCAATGTCTAAAGGTCATCTTTATTAAGATGGCCTTTTTTGTATGGAAGAATTTAGTAATACATATCTGCAAAAAAAATATTGATTTTATTTGGAAATGATATTGGGACTTTCTATATTTGCATCAGATTTATAATTGTAATGAATACAACTTTGAAAAGAGGGAGAACTTATGAAACCATACGAACGATTGTTAGAGCATAATATAAAGCCTTCCATGCAGCGCATAGCGATCATGGAATATTTGATGAATCATCCCATTCATCCTTCGGCTGATGATATCTATACAGCGTTATCTCCTTCTATGCCGACACTTTCGAAAACGACGGTATACAACACTTTGAGATTGTTTTCGGAACAGGGAGCTGCATTGATGCTCACGATTGATGAGAAGAATACAAATTTTGATGCGGATACTTCTGTTCACTCTCATTTCTTATGCAGGTATTGCGGACATATTTACGACTTAAAATCTCCGGAAGCCGTGAAGAAAGTTGAAAGTCTGGAAATGGATGGGCATCAAGTGACGGAAGTTCATTATTATTATAAAGGTATATGCAAGAATTGCTTAAGAAAAGATAAAGAAACACGTATTGACTAATTAATTTAAAATTGAGAAGAAAATGAAAAAATTTAGATGTACTGTATGCGGTTACGTTTATGAAGGTGACGCAGCTCCTGAGAAATGTCCTTTGTGTAAAGCTCCTGCCAGCAAATTCGTAGAAGTTGTTGAAGTAGAAGGTGGTGCATTGTCTTTTGCTGACGAACACGTGATTGGTGTTGCAAAAGGTTGTGACGAAGAAATGATCAAGGATCTGAATAATCACTTTATGGGTGAATGTACTGAAGTAGGTATGTATTTGGCTATGAGCCGTCAGGCTGACCGTGAAGGTTATCCTGAAGTAGCTGAAGCTTTCAAACGCTATGCTTGGGAAGAAGCTGAACATGCTTCTAAATTTGCAGAATTGCTGGGTGACTGTGTTTGGGATACAAAAACTAACCTGCAAAAGCGTAAAGATGCTGAACAAGGTGCATGCGAAGACAAAAAACGTATCGCTACTCGTGCTAAAGCTTTGAATCTGGACGCTATTCACGATACTGTACACGAAATGTGCAAGGACGAAGCTCGTCATGGTAAAGGTTTTGAAGGACTTTACAACCGTTATTTCGGAGATAAGAAATAATAAAGCCTTATAAATAACTTTTAAAAGGTCTGTGTTCTATAGTGAATGCAGACCTTTTTTGTTTATATTTGCCTATTAACTTTATAAATACCACAATTATGAGAAAGGTACAACTATTGTTCGTTTGTTTAATGCTTTCAGCGGCTGCTTTTGCTGCTGATAAGGTTGTTAAGTTACCAAAACCTAATTTAAATCGTACTGGTACGGTGATGAAGGCATTGTCTGAACGTCAATCTACGCGTGAGTATGCTTCGAAAGCGTTAACTCTTGCTGATTTGTCAGACTTATTATGGGCGGCCAACGGAATCAATCGTTCGGATGCTGGAAAACGAACGGCTCCTTCCGCTATGAATAAGCAGGATGTAGACGTATATGTGATATTATCGGAAGGAAGTTACTTGTATGACGCAAAGAATCATCAGTTAAATCTGATTGCTGAAGGAGATTACCGTGGAGCGGTAGCGGGTGGCCAGGCTTTTGTAAAAACGGCTCCGGTATCTTTAGTATTAATCAGTGATGTTTCCCGTTTTGGTGATGCTCAGAAGATACAGAATCAACTAATGGGAGCCATGGATGCCGGTATTGTTTCTCAGAATATTTCTATTTTCTGTTCTGCGGCTAAACTGGCTACAGTGCCACGTGCTTCGATGGATGCCGCTCAGCTGAAGAAAGTATTGAAACTGAAAGATAGTCAGATTCCTATGATGAATCATCCCGTGGGATACTTTAAATGATCTTTATTCTGCATATAAAAATGGTGACACTATCCACACCGGATAGTGTCACCATTTTTATATTATAATGTCATTATCCTGACCGGATAGTGTCACTATAATTAGGGCTCTTTATTTCAGTAGAAATTCATCGATAGCTTTCTTGTAAGTTGCTTTGTCAGCCGCTCCACGGAAAAGCTGCGGATCTCCTTTCATAGGAATGAATACAAACAATGGAATGCTTGTTGCGTTAAACAAGGCAGCAAGTTCTTTCTGTTTGTCTACATTGACTTTGTAGATTGTTATTTTCCCTGCATATTCCTTTGCCAATTCTTTCATGATTGGGGCTGTCTGGCGACAAGGACCACACCAGTCTGCATATAAGTCGATGATGGCAGGTTTGTCACCTTTGTATTTCCACTCTTTTGATTTTTCATAATCGAAGACGTCTTTCAGAAACATTTCTTTGTCCATTACGACGACTTCACCGTTACCTGTTACCTCTTTTTTACCTTGATTGGCATCCGGTTTGTCATTGAAGGCGTATACGATAACGCTCAGCATGACAAAAGCTACCATTGCTAATACTTTCTTCATTCGCTATTTTCCTTTTATATGTAATTTTGTTCGATGATTCCTTTTAATTCACTACTGTGGATAACTCCGGAATGTCTCCATACGGCTTCTCCATTTTTGAATAAAATAAAAGTCGGCACTGCCTGTATGCGATATTTAGTAGCCAAATCTTCATGTTGGTCAACATCTATCTTCACAATACGGGCTTTATCTCCTACCATTGTTTTCAATTCTTCTAAAACGGGTTTCATTGCTTTGCAGGGTCCACACCATTCTGCAAAGAAATCAACTAAAACGGGTATCGGTGACTGTATTAAATCTTCAAACTTTTCCATAATCTTTCCTTTCTTAAATTTAAATATCAGTCTTTGAAGACTGCAAATATAATTTCTATTTTATTAATATAACGGGAAAAAGCTGTTTTTGTTCATAAAATAGTAATTGTAGAGTCATCTTATTGTAATCTAGAAAAGGGAACTTTGCATAACGAAAAACAAATAAATAAGAAATAAACTAATAATGATAGCCTCATGAAATTTTTATTTATTGTACAAGGCGAGGGTAGGGGACACTTGACACAAGCTATTACCCTTGAAGAAATGTTGTTGCGTAATGGACATGAAGTAGTGGAAGTATTAGTCGGTGAGAGTTCATCACGTATCTTGCCCGGATTTTTTAACCGGAATATACAGGCACCGGTCAAACGTTTTATCAGTCCTAATTTCTTGCCTGCGGCAGATAATAAACGAGCGAATCTAAAGAAAAGTTTTATTTATAATTTACTGCGTATTCCGGAATATTTTCGCAGTATGTGCTATATTAACCAGCGGATTAAGGATACAGGGGCGGAAGTAGTGATCAACTTCTACGAGCTTTTGACAGGACTTACCTACACACTCTTTCGTCCCTCCGTTCCATATGTCTGCGTCGGACACCAATACTTGTTTTTACATCAGAATTTTGAATTTCCGGATAAAAACTCTTTTCAATTACGGATGCTGCGTTTCTTCACCAAGATGACAGCTGTAAGATCTTCGAAGAAACTTGCTTTATCTTTCAATGATATGGAACCGGACAGGGTAGAACAAGTGGTGGTAGTTCCTCCTTTAATTCGGCAGGAAGTAACTGCTATTCAACCGGAAGAAGGAAATTATATTCATGGATATATGGTAAATTCCGGTTTTGCAGATAGTGTGGAGGAGTTTCATACGATATATCCGGAAGTTCCTTTGAGGTTTTTCTGGGACAAAGCAGATGCAGATGAGGTGACCAGGATTGACGAAACACTAAGTTTCTATCAGATAGATGATGTGAAGTTTCTTAATGGGATGGCCGGTTGTCGTGCTTATGCTACCACTGCTGGGTTCGAATCTATCTGTGAAGCAATGTATCTGGGAAAACCTGTATTGATGGTTCCGGCACATATTGAGCAGGATTGTAATGCCCATGATGCAATGAGGGCAGGAGCCGGAATTATCAGTGATTCTTTTGATTTGAAGCCTTTACTCCGTTTTGCCGGAACGTATTCTCCTAATCGTACTTTCGTTCGTTGGGTACGTAGCGGTGAACGACGTATTATTCTGGAACTGGAAAAACTGGCTGCATCACAATCAGCAATTACTTCAATACCAACATTTACTAATTATTTACCGATATGAAACTGAATAAAACAGATTATGTACTTGAGCGGGCGTCAGACGGCGGATATTATGCCTGGTTGACTGTGAATATGCAATGTAATGCTTACGGAGAGTCTCCTGAAGAAGCTGTGCTGAATTTGCAGGAAACAATGAATGAAATGATAGATGAGATGTATATGGTAGAAGAGTTTATTTAATGGATAATGGAAAATGGATAATGGATAATGGAGAATTGATGATGCCATTCTGCATAGAGATTTTCCATTATCCATTTTTCATTATCTATTTATTCAATACTCAGTTCATCAATAATGTGGGAGGCTCCTGCATATTTATCGATAATAAATAAGGTATAGCGGATATCTACACAGGCGGCACGTTGTGAGGAGGGGCGGAAAGCGATGTCTCCGGTCAGCCCTTCATAGTTGCGGTCGAAAGCTGTGCCCACTAGTTGTCCTTTGCTATTGAATACCGGACTGCCGGAGTTTCCTCCTGTATTATCAGTATTAACAATAAAGCAGACAGGCATTTCACCGTCTTTACCATAGCGTCCATAGTCTCTGGCTTTATATAGTTCCTTCAACTTCTGCGGAACTACAAATTCCCAGTTTCCTGGATCTTCCTTCTCCATAACTCCTTTGAGTGTAGTATGAGCGTCATAAACTACTCCGTCGGCAGGTTCGTAAGAAAGTACCTGTCCGTAAGTCAGTCGTAAGGTTGAATTGGCGTCCGGATAGATAGGCATTCCTTTTTCCTGTCTCATGTCCATCATTCCTTTTACCCATACCTTATGAGCAGCGTCGTAGTTCTGATTAGCCTCTTTCATGGCAATGGCAGTTTTCAATATTCCATCTGTGATGGAGTATTTGAAAAGTACCATCCAGTCATGACCTATCTTATATAAGCTTGGTTTTTTGATAAACTTTTCAAAGTTCTTGGGATTACCAAAAATCGAATATTCAAAACAAGCATCTACAAATGAATCTATATTTCCTTTGAAACGTGAGTTTATGATCTCGAAAATATTGATTCGTTGTTCCTCCGGAATGTAGCTGGCATAAGTTTGCAGCATGGTTTTGGCAACCATTCGCTCTACTTCCGGGAAGGGAACGGAGGCAAAGTATTTTTCACCGGCTTGTTTCAGATTTTCGGTAGCTGTTTTTATTTGTTCTTTGTTTTTTGACTTAAGGGCAGTGACCATTTCTGTTGTAGAAGGGAGGCGCATAAAGTCAAGTGCTGTGACAAGTGCTTCGTTAAGGGCTTGCTGGTGATAGAGTGCATCCCGTCGATGAGCAACGATAGAACGTATTTCATCAAATGCCTTCTGATAAGAATCATCACCTTTTTCGCGGCCACGGGCCAAGAGTTCTTCTTGTTGTTTACGCTTGGTATCCAGTACTTTGAGACGTACTAATCCTTCGTTCATACCAATTGCATTTTTCCAGTAATTGGCTGAAGATGCATACTTACTTGCATAATGGATTCGTACGGCAGGATCTTTCAGCATCTGCTCCATCAGAACTTTCTGACGGGCACCGCGTACATGTTGACGCATAAAGTTGGTAGTCTGCATACGCTCTTCCACTTCATCGGAAATCATATATCGCCAGTTACGTCCCGGGAATCCCATAACAAAGGTGAAGTCACCTTCCTGTACTCCGGCAATGCTGATTTTCAAATGTTTTTTGACCTGCAAAGGAACATTGTCTCTAGAATATGCGGCAGGTTTGCCGTTTTTATCAGCATAGATGCGGAAGAGGGAAAAATCTCCGGTATGGCGGGGCCACATCCAGTTGTCTGTGTCGGCTCCGAATTTACCAATAGAAGAGGGGGGAGCACCTACCATGCGAATATCGCTGTATACGGTCTTTACAAACATATAATATTTATTTCCTCCGTAAAAAGCTTTAAGTTCAAGTTTGGTTGCAGGGGTGACTTCTATATTTTCATCTTTAGCGAAGCGTTCTGCCACTTTGCTCAGGTAACTTGGCGACAAATAATTAGTACCATTCGGATCTTCATCTTTTTTCAACTGATCGTTTACGTAACTGGTTACATCAAGGATACGGTCGATAAAAGTGACGGTCAATCCCGGTGTGGGAAGTTCTGCATCACGGTTCATGGCCCAGAATCCTTCTGTCAGGTAATCATGCTCTACATTACTATGTTGTTGGATAGCTCCGTAACCACAATGATGATTGGTGAGTACCAGTCCTTCAGAAGAAATGACTTCTCCGGTACATCCGCCACCGAAGTGTACAACAGCATCTTTCAGAGAGATGCTATTGGCATTATATACCTCTTCAACAGGAATCTCCAGACCGAGTTCCCGCATGGCAACTGCATTTTGTGCTTTCAGGTCAGTTAGCATCCACATACCTTCATCGGCGTGGATGCTAAGAGTTGCCAGTGAAAAAATAGCAAATATAATTTGTTTTCTCATTTATTCTACGATAGTCATTTCATTAATCAGATGGCCGCAGTTTCCTAATTTCTCAAGGATAAACAGGACGTAGCGGATATCAAGGTTGATACAACGTTGCAAGTTGTTATCAAAGTTAATATCACCACTCAGAGATTCCCAGTTACCATCGAATGCACAGCCGATCAATTCTCCGTTTTCGTTCAATACTGGACTACCGGAGTTACCACCGGTAATGTCATTGGTTGACAGGAAGCAGACAGGCATATCACCGTTAGGTAATGCATAACGACCGTAGTCTTTCTTTTCTATAAGTTCTTTCAACTTGGCCGGTACCACAAATTCGCGGTCTTCCGGATTTTCTTTTTCAAGAATACCTTTTGTTGTTGTGTAATAGTTATAGTGTACACCATCTTTCGGATCATATGGTTTTACGTTACCATAGGTCAGGCGAATGGTGAAGTTTGCGTCCGGATATGAAGGAACAGGCAATTTCATTTCACCTAAACCGCGGATGTAAGTTTTGTGGAGCAGAGCAAGTTCTTTGTCTAGCTCTTTTAGCTGATCAAGGAGATTGCCGTATTGATCGTATTTGGATTGGGCATATTGCAAAGCCAGATCCTCATCAATAGCTTTTACTGTCGGCTTTTTGAGGAATTTATCAAAGTTAGCCTGATTGGCAAAAATAGACTTATCGTACATATCGTCTACGAACTTGTTGTAATCTCCTTTATATTTTTGCTCGATCACTTTATAGATAGCAGGGCGTTGGTTTGCCGGAATCATTTCTGCATAGAGAGGAAGCAGTGCTTTAGCTACTTTGCGGTCTACTTCATGATCATAGTCTTTGTTATGGATGCTTTTGAAGTTTTCTTTCAGACCTTCCAGACGAACTTTGATCAGAGAGTCGTTTTTATCAACCAAAGCTTCCCGTGTTTTAGTTAACATTGAGTTACCAAATTCGATAGCTCCGAAGAAAACTTCAGTCAGGCAAGTCAGTTGATAATTGAGAGGAGCTGTTTGTGCTACCAGATCATCGATCTTTTTCACAACATTGGCATATTCGGTATTGTTTTGTGCCTTTGCATATTCAGCAAATTTAGCTTCCTGTTCTGCTTTAGTGCCCAATACGTCATTGTCAATGATCGCTTTGTTCATTCCGATCGAGTTTTTCCAGTAGTTACTGGAGCCTGCATATTTGTTTGCATACTGAATACGGATTTTATCGCTGGCGTTCATCACTTCTTTCAAAACAGCCAGGCGTGCACCACGAATGCGGATACGCGGTTCATTGGTTGACTCCATGCGTTCTTTTACTTCTGACACAGTCAGATAACGGCTGGTTCTTCCGGGGAATCCCATGATCATTGCATAGTCTCCTTCTTTTAAACCTTTGATGGAGATTGACAGATGTTTCTTCGTTTTCAGCGGAGTATTGCTTGCGCTGTATTCAGCCGGCTCTCCGTTGGCATCTGCATAGATACGGAACATGGAGAAGTCACCGGTATGACGGGGCCACATCCAGTTGTCTGTTTCGCCACCGAATTTACCTACTGAAGAAGGAGGAGCGGCAACCATACGTACATCCGGATATATTTTCTTGTAGAACAGGTAGAATTTGTTTCCTGCGTAGAAAGGAAGGGCTTGCGGTACAATTCCTTTCTTATCTTTCAGGTCACTTTTTTCATAGAGTTCTTTAGCCAGTCCTTCAAGGAAAGCACCGGTGAATGACTGGGATTCTGTAATCTCTTTGGCGGCGATTTTAGCATTCACAATATCTGTTATATCTTCGATACGTTCGATGAAGGTGAACTTTAGTCCCGGAGTAGGAAGTTCCTGATCTCTGGATGTAGCCCAAAAGCCATCTGTCAGATAATCGTGTTCTACACTACTGTGTTGCTGGATAGAAGAATAACCGCAGTGATGGTTAGTCAGGATCAAGCCTTCCGGTGAAATGATTTCTCCTGTACATCCTCCTCCGAATATACCGACTGCATCTTTCAAAGAGACACCATTGGGATTATATAAATCCTGGGCTTCCAGTTTTAATCCTTGTTTCTTCATCATATCTATGGAATGTTGCTGTTGCATTAGTTGCAATAACCACATACCTTCGTCCGCTTTTACGGTACATACCAGCAGCGCTGTCAGCGCTAATAAATAAAGTCTTAGTCTGTTCATTACTTTATGATAACAATTATAAATTATGATGTTAATATTCTATTTTTAAACTTCCGTCTTTTAGTGCTTTCATGATGTTGGCAGGAGCCTGTTGATTCATTAATTCTTTTTTCATGAAATCCATATAGGGAGCTACATGCTGAAAGTATTGGTAATATCCTTTGCACAGATAGTTCAGACCGGGTTCGCCGTCCGCTGTCCGACTGAAGCGGTTCTTTGGACATTCTCCGTTGCAGGCAAATAGAAAGTCGCACTCCTTGCATTGGGTTGGGAGTGATTGGTATTTCATTGTTCCGAAGTTATGCTGTCGTTCACTATGCATCATTTCCACCAAAGTTTGGCTATAGATATTTCCCAATTTATATTCCGGGAATACGAAGTGGTCACAAGAGTATACGTCTCCGTTGAATTCCATAACGCCGGCATGTCCGCAATGCTTCGCCATTGTACATACGCCCGGTTGCTCGCCCATCCAGTTAGCCAATGTGGAATCGAATATCTGTATGAAGAATTTGCCCACATCTTCTTTTACCCATTCATCAAAAATTGTACAGAGAAAGTTACCCCATTGTTCCGGACTTACGGAAAAATCAGCCAATGCCCCTTCTTTACCTTCTGCCAGAGAGGCAAGATGACGACCGTCCTGATGTGAAACAATGCGTTCAACAATCGGAGCGAACTGAATATAATGGCAATCTATTTCTTTGAAGAAATTATAAAAGTCTAATGGATATTCGGCATTGAAATCGTTCACAACAGCCATAGCGTTCCATTCTACTCCATGTTTTTTCAGGAGATTGATCCCTTGCATCACTTTGACGAAAGAAGGTTTGCCCATCTTATTTTTGCGATATTCGTCATGAAACTCTTGCGGGCCATCAATGGAAACCCCTACCAGCCAGTTGTTTTCACGGAAGAACTCGCACCATTCGTCTGTAAGCAAGGTTCCATTCGTCTGGATACAATTGTCAATCGTACGTCCGCGGGCGTATTTCTTTTGCAGCTCCATCGCCTTTTTATAAAAAGAAAGCGGACGCATCAGCGTTTCTCCACCGTGCCAGGTAAAAAGCACTTGAGGCATGGTTTGAGAGTTGATATACTCGTCGATAAACTTTTCCAGTAGCTCATCGCTCATTACATGTTTCGGGTTTTCTTTGTATAGATTCGCCTTTTCCAAATAATAGCAGTATTCGCATGCGAGGTTGCATACGGCTCCCACGGGCTTTACCATGACATAAAGCGGTTTGGCAAAAGGTGCATAAGTTGTTGCTTTCATGACTGCAAATTTAGATAAACTAAATGAAAAAAATGATCTCCCACCTCTGTTTATAAGGATTATTAAAGAAAAGAGTCTTACAAGTTTTAAATATTGATAAAATGTTTCTTTTAAGTCCGAATCAGTTGTACCTTTGTACCCAGAATTTAATGAAACAATGAACGTGAATAAGATTTTGCCTTTTGTGCTTTTGCTTCCCTTTCTAGCTTCGTGTACTCATAAGTATAAGATAGAAGGAACATCTTCAGTAAATGGTCTGGATGGAAAAATGTTATATCTGAAGACTTTGAGGGATGGAGAATGGACAAAACTGGACTCGGCTGAAGTAGTGCATGGATCATTTTCAATGAAAGGGAAAATCGATTCTGTACAAATGACAACACTTTATATGGATGACGAAAGTGTCATGCCGGTTGTGTTGGAAAGTGGCAAGATCGTTATTACCATTAGCAATACCGACCTTAAAGCGGTTGGAACTCCTTTGAACACAGCATTGTATGACTTTATTGCAAAGAAGAATGCAATGGAAGAAAGCATCGGTGAACTGGAAAGAAAAGAAACCCGTATGGTGATGGATGGCGCTGATCTGGAAGAAGTTCATGAACAGTTACTTGCAGAAGGAGATTCACTGATGAAAGCGATGAATCAATATGTCAAGACTTTCATCTCGGATAATTATGAAAATGTATTAGGACCTAATGTATTTATAATGCTTTGCAGCTCTTTGCCATATCCTATTATGACTCCACAAATAGATGATATAATAAAGGATGCTCCCTATTCTTTTAAGAGTAATAAGATGGTGCGAGAGTTCTTGACGAAGGCCAAAGAGAACATGCAATTGATAGAAGAGCATCAACGGATGCAACAAAATGTAGGTTCGAAGAAATAAATCTTGAGTTTTTTGCGTATTTTTGCATAAAACTCAAGATAAGATGAAAACGTCCTTTTCTATTCGTATTGCTTTTTTCTTTATTCTTTCTTTTTTGGCAGTTTCCTGTCATAGAGATACGGACGCTCTCAACATGACTTTTTCAAAAGTGGAAAAGTGTATGGATCTATGTCCGGATAGTGCTCTAAACCTATTAAAAGGTATTCATGATCCTGAAAAATTGTGGGGTGAGTCACAAGCGACTTATGCTCTTCTGATGACGCAGGCAATGGATAAGAACTATATGAAGTTTAGTTCGGATTCGTTGATTGCATTAGCTCTGAATTACTATACAATAACTCAGACCTCCCCAATAATGTATGCAAAGGCTCTATTTTATCATGGAAGAGTTATGCTTGAATTGGATAAGGAGGAAGAAGCCTTGAAATCTTTTCTTGCGGCAAAAGATGTTTATGAGAGAACTAAGGATCATAAAATGTTGGCATTGATAGCAGAAGAGGTTGGTATGATAAATCGAAAACAGGACTTGTACGATGATGCTTTGACGAATTTTAGGGAAGCACTTACTACATATAAGCAGTTAAAGGATTCTCTTTCGGTTATTAGTGCTAGTTTGAATATTGCTAGAGTTTATTTGTTTAAGTCTGAATGGGATAGCTGTTCCTTATATTATAATAACGCATTAGAAATAGCAGTACAGAAGAATTATTTATCTGAAATTACAATATTGCATGAATTAGGTATATTGTATCGCTCTATGCAAAATTTATCAGAAGCAGAACGTTATTTCTTAGCTGCTTATGAAAAAGAAACAGATGAAGAAAAGAAATATATGGAATGTTTGTCTTTAGGATATTTATATATGCAAATGGGGCAGACAGAAAATGCTAGAAAATATTTAATAATGAGTGCGAACTCTTCTAAAGCATATACGCAGATTAGTGCATACGATTGTTTATATTTCTTGGAAAAAGACATTGATAATTTTGAAGAGGCAATAGTTTATCATGAATTAGCAGATTCCATAACTAATGCTATGGAGGAGCTTAACTCACGAGAGTTAATAGCAAGTTTACAGAAAAAATATGAGAATGAAAAACTACGGAATGATAATTTGCAAATGAAAGTACGATATACGAACTTTATTCTGTGGGGTACGATTGCTTTTTTATTTGTTGTTGCATGTATGTGTTATTATTATTATAAAAATCGGAATAACAAAAAGAAAATAGCCGAGATTGAATTACAGATTCAAGAGAATGAAGAAGAAATAGAACGATACCAACAGGAAATAGAGGATATTCAAATATCAAAAGATCAGGTGTTAAAGGAAAATCTGATGTTAGAAGAAAATCGTACTAAAGTAGGAGAACTCAATGGAAAGATTGTTCTTTTAACCATGCAGAATAAAACTTTGTCGGAACATCTGAAAGAACTGGGGGGTGAATTAAATGTTGGCATATCTTCAGGCTCATTTATACATGCATTTCGGCTTCTATTGGCAATAAAAGAGGGGACCTTAAGAGGAAAACTTTCTAATGAAGAGCGTCAGAAGTTATTTAGTCTGTTTGATTTGATTTATTGGAATTATGTTAGTCGTTTATTGGAAAGAGCTCCAACTCTTACTAAACATGATCTTGAGATTTGCTGTTTTCTTAAATTTGGTTTGAGTCACGAAGAGCTAAGTTGTATCTTTCATACTACTTCTGATTCTGTAACGAGGGCAAAAGGCAGGCTTAAAGGTCGATTAGGCATTTCTCCGCAAGATGATTTGGACCTTTTTTTGAAGGAATTCTGAGAAATAAAAAATGGATTGTCCGGGTAAATGTTAAATTGATAATTAATAATATGTTGATTAATAGGTTGTTACTTTTCATTAACCTCTTGTAATTTGTCCGGGTTGATTTTTTTGTTTTTTCGAATACATACCGTACTTTTGGCGAAACAAAAAAGCAATATAATTATGAAAGTACGTTTTATTTTATCTTTTCTAGCTGCATTATTTATTGCAGGGAATATGATCGCTATTGAGAGTACAGAACGGGTAGAGAGAAAACTGCCTCTTGTGTTAAAAGGAGAAGTTCCGACTACGACAAGTCGTTCTATTCCTGTAATACCTATTAGTGCGTCTGTTTCTACAGATGATAATATTGTAGAAATCATTTTCACAGTTCCTTTGGGCGAAGTGAAAATACTAGTGGATGGACAAGTACAGGAAGTCTGTCAGGTAACGGCTCCTGGACAAACAACTTCTTTCTCTATAGAAGGATGGGCTCCGGGCGTTTATAAACTAGAATTTAAAGTCGCCGGAGGCGGATACGTATACGGAGAACTAGTAATAGAGTAAATAAGGAACTAGACCTTAACTTTTATATAATGAATAGTCATCATACAGTTGCTATTGGCACTTGGGAAGGTGACAAACAGCAATCTATTGAATATAATTCTTCTATTGCAGTCGGGATTGATTGTCCCCGTGCAAAATTGAGAGTAAGTATTCTATTAGATACAATACAAGAGTATCAGGTGAGATATATCTTTTCTGACGAGGAGATAAGTGAAGCTGTAAATGAGGCTGGGCTTATCATTGGCGCAAGGGGTATAGCCTATGAAGGGGTATTACAACGAAAACCGGTTATTGTAGTGGGGGAATATGGTTTTGGAGGTTTAGTTACTCCAGATACATTGCATGAACAATACAATAATTATTTTAGAGGCAAAATCAATGGAATAAAAGCAGAGTACTTCTCTTTAGAGCGATTAGAAGAAGAAATAAGAAGAGGATTTGCTTTGACATTCCAGGAATTGCAAATGATGTCTAACCAGACAATAAGATTTCTACATAATATATAGACTTTTTGATTTAATAGATTAATGCATAAAGACTGGTTAGGTATGCGGGGGTGCGTGAGTATCCCCGCATTTCGTTTCTTACCGATCCTGGTCTTCGTTTGTGATCATTCCTTTATGCTTTTCAGGAAGTGCACTCTCAACAGCAGCATAAGCCTCTGCCATAGTAGCTTTTATGTTTTCCATACCTTTTCCTTTAGGAGGAATAGGGTCATGAATGGTCAGAATCATGCGATGGCGATGTATCCATTTGCCTGTACGTGGCAGGATTTCAAAAGAACCGTCGATTGTAACGGGAACAACTGCCAGCTGCAAGTCATCTGCCAATTGAAACGCCCCTTTTTTGAAATATCCCATGTGTCCGGTGAAAGTACGTGCTCCTTCGGGAAAAACGACTAAGGATACCCCGTCTTTCAGCGAATCTTTTGCTTGCCGAATGGTCTCCAGTACTTTTTTGGGACCGGACCGGTCTACAAAAATGTGTCCTGCACTTTCACATGCTTTTCCTACAAATGGTATCTTACGCAGGCTTTTTTTCATCATCCACTTGAAATTTCTTCCGATGAATCCATAAATAAGAAAAATATCGAAGGATCCCTGATGATTCGGCACAAAGATATAAGAGGTCTTCCCGTGTAATTTTTCACGACCGTGAATCTTTACAGGAATCAACAGAAAAAGACAGATGAGTTGTGACCATATTTTGCCCGGATAGTATCCCCAGAAATGAGCTCCTCCTAGTAAAGAGCCTACAATGGTGACAATCGCTGTAAGAATAGTCAATACCAATAGGATAGGTAAAGCAATACAAATTTGATAAATATAATATAGTATCTTCATGGGGAGTTTATTTTTATATATATGCAAAGATACATGATTATTGGTAAAAAAAGCAGTAGGATACAACATAATCTTTGCGATTATGTTATTTTTGTCTTCTGTTATAGACAGATAATGATATGATACGTATACTACATACTGCCGATTGGCATTTAGGACAGACATTTTTTGGTTACGACCGCGCGGAAGAACATAAGGCTTTTCTTGATTGGCTGGCCGAAGAAATCCGACAAAACGAGATTGATGCATTGGTTATAGCCGGAGACGTGTTTGATGTTTCCAATCCTTCTGCTGCGTCTCAGCGCATATATTATGAGTTTATTTATCGGGTGACTGCGGAGAATCCGAAACTGCAAATTGTGATTGTTGCCGGTAATCATGACTCTGCGGCGCGTTTGGAAGCTCCTCTGCCTTTGTTGCAGGCGATGCGGACGGAAGTCAGAGGGGTAGTGCGCAAATTGGAGGGCGGAGAGATTGACTATGATCATTTGACAATAGAATTGAAGAATAGAGAAGGGGAAGCAGAAGTACTTTGTATGGCTGTTCCTTTTTTGCGGCAGGGAGATTATCCGGTAGTGGAGACAGAAGGAAATCCATATATGGAAGGAGTTCGAGAACTTTATGCGCGACTTTTGCAAAGATTGTGGGCACGCCGGGAAACGAATCAGGCTATTCTTGCTGTCGGTCATTTACAGGCTACCGGATCAGAGATTGCCGAGAAGGATTATAGCGAACGGACAGTGATTGGTGGTTTGGAATGTGTATCACCCGATACTTTTTCGGAAAAGATAGCGTATACGGCTTTGGGACATATCCATAAAGCACAGCGGGTATCCGGCAGGGAGAATGTAAGATATGCCGGAAGTCCGATTCCTATGTCTTTTGCCGAGAAGCATTATCATCACGGAGTGGTGATGGTGACTTTAGATGAAGGCTGTGCGGTTGATATCAGAAGGATAGAGTGTCCACAATCCATACCTCTTATCAGTGTGCCGGGTGGAGAGGCTGCTTCACCGGAAAAAATAATAGAAATATTAAGAGATTTACCGGAGGTGGATGGAGAAGCTCCTTATCTGGAAGTCAAGGTTTTGCTTGAAGAACCGGAACCTATGCTTCGTCAGGAAATAGAAGAGGCATTGGCTGGTAAGAAATATCGTCTGGCACGTATCGTTTCTGCTTATCGTCAGGAAGAAAGAGTGGAAAAGGAGGCTGATGGCTGGAAAAAGGGATTGCAGGAAATGTCTCCGTTGCAGATTGCTCAATCTGCATTCGAAAAGGTTTATCAGACGGAAATGCCTGCCGACCTGACTGATTTATTCCAGGAAGCATATATTTCCGCAACTCGTAAAGAAGAGGAGGAAGGAGAATGAAAATTATAGCAATAAGATTGAAGAATCTGACTTCGATAGAAGGCAGTGTTGAAATAGATTTTACGGTGGAACCGTTATCTTCGGCTGGTATATTTGCAATTTCCGGTGCTACAGGAGCGGGAAAGTCGACTTTGTTGGATGCTCTGTGTCTGGCATTATATGATAAGGCTCCCCGTTTTGCGGCTTCGGTGGAGAGTATCAATCTGGCAGATGTGGGAGATAACCAGATCAATCAGTCAGATGTGAGAAATCTGCTTCGTCGGGGGACGAGTGACGGATATGCGGAGGTCGATTTTCAAGGAGTGGACGGACATCGATATCGTTCCCGGTGGTCGGTCAGGCGGACAAGGAATAAGGCGAGTGGTTCTTTACAGCCTCAAGTGTTGGAAGTGAAAGATTTGGATACGGAAAAAGAATTTCAGGGAACGAAGAAAGAATTGCTGGCACAGTTGGTAGAGTTGGTCGGTTTGACGTATGAGCAATTTACCCGTACCGTATTGCTGGCACAAAACGACTTTGCAACTTTTTTGAAATCCAGAGGGGCAGCGAAAGCGGAACTACTGGAGAAATTGACGGGAACAGGAGTTTATTCCCGCATCTCCCAGGAGATTTTTGCCCGGAATAAGGCTGCACAAGAAGAGGTGGCAATGATTCAAAGTAAGATGAGTGTGATTGAGTTGTTGCCGGAGGAAGAACTTTTAACCTTGCAAAATGAGAAAGAACAGTTGGTTGAGAAACGTGCGGCAGGGATTAAATTGCTGGCAGAACTGAATGCGCAATTGAATGTGGTTCGTTCATTGAAAATTCAGGAAGCTCTTTGGATGAAAAAGCAGCAGGAAGAGCAGGAGGAACTGAATAAACAAAAGAATCTACAGGATGCTTTGGTTGTTCAGGAAGAAGGACTGATTCATTTTAAAGCGCAGTGGGAAGCGATACAGCCGGATCTGAAAAAGGCACGTCAGCTGGATGTACAAATACAGTCGCAGCAGGCGGGGTATATACAGTCGCAACAAATTTTGCAGGCTGCCCGTCAGCAGGTGGCGGATCAGGATAAGAAATCTGCATCTGCAGTAGAGCAGTTACGGATTTCCTATCATTCTTTGAGTCGTCTGTTGAATCGTACGGATGTGGAGTCACTGCAGCTGGAACAGATTGAAGTCATCCTTAATGAGGAAAAGGATACATTGGAAACATGGACAAAGGTGAATGAAGAACGCCTTGGCCGGTTAAACTCTTTTGGTTATCCTTCTTTGGTAGATGAGCAGGGTAAAATTCAAAAAGAACTGACGCGCTTGCAGAATATAAAGAAATTGACTGAAGAACAATCGAAGTCGAAGCAGGATATAGAGAAACTGGAAAAGGAAGTGACTGCTTGTACACAGCAGTTGGCAGAGCAGGATGCTGTAGTTAAAGCTTTGCAGCGGCTTTATGAAAATGCCCGTATGGCGGTAGGAAAGGATGTGAAAGCATTGCGTCAGCAGTTGCAGGAAGGGGAGGCCTGTCCGGTTTGTGGAAGTACGACACATCCTTATCATCGGGAACAAGAGGTAGTGGATACTCTTTACCGGAATATGGAACAGGAATATAATACCGCAGTGTCTGCTTATCAGCAGATAAATAATCGCAGCATTGTCCTGCAACGAGATTTAACCCATCAAAGGGCAACTGGGGTACAGATAAAAGAACAGTTGTCCGTTTTACAACAAGAAGGATTGCCGGCTGGAGAGGAAGAACATATACAGAATCGGTTAAATGAGTTGGCGGAACGTATTTCAGCTTATCAGCATCTGTATGCGGAATGGCAGCAGAACGATGAGAAAATAAAGAAATTGCGGACACACTGTGATGCTCTGCGTGAGAATGTCTCACAGTGTCGTTTGGCTGCGCAAAAGGTATCAGCCGCTAAAGAACAGTCGGCTATTTTACAGAAAGCAGCTGTTGATGAGCAACAAAGATTCGAAGTGATCGCTAAAGCGTTGGATGCACTCCGACAGGAACGTTCTTTGTTATTAAAAGGGAAGAGTGCGGACGAAGCTGAGGCTGCTGTTGCCCGAAGAGAAAAAGAATTGAATGAGGCGTTGGAAAGGGCTCGTAAACAAGTGGAAGGAGTACAAAATCGTCTTTCCGGCCTGCAAGGAGAAATGAAACAACTGTCCGTTGTCATTGAAGAACTTCGGGAGCAACAGAAAGGTATTGAATTTCCGGAACAGCTTCCTCAGGCTATAGCGAAACAGCAGGAAGATAATCTTAATACGGAACGTACGTTATCGACTGCGGAGGCATGTCTGTTGCAGCAGGCAAAGAATAAAACAATCTTTGAGCAGATAACCAAAGAACTTACCGAAAAACAGGCAGTTGCCGTACGTTGGGCTAAATTGAATAAATTGATTGGTAGTGCCGACGGTGCTAAATTTAAAGTCATAGCCCAAAGTTATACTTTAAATCTGTTATTGCTTCATGCCAACAAACATCTGGCTTATCTTTCCAAACGGTATAAGTTACAGCAAGTTCCCGATACACTGGCGCTTCAGGTGATTGATTGCGATATGTGTGACGAGATACGTACGGTATATTCGCTTTCGGGAGGTGAATCTTTCTTGATTTCACTGGCACTTGCATTGGGCTTATCTTCGCTTTCGAGCAATAATCTGAAAGTAGAATCTTTGTTTATCGACGAAGGATTCGGTTCGTTGGATGCTGACAGCCTGAGAACAGCCATGGAAGCTTTGGAGCAGCTACAGATGCAGGGACGGAAAATCGGAGTCATTTCCCATGTACAAGAAATGAGTGAACGTATTTCAGTTCAGGTGCAGGTACATAAGAAGATCAATGGAAAAAGCGTGCTTACCGTCGTAGGGTAAGCACCGTTATTTCCGGCCATGCACCGAAGCGAAAAGGAAGTCCGACATAGCCGATGCCTTCATTTACGTACAAACCACGTGTTCCTTCCAGATACATCCCGCTCCATTCGGGATAGATGTAAGAGGAAGGAGAATGATTACCGAATTTTAACTGCATGGCGTGGGTATGCCCTGCCAGCATTAAATCGATGTATGTTTGTGGAAGTACTTCCCGTCTCCAGTGGGTAGGGTTATGGCTTAAAAGTATCTGGAACATTCCTTCGGTTCCCCGCATCGCTTCGGGGAGATCAGCATATTGGGAGAAAGGCGGTTCTCCTTCGTTTTCAACTCCAATAAGGGCGATACTGTCGCTGCCCTGAATCAGAATCGTATGAGAATTATTCAATAACTTCCAGCCCATAGCGGCTTGTCTTTGCAGAAGATCGTTCAGATTATCATCTTGCTCATCTTTGCTTTTCCAGTGGAAATAAGGACCGTAATCATGATTCCCTAAAATGGAGTAGACTCCATCTTTGGCTTTCAGTCCGGCCAGTATATCTTGAAAATCATTCAGTTCGACTGCACGATGATTAACCAGATCACCGGTAAAGACGATAAGATCGGCCTGTTGCTCATTCACCAGTTTTACTAACTTCTGAATAGCGGAAGCATTTCCCTGCCAACTTCCGATGTGAATATCCGACAGCTGAACAATACGGTATCCATCGAAAGCCGATGGAAGCTTGGGCGAGGAATAAGTTACCTCTTTGACGTCAAACTGCGTGCGTCCGATAAAAGACCCGTAGATGATCATTACGATAGAAATCACGGCTAATGTCAGTCCGGTACAGATAAAGGGAGTTCGGGGCCACCGTAGCCATTTGTGGAAAGGTACCCCGATAATCGTGCAGAGAGACAGCAATAGTTTAGGAGCCGTAAACAGGAAGAAAAAGATGGAAAACCATCCAATAGCCTGTGTATGGCGTTCGGCAAAGGCGTTATTGGAGAAGTAAACCAGATAAAGTAATCCTGCGGATAGCAGGAAAGCAGGCAGCCAGTAGAGGATTCTCAGCCAGCGTTTTGCCGTCAGATGAACGATAAATCTGAGATACAGATAAATGTCCGGTAGAATAAGGAAAATAAGTAAAAATATAAATAGGCGTTGCAACATAACAGCACGGATATTAAATTTTTAGTTGAAATAGGCGAAGCAGCTGACTCTGGTCAACTGTCTATGATTTTAAGTTCGTCCAGGTTCTTCTTGATTTCCTGAATACGGTTCAGGAATTTCTTGCGATAAATCCACAAGATCAGCCCCAGGCCAGCTCCCCAAAGCAGGATAAAAAATAGAATGATGGCTATCCCATATTGCCATATCTGCCAATAAATAAATGAGAGTACCGCCAGTATAAGGAGGAAAGCAGTGGCAATCAGACGTTCCCGAATCATCCATCGGTGGATGCGGTTGACACGACTGATCACCTCTATCAGAGGCATTTCGTCCACTTTCGTCTGTTGTAGAAAACGGGTGGTGGTGATGTCCCAGTAGAGTGCGGGAATCCACGATAGAATGATAATGATATAGATCGGATTCAGTCTGCCGTGCAACAGGACTTCCAGCAGGAATAAGACCAATACCGGCAAAGAAATCAGGATTAGTTTGATATTCAGCCGGGCAATGGCATGGATACCTTTGTCTGCATGTCCTATCAGTTTGCCAAGTTCTTCCTCTTTGATCAGCTCCTTGTCTTTTAAGTGCTCATCCAGGGCATTCCATGATTTTTTCAGTTCTTCCAGTTCCATATATGATTACTCCTTTTTCATTTTTTTTAGTTTGTCTTTGATACGGCTCAGTTTGGTAGCCACATTGGTCACCGTCAGTCCGGTGATCTCCGCAATATCTTCGTAACTTTTGTCTTCAAGATAAAGCAGGATAATTGATTTGTCGAGTTGTCCCAGCTGATTGATCATTTGATAAAGTTGCCTCAGCATTTCGTGGATCGGGTCATGTTCCTCTATCATCCAGTCCGCTTCGCGGGTGAGGGTGACGATTTCCGGTACATTCTTTTCTTTGCGGAAAAAGCTGATACACGTGTTCAGAGCGATGCGGTAAATCCATGTGGACATTTTGCATTCTCTTCTGAACTTGGGATAGGCTTTCCAGAGGTTGAGTATTACATCCTGATAGAGGTCATTGAGCGGGGCGTTAGGATTGGTATATAAGTAACATACCTTGTATATCACCCGTTCATATTCGCGGATGACCGATAAGAACTCCTGTTCAATAGGGTTGGTTGCCTCTGTTGTTCGTTCTCTCATGAATTAAATGGGTTACTTTTCTGGTTAGTTAGTCGTGCGAAAAGGAGAAAAATCACAAGTAAACGAAAGTTATTGCAGATTGGCAGCCAGGAATTTTCGCATTTCCTCCGTACTTTTTCCCCGACGGCGGGCATAGTCTTCGAGCTGGTCTTCTCCTATCTTTCCGACAGAGAAGTATTCGGCAGCCGGATGGGCAAACATCAGACCGCAGACCGAAGCATGAGGGTACATGGCACCATTCTCGGTCAGTGTGATGCCTATCTGTTTCATATCCAGCAGTTCGTCCAACAGGAAATTGATGGATTGATCGGGCAGGGACGGGTAGCCTACGGCAGGGCGAATCCCTTGATATTTCTCGACCAACAGATCGGGCATTGACAGACTTTCATCTTTGGCGTATCCCCACGCTTCTTTGCGTACATATTCGTGCATCTTTTCCGTAGCAGCTTCTGCCAGACGGTCGGAAAGAGTCTGGACGAGTAAATGTTTGTAGGGATCCTGCTCGTACAGGCCTTCCATATCTGCATCTATGCAAGAAGCAAAGGCACCTATTGTATCCGGAATGCCAGAAGAAAGAGGGCGGATAAAGTCACTCAGGCAAAGGAACGGGCTTCCATCCCGTTTAGGCGTCTGCTGGCGGAGCAAAGGGAAAACTAGGAATTGACCGGTTTCTTTTTCAATCACCAGGTTATCTCCGTCCGAGTTTGCTTTGCAAAGTTTGAAGATAGTTCTCACTTCATAATCCCTGTCAAGTAAATCCAGCATCCGGTTGGCCTCCTTAAACAGTTGCATAGCTTCGGAAGCCTTGTTGCGGTCTTCTTCCGGAAAAGTAGTCAGCCACGAAGCACGGCAGACATCGCAACCGTGAATGTTGGCGATCGCTGCGAAACGAGGTTGGAATCCCCATGCATGGAAAAAGTAAATCCAATTGATGTAGGGGGCGACGTTATGTATCTTATAAGATAAAATCATATGTTTATAAGTGACGAGTTGCTGTTTATCTGAATCTTAACTCCTGTCCACGATAATTCTCGTCAATGGTTCCGTTATCATATAACAGATGACCGTTCACAAATGTTTTTTCTACTTTCCAGTGGAAAGTATGACCTTCCAGCGGGCTCCATTTACATTTGCTCAGGATGCAGTCTGTGGTAACAGTCCACGCACTGTCGGGACGAACCAAAACCAGATCCGCCTGATATCCTTTCCGGATAAATCCGCGATTACGTATCTCATACATTTGTGCAGGAGCATGAGACATCTTCTCTACTACCTTTTCGATGCTGAAAGCGCCTTTGTCTGCCAATTCGAGCATACTAACCAAAGAGAATTGTATGGTCGGCATGCCGGACATGGCTTTTAATGCACCTCCTTCTTTTTCGCTCAAGGAGTGCGGAGCATGGTCGGTCGCAATAGCGTCGATCAGACCGCTGTTGACTGCCTCCTGCAAAGCCTTCCGGTCTTCTGCCGTTTTGATGGCAGGATTACATTTGATGCGCGCTCCTAAGGTCTGATAATCTTCTTCGGTAAAAATTAGATGAGACACACACGCTTCGGCAGTAATACGTTTCTCTGCCAAAGGTGCTTTGGAGAATAAACTCAGTTCTTTGGCAGTAGAAATATGCATAATATGCAGACGCGCATTGGTCTCGCGTGCCAATTGTACCGCCAAAGCGGAAGAACGGTAGCAAGCCTCTTCCGAGCGGATGACCGGATGAAGTGACAAAGGTACATCGTCACCGTATTCTTTTTTATATTTATCCGTATTCTCTTTGATGATTCCCTGATCTTCACAGTGTGCTGCAATCAGTAAATCCGTACCTCCGAAGATATTGCGCAGACTTGCCATCCGGTCTACCAGCATATTTCCCGTACTGGAACCCATAAATAACTTCACCCCACATACCCGGTTTTTGTCCAGCTGACTGAATAACGGATAATTATTGTTAGTCGCTCCGAAATAACAGGAGAAGTTGACAGATGATTTTTCCGCCAGCAAAGCCAGTTTGTCATTCAGCGCCTCCAAAGTTGTGGTCTGAGGATTTGTGTTCGGCATATCCATGATCGAGGTAACTCCTCCGGCTGCCGCGGCATGGCTTTCCGTTGTGATATCTGCTTTATGAGTCAGCCCCGGATCGCGGAAATGTACGTGCTCGTCAATAGCCCCCGGCAAAAGATAACAGCCGGATGCGTCAATCGTTTCGTCACAAGGCATGGCAGCCTCTTGTCTGTCAACTAAGATCTCAGCAATCTTCTCACCTTCAATAACAACAGATCCCGGAACTTTTCTTCCTTCGTTGACAATTACGGCGTTTTTTATCAGTATACGTTTCATTTCTTTTGCGGGAATTTATGGAACCAACTATTTATTTTTAACTTGATCACTCCGAATATGGCTTCTCCAAAGATACTGCTGTTCATCTTGGAAGTTCCCAACTCACGGTTAATGAAGATGACGGGGACTTCTATGATTTTGAATCCGCATTTGTAAGCAGTGAACTTCATCTCGATCTGAAAAGCATATCCTTTGAAGCGAACATGGTCCAGATCGATTGTTTCCAGTACCTGACGGCGGTAGCATACAAATCCGGCAGTCGTATCATGCACCGGAATACCGGTAATGAAGCGGACGTACTTGGAGGCAAAATAAGACATCAGCACCCGTCCCATCGGCCAGTTGACTACATTCACACCACTTACATAACGGGAGCCGACAGATACGTCTCCTCCTTCTTTTGCACAAGCTGCGTACAAACGGGGCAGATCATTCGGGTTATGGCTGAAATCGGCATCCATCTCGAAGATATATTCGTATGCGTGCTCCAACGCCCACTTGAATCCTGCGATGTAAGCAGTACCCAATCCTAACTTCCCTTTGCGCTCGATCATAAAGAGGCGTTCGGGGAATTCCTGTTGCAAAGTTTTCACAATGCTTGCAGTGCCGTCCGGAGATCCGTCTTCTATAACCAGTATATGGAATACCTTGTCTAAACCGAAAACGGCACGGATAATATTTTCTATGTTCTCCCGTTCATTATAGGTCGGGATAATAACGATGCTATCTGATAATTGCATAGAAGTCCTATTTTTAAGACAAATGTAGCGCTTTTCCTTTAGTTATAGAGGGACTAAGGATAATTTAACGCGTTTGTATTTGTTCCCCGGTGTGAAACTATTGGTTTCACTACATAAAAGAGTGTAGTTCGTTTTAATCTTTTATAAATCAGCGATTAAAAGTGTTTTTATAAAGATGCAGGTAACGATATAGTAGTGAAAGTCCAGCTACACATTGCATTGCTCTGCATAATTTCAAATATCTCTCTAACGCAAAGGTAAGCAATGTTTTTGATGTTTACAAGTTAATCTAAGTATATTTAGAGATGGGCTGGCTATTAATAGCCAACCCTTTCTTGCTATTTATCTCTCGCTACACTAATTCCCGGTCTACATTTTTTTCAAGAGGAATAATAACTAAGAGTATTGGAATGAAGGTAATAGTCTTATGAAATAGAATTATTAAAAACGGTCATAATGTCATAAATCCCATTTTATATAAAGGAAAATAGAATTATACGAATATTGGCATAATATTTGTTCGTCTTTTAATAAGATAGTATTTGTGAGGTCATAATGTACATTTAGAATATTTGATAAATACTTTAGATGATTATTATGGCATTATTTATTTTTTAATAATTCTTATTTCTAACAAATATGGAACACACGATTAAATTTTATCCTGTCGGTAATGCAGATTGTACTTTAATAAAATTGAGTAACGGTAAGACGATTATTATTGATTGCCAAATAAAAGACAATCTTATGGACAATGGTAAACAGATCTATTTTGATGTAAAAAGAGATTTGTTGAACGAGCTTAAAAAGGACATCGAAGGTCGCCCTTTTGTAGATTTGTTTATTAATACACATCCTCACAAAGACCATTGTGACGGCTTTGGTACGAACTTCTTTCATGGTGCCCCCAGTGAATACAATAAGGAAAGAGATAAGAATAAAATCATAATCGGGGAATTATGGGTTACGCCGCGAGGTGTCGGCAACGTATTAGCTGATTGTGCTGAGGATATCAGAAGAGAAGCCAAACGTCGTCGGGAAATTTATGATCGTGATAGAAGCTATAATGGTGGATACGGCAATTACCTCCGCATAGTGGGATATGATAAAAATAAAGAATTTGATAGCCGTTACGGATATGTTCCAGGTAAGACGGTTCTATCGGCAAACGGAAAGCCACTCGAATGGTTGGAAATCTTTATTCATGCTCCTTTCAAGGAGGATATCACTGTCTGTAAAGAAGCTGATGATAAGAATGCGACATCTATAGTTGTTCAGTTCGGGTTCAAAATCTCATCTTGTACTAGTTTTAAATGCCGTGTATTAATGGGCGGGGATGCGGAACATGAAATTTGGCAGCATATTCTCGATAACAATATAGATGACGAACATTTGAAATGGGATATTTTCTTGGCACCCCATCATTGTTCGTGGACGTTCTTCAATGATTCTTCAGACAAGGAAAAGGTCATGCCTTCCGCTGATGAAATAATGAAGAAGCAACTGGGTAGCAGAGCTTATGTGGTTGCCTCTTCCAACGCGATTATGAATGATGGCAAAAATCCTCCTTGTTATCAGGCCCAAACGGAGTATAAGAAACGGCTTGGCAACAAAGACAATTTCTTAAATACTGCAACAGACCATCTTAAAGGAAGTATATCGCAGCCTATTGTCTTTAAAATTGCTGAAACAGGAAAACGACATGAAACTATTCCTGTGGCCGCCGGTGACACTATTATTTCGCGCCCGGCACCTAGAGCCGGTAAATAACAGATAAAATGTATAGAGAATATAAGGTACTAAAAGGCAGTGAAATACGTGGAAGTCAATTAAGGCTTCCACGTGCTATTGCAATACATAAGGCGGCTTTGCTACACCCTTGTGTGACAGTGAATTCATGTAGCCGCAATACGGCAGATGCGGAAATTATTATTCTAACTTTGCATCGTCTCAGCATACCAGATGAGCCGGTTTATCCTATTCAGGAAGTTGAGGAGGTAGCCGTTATTTGTACGAAAGAAGATCTCAGTTTACCAGAGGTCTATGCACTGCGAAAAGATTTTCCGGTAGGCCTTCCACATTCTAACGCAAGAGCCTTTGAGCATCCTGTATCCTTATGCATCAGTGATGTCCCTTTTTCAGACTTCAGACACCAGTTCAATGCTTATGATTATATCAATTATATCATAAATTGGTTTAACAGGAATAGTTTGGGACTGTTACACGAAAAGGATCGACCTTTGGAAGTATTCTTTCAATTTAATAAGATATGTACTTTTAAGAATATCCAGTCTGTAGATACTTGTTATGGGTTATATACGGAATTATCAAAATTGACCTCCACACTGGAGTTTGTCAGTAAGAACAAGGCAACCCATTATATTGTGAATATTCCAACAAACAGCAATGTTTCCAAAAATATGGCTTGTTTGCCTAAGACTATTGGAGAATTGGCTGATATATCATCTGTTATTGGAAAGTCGGTTCCTGATACCATTCTACAAACGCTTGTTTCAACGGTGGCTGGGAAGACACAGTTGCCTCTATTGATACTTCTTTATATACCTTCAAAGAGGATGGCAAGAGGTAAAGATGAGCGTATAGATTTATTTCTTGTAAGGATTACACCAAAGGCGAGGGACATTAGGCATAAGTATGGAATTCTTGCACCAGAAAATTTCAAGAAGTGGTTTAATGAAATTCCGATAGAAATTATTTTCACTGTTGAGCCGGTAGCGAGGCAATATAATGCTCTTTTTAACGCCAAAGATCTCCTCTACAAAAAGTTAGTTGTGGTAGGTGCGGGCACCCTTGGCTCTAATATCTTGGACTCTTTTGTGCGTGAAGGCATAAGTGAAGAGGTAGTATTTCTAGATTTTGACTATTTATTGCCGCACAATGTAGCCCGCCATATATTGCCTCCGAATGTGGTGATGCATTCAAAGGTAAAAGCTTTGGAGAATCATTATAGCGGTATTATTGACCAGAAAATTACTGCGATTGAGGAAGACATGCTTCGATTGTCAGAAAATGATAAGAAGAGCATATACAAAGATACGGATTTGATTGTTGATGCCAGTACTTCAGTTGCTGTAGAACGAAAGATTGCTTTTGAACCATATAGTGAGAAATATCGTTGTTGTACTGTCTTCTTGAATCCGAAGGGAAATGAGCTGGTTATGTTGATGGAGGATAAGGCAAGGACACAACGCTTGGATTTGCTGGAAATGAGTTATCAACGAAATCTGATCATCCGGCCTGAATTGTCATCACATTTGGAAATAGCGGACCAACAAAGAACAAATAGTTTTAGTTGCCGTTCAATATCAAGCATTCTGGATTATGATAACGTAGGTATTCTCGCAGGTATCGCTTCACAACAAATACAAAAAGCATCCAAAAGGGATGATTGTAGTTTGTGTATCTGGAGGGTGGATGGGCAGGATAGTACGGTCAGTAAAATTAGTTTAAACATTTCGAAATGGAAACAATACAAATCCGAGGATATACAGGTATATCTCGCCAATGATGTCCAAAATGAAATGGAAAACCAAAAGAGGCAGTCTCACGACAAAGAGACAGGTGGCTGTCTTTTTGGTTGTTATGATAAAGACCGACGAATAATTTATGTCTTGTATATGCATCCGGCGCCTTGTGATAGCCAATCTACTCCTGCCTCTTTTATTCGAGGATGTGAAGGGCTTTCTCAAGTGAAGAATGAGATATCGAGGAAAACATACCATCAAGTAGCTTATTTAGGAGAGTGGCACTCCCACCCGAATGGAAACTGTGCACCGAGTAGTACTGATAAAGAACAGTTCCGGCAAATGAGTGATTGGCTGGAACAGGAAGACTTACCGTTTGTACAAGCAATTTCTGGTAATGATGGAATATATATAAATGCAAAAATATAAATAATAAGTATGGGGAAAAACGGAAAACGTATTGGATTGGCATTGTCCGGTGGTGGCTACAGAGCAGCAGCTTATCATTTGGGGACTTTGCGGGCTCTTCATAAGATGGATTTGCTTGAAAAGGTTGATGTCATATCTTCCGTATCGGGAGGGTCTATTATTGCTGCATTTTACTTGTTGCATAAAGACGAACCCTTTGAACAGATTGAGCAATCTTTCCGTAAGTGTCTAGCACATTCTTCACTTTGGGGGGCTATATTAAACCTCGCAATCGTTTTTTTACTCCCAGCATTGTTGGGGATTTTTGTAAGTGGGTGGTGTTTGTTTTTGTATTTGTTGCTGTATTGGGGATTCTATCTTATTCCAAGTAGCAAGTGGATCGCCTTATATTATGACAGGTTGTTTTTCGGAAAGAAAAAACTGAAAGACTTACCAGATTCGCCTATTGCCGGCATTAATTCTACTAATGTGGCGACAGGACGTCTTTTTACATTTTCAAAACAAGATGTGGGAGGATATGATTATAAAGAAAATGGTCGAAGCAGCATTAAAGGAGAAGAAATTCCTATATCCTTCGCTGTTGCATCCTCCACTTGTGTGCCGTCTATATTCTCACCTACTCAAATAGCTAAACGATATTATGAAGAAGGAAAATATAAGGATACATTACTTGTTGATGGCGGCTTATATGACAATCAGGGGGCTTATATATTAACAGAAAGTACCAATAAATTATATCGGGTGGAGAATGTGGTAATTAGTGATGCGGGAAATACTCGTCCTGACATAAAGGGAGTTCGTAATACTATCTGCTTAATGCTTCAATCGATAGAAATTCTAATGAACAGAATCCGGACCATTCAAATACGAACTAATATTTATAATCGCACAAAGAAAAACTCCGCATATTACGCTTATGTTTCTTTGCTATGGTCAGAATGGAATTCAATGGTAGATCGGTTTATGGATAATATCAAAAAGGAAAATGTCCCAGAGTTAGTATTATCGGCTCATAGAATTTCTTTAGATGATGTTATTGCATTTAGAGAAAAGAATGATCAAAATGCAAAATTCCGAATTGAAGAATGTTTTAAGAAATCTATAGGATGGCAGGTACTGCTTGATAGCGCACCTTCAAAAGAACTGCATGAGATAGCACTATCTGTGGGTACAAATCTTACGCCACTGTCAAAAAGAAAAATAGATGCTCTTTCTGCTCATTCAGAATGGCTTACAGAATTACAAATTAAGACATATCTACCTCATTTATTACACTAGAAACAATACGTATAACTATTTCATTTTCATTGAAGGGATATTCAGTAAATAAAAAACATAAGGCAACTACTTCATTGCGAATTAGTTGCCTTTTTTGTATCTTTAAGCATTTCCCCGTAAATACAGTTTGACGACTAAAACGGGGGTAATTAAAAATAAAAACACATGGTAAAGATACGAAAAATTTCAGAAATTGAACCTACTTTAGGTTTTACAGAATTTGATATTCTCGAAAAATATCGTCAAAGTTTTGAAAAGAGTGAATTGGGGCGTCTTCATTCTCTTTTTCCTTTCTCTGAACTGGCTCAACAGATGGATTTACATGAATCTCGTCTGGGTCGTAAAAGTTATTTTTCTCCTGAAGGTAAAATCGCCTTAATGGTCTTGAAGTCCTATACTAACTTTTCAGATTCACAACTGATTGAACATTTAAACGGTAATATTCATTACCAGTTATTTTGTGGTGTTCAGATTGATCCTCTTCATCCACTGACCAATCCTAAAATCGTCAGTGCAATTCGTCAGGAACTAACAGATCGCCTTGATATTGAGTCCCTCCAGCCTATTCTGGCTGACCGTTGGAAACCTTATCTTGAGAACCTTCATGTCTGTATGACCGATGCCACCTGTTATGAAAGTCATCTGCGTTTCCCTACTGATGTCAAACTCTTATGGGAAGGTATTGTATGGCTTCATCGTCATCTGTGCAAACATTGCCGGACATTGCACATACAACGTCCCCGTAACAAGTATCTTGATGTAAGCCGTGCCTACCTTGCTTACAGTAAACTGCGTAAACGCAGGAAATCACAGACTCGTATGGTTAAACGCAGACTACTTCAGTTATTGGAAAAGTTACTGGACCAGCTGGAGCAGCTTCATTCATCCTACAGGCACAGGCTTACACTATCCTCTGATTATCAAAGACGTTTCTCGGTCATACAGACGGTCCTTGAGCAAGGGAAGAATTTATTTGCAGGCAAAAAAGTGCCTAACCGTATCGTGAGTATCGACCGGCATTACCTTCGCCCCATTATCAGAGGCAAGGAAAACAAATCCGTTGAATTCGGAGCCAAGGTCAACAATATACAGATAGATGGAATCTCCTTTATAGAACATATCTCCTTTAAGGCTTTTAACGAAGGAGTACGTTTAAAAGACTGTATTCATCTGCAACAACAACTGATCAAGGTTAGGGTTAAGGCGATTGCAGCGGATTCAATCTATGCTAATAATGCCAACCGGAAATTTTGTACAAAATATCATATAAGTACTTCCTTTAAGCGTAAGGGCAGAGCGGCCAAAGATGAGCCGCTTCGGAAGATCTTACGGTCGGAACTTAGCCGTGAAAGAGCTACCCGTCTGGAAGGAAGTTTTGGTACACAGAAACAACATTACTCACTGGCTAGGATAAAAGCCAGAAACAGAAAAACGGAAATTCTTTGGATTTTCTTTGGAATACATATGGCCAACGCGGTATGTATGATAGAAAAGGTTGAAAAGAAAAAAAGAACGGCAGCATAATCAGACTGAAATAAGAACAGAAGAGGAGAGGTTTTTAACTTCACCTAAAAAAGTATGTGCATAACGCAGCGTTGCGAAGAAAAAACAATAATATGTAAATAATATTCTTGTAAAAAGATAGAAGAATCGAGAATTTACCAAGAAAAATACAGAGAAAAGTTCAAGAAAAGGAGAACTAATCTCTGTATTTATAAGAAAGAGGGACATTTACTGAATATCCCATTGAAATGATATTTGAAAGCAAGTTGACTTCAGATTTCTTCATCTACAACTTTTATATTAGATATTAAGGATTGAAAATGAGGCTAACAATATTGCTAGCCTCATTATTAATTCTTGAACAATCCATCTGATATCTTATAAAAATGAGATTATAGATGAATAATCATCCCTTGATGTAGTGCCGCAATGATGCCATACAGAACCATGTTTATGAGTAGAACAAACCTTACAATCACATTTTTTTAAAGCATTGACTACAGCTTGGCTTAAATAATGCCCGACCTTTTCGGTTGAAATGAAAGCATTTTTAGGCCTTAAATGATCGATCATCCAATTATCCATATTATATTTACTACCATGATGAGGAACTTTTAGCCAATAGATTCCTTTGATTTTATATTTATCTTCTTCATAAAAAAAATGATCAATTGCATCCCGACCAGCATCCCCCATAAATAAGAACTTTTTTCCATCATCCGGTTTGAAAATAAATATAACACTACTTTGATTATGACTAGATGGATCATCACCTGCATCATCTAAAGTTTTGCTGTAAACTCTCCCCTCAATTAAGGTAATAGATGCATCCTCATTTTCGTCTGTTGTATAATCCTTTTTTTTCAATTCATTACGAAAATCAGGAACCAGTTGCTCGTAATATGTCACAGAAGGGCCCAGTACCTCAATGTGATTATCGAATGCGTCCACACTGTATGGTTTGTCAGAATATTTGCCTGCATCAGAAAAAGGTTCAGTCCATATTAATTTTTTATTACCTAATTCGTCTAATATATCTAGCATATTTTTATTATCACCAAGGTCATAAACAGAACGCGCTTTTACAACTAAAGAACCATGAGTTCTAATTCTCTTAACCATGCCTAAAGAGACATGATCAGCTGGATCATCTACCCAAAAATGAGAAATATTAATTCTATTAGGAGCATTGTCTCTTATTTGCTCAAGTAACCAAACAAACCCTCCAAAATGATCCTTGTCACAGTGGGAACATATAGCAAGGTCTATATTTTTTTTCCCATAACGATTTTTGATAAAATTTGCGATTGTTGGTCCGTTATTATAATTTCCTGCATCGACAAGAATGATATAGTCTTTGTCGTTGTCATCATCATCATAAAAATGGATTAAGAAAGCATCTGCCGACTTTACATCCAACATATCAATTTCGTATTTTGTGATTTTCATATTTCTTTTTTATATAATGTACAAAAAATATGCCACAGCTTCTCCTGGAAATAGCAAAAATAAATTTATGTCATTTTGTCTTGCTATTCTGCCATTATAATTATTCAGATTGGATATAGAATATAACCAGTATGTTGCAAACCTGAATTTTACAGTTTAAGATAAGAGTTATATGGTGAGCATCTATATGTGGAATATATGGAGTTAAGCTAACAACTGGCAAAAAAGAAATTTGCAGAAGAATTTAGAAATAAATGCTTCCTGAAACTTTTAAGTCATGAAAATATTCTCTCTACAATCTATCTGTTAAATAAACCCTCTTCTTTTCCTATTAATCCAAGTCGGTTATAGAAAAAAAGACAAACGATAAACGTTGAAAATAAACATGTTAGAAAAAAAATATGGGGCTGGCGGTTACCGTCAGCCCTATTTTTTCATGCCCAATTTTGAAAACTTTGCAACCGAAGAAAGAAAAATAACCCATTGGAACAAAGGAATATTGTATGGAAGAGAACAGAAATGATATTGAGATACTCAAAGCAATGATAAAGGACAACTTTGAGGAACAAAGAAAACTGATTGCCAAGCTGGAAACGGCTCTGGAAGCAGTAACCAGTTTCAACGGCAAGCAAATGCTGGACAGCCGGGATATGCGCCTGATGCTGAAAGTATGCGACCGGACACTGATCCGCTGGCGTAATTCCGGCAAACTCCCATTTTTCAAACTCAGCGGCAAGATTTACTTCTGGGCTTCTGACGTATATAAATTCCTGAGAGAAGAATGTCTAAACGAAGATTTCATATCCGATTCTATTAACTCATAAATAAAAATTCACATGGAAAATCAAGCTAAAGTAATCGTCATAGAACGAAACAAATTCGCATCACTTGTCAAATCACACCGCAAATGTCTTCAGATGCTGAACATCCTGACCTACATCTACACAGTTAAGGAAGTAAGCCTGACCCTGACCTTGCAGGAAATCTGTGAAGTCCTACACATGACTCCCGAGGAAGTGGAGATACAGCGACAGAAAGGATATATCCGCTTCACGACACAGAAAGGGATGACCGTCTATGAAATCACGGACCTGCTCCGATTGGAGAATATGCTGGAGATGGGGAGTGTCTATCGTAAGATCGACAAAAAAGTAATGAATCTCGAACCTCTAAATAATGAATAAACAATGAAAGAAGAAGAGCAAGACAAGAAACAGCGGAAGCGTCTGGTACACGCTTCTCTGTTTAGTGGATTCGGCGCCCCAGACCTGGCTGCCGAATGAATGGGATGGCAGAATGCCTTCCATTGTGAGATAGACGATTTTTGTAATACCATTTTAAATTACTGGTTTAAAGATGCAAAAAGTTATACAGATGTCACAACGACAGATTTCAGAGAATGGAGAGGAAAAATCAATGTCCTTACAGGAGGTTTTCCTTGTCAACCATTCTCTGTCGCAGGCCAAAGAAAAGGAGCGGATGATAACCGTTACCTCTGGCCTCATATGCTCAGGGCCATACATGAGATCAGGCCCGATTGGGTCATTGGTGAGAACGTTGCTGGCATCCTCACGATGGTACAGCCCGGCCAGGAGACTGAAGTGGGAAGTCAGTCCACTCTATTCGGAGAGAGTGAGCCTGTATTTAAAAGACGGCAGCAATATGTTGTTGAAACCATTTGCCGTGATCTTGAACGTGAAGGATATTCCGTCCAGCCGGTGCTTATACCGGCTTGTGCCGTCGGAGCTCCCCACCGCCGGGACCGGATATGGTTTATTGCCCACCGTGACAGCCCAGGATTACAAGCGCAGGGGACCGAACAGCCGCCAGCAGGGATTGCCGGAGATGATCCATGAAATACTCCTTCCCACTCCATTGGCTACGGAGATACACCATCCGGAAAGGGTTCACAAATGGAAACAGGCCTATGCTCCATCCCTGTACAGCCAGCTCAATGGGGAGAAGAAACCCAACGGATTGAGCGACTTTCTGGACTTTTACGGGATGCTGTTGCCCACCCCAGTAGCCAGCGATGCCGGTGTGGGTGCGGTAATGGGGAAAAACGACAAGATCATAGTGACACCGAAAGGAAAGGTGAGAAAGATCAATCAGAAAGGCCATGTCTGGAGTGTAGGGCTTGGGAGGATGGCGGAGCTTCTGCCCACTCCGACAGCGAGGGACTGGAAGGGCGCAGCAAGCCCGGAAAGTCTGGAGAAGAGAGGCCGGATACCGGAAAAGAACAGCCTGCCCGATTTCTTCGCCCGGACTGGAAAGAGTTTCCAGCTGAATCCCCTGTTTGTAGCCGAGATGATGGGCTTCCCCCCCGACTGGACGGTATCTCCTTTTCTCGGTGAAGACAGGCATCCATTAAAGGATATGGGAACGCTATCGTCCCCCAGGTAGTCTACGAGATATTTAAAGCAATAGAAGAAACCTATAAATTAAACAGTCATGAATAAAGTATCAATATTTGAACATCCTGAGTTCGGACGCATCCGGACACTGGAAATTGACGGGAAAATATGGTTCTGCGCCTCAGATGTTGCCGCCGCACTTGGCTACTCCAATCCGAGAGATGCCGTCGTAAGACATTGTAAACCAATGGGCGTCGTGGTTTACGACACCCCTACACGCAGTGCCGTCCAGAAAATCAAGTACATCAACGAAGGGAACGTATACCGGCTGATTGCCGGTAGCAAGCTGCCTTCCGCTGAGAAATTCGAAAGCTGGATATTTGATGAACTGGTTCCCGAAACACTAAAGAACGGTGGCTATCTTCTTAAGAAGAATGGCGAAACGGATAATGAACTACTTGCGCGTGCCATATTGCTCGCACAGAACCGTATAAAAGAGCGAGACAGCCGTATTTCAGCATTGGAGAAGGAGAACAACTATGCTATCCTGAAACTCAAGCTACAGGCCCCAAAAGTTCAGTATTATGACAAAGTCCTCCAATCCCAAAGCACCTACACGACCACACAGATAGCGAAAGAATTGGGAATGACTGCCGGTATGCTGAACAAACGGCTTCGATGGGCAGACATCCAGTTCCGTCAATCCGGTCAATGGCTGCTCAAAGCTCCTTATCAGAATCAAGGCTATACGGCAACCCGGACCCATGTATGGGAAAGCCGCACAGGAGAAACCGGCACGGCCATGTTGACCGTTTGGACGGAAAAGGGCCGGTTATTCATACATTATCTTTTTGAGGCTTATCTGGTATAGCCGGAATATAAGACTGGGATAAATAAAAAAGCTACTGAAACAAAAATTCAGTAGCTTTTTTATTGCTTTCAATTGATACTATCTCAACCGTGGTCCCGTTTTCTTCTTTTCTTTCACAGGCACAATTTCTTGTCGGGGTGCTTCTTGCGGCCTTATTCTTTCACTTACAGTCTCACTCTGAAGAAGCCTGTTTAAATACCGGAGGTCCTTCAGTAACTCCTGTTTGCATTCCATCTCCAGGGAATGGGCCATATTCGACATCGGGTTGGTACTTTTCTTGACAAGCGGACCGTTCAGGAGATCTTCTTCTACATACAGGGTACGACGCTTCAAATAGCCTTCAATGTCCTTCGGCGTTTCAGCGGTATCAATCGCCTCTTGAATAGCCTTATAATATTTATCCATATAACAGGCCTTATACAAGTCATCGGCATGCCAACCAAAGAAATGAAGATAGTTGCTTGCCAGTTGCGCGCTATACTTTTTTATATTGCTTTCTACAACACCTTTCTTCTTGTCAAGATATTGCTGCAACTGTTCGATTCTTAAATCACTTTTATCCATCGTTGTCTGATTTATAGTTCCGTATCCGTTTCAATTTCACTCTGAAAGGAGATATCCAATTCCCTTTCCTGATGGAAATTATCCGTTGCCACGAGTTTAATCTCCGCATTCTTACTGCTTCGATTATGATAGAAGAGTGTGAATACCTGGCGGCAGGGATCGCTGCTGTCTAACTCCGCTATCGAATCCAACGGTTGCATCTCCCGGTTCACCAGATAGACCTTCTTCTTGTCGTACACCTTGCCGCTGCCCTCCATTTGTATATAACCGATTTGATAACCGGTTCCCTCATAGTTTCCGCTACGATTGAGTGTCAGACGAATCTCCACGGTCTCATCCGGGGAAATAGTCTTCTGGAGATACCAGGACGTTAGCGAGAAATCGTATGCCTGCTGCACTTCCAATTTATCATCACAGCCACCCAGCAGGCAAAGCAATGTGAGCATGATACCACTTATTATTAATTTAATCTTCATGATTTTACGTATTACTAAATGAATAATTTACTTGATTGAGTCCGTTGTCTGCTAACGCCTGATGCCCGTTTTTATCTTTCTTTCAGGCGGCTCTTCTCTCTTCTTTTCTGTTTTATTAGCCGTCTGTTGCAAATTCTCTTCGGGAGGCGTTTGCGCAAGGATATTCGCGAATTCCCGGTAATCCCTAACCAACTGCTGCATACACTCCAACTTCAGGAAATGGGCAACATTCGTTGTCCGGCTGGAACTGTTACAATCCACCTGACCGTTCAACAGTTTGCTCTCACAGTAAGCAATGTTGTCCTCAACAATATTCCGAACCGTATCCATGTCCTTTGCCCCGTCCACCGCCTGCCGGAGTATCTTATAACACCCGGACATAAAATGAGACTTATACAGGCTCTCCGCATTCCATTCGAAAAAGTGCAGGAAATTCCCATTTATCTTCTTGCTTTGTTCACGTATGTCCCGGTCTTCCCGGTTTATTTTCATATCCAGCCAATGAAGCATCTCATCCACGTTCCAATTGCCTTGTTCCATACTATTGCCGCTAATTAAAAATGTACTTGACACCGACAGCTACCGCCGTGTGGAAATTCCCCACGGATGATCCGAAGAATATCCTCTGGCGGACATTGAAAAGAAAAACCAGCCTGTCGGAAAGGAACGCCTCCATCTCGAAAGCCGGGGCAAAACCATAAATGAAGCATCCGTCATTCTTTAAAGTCGCCCCGTCATAGAGCAGCTTGCAGTTCCAGTTGGTCGTCTCATAACCCGCCAGAGCGGAAAGACCGGCAGAGAAGAACACGTTCCTGCCACGGTCCGAGAAGAACGGCACGAAATAGCCTACCTCTCCGGTAAACTGCGCTTTGGGAATCGCAATGTCCTTGTAGGAATAGTGCTTCTTCACATAATCCGCCCCGAACAGCCAGCGGGAATGGTTCCGGTTATACCGGCTCAGAGCCACTCCGAGCTGAAAGTTGCCACGCAGATGCTTCACATTCGAACCGAAGTCGTCCACACCGCCTAACGTGAGCTGGATACCTTTCTGTCCCGGCAGGTAACGCTGGGCAAAGCATTCGCCTGCCGCAAAGGGCAGACAAATGCATAACATAATAAATAAAACTCTTTTCATGATTACTCACCGATTAATTCATTCACAATACGCGCATCCACCAGGTCACTGTTCTCCATATAGAACCGCTGGTGACGGCCTCCCCCTTTCTCGTAAATTTCCACTTCCAGCAACTTGTCATCAGGAATGACAATCTTCGGGAAGGCATACACGATACGTCCCGTGCTCTTTCCCTCGATGCGTGTCAGGGCATTGAGCGTGCGTACCGGTTCAATATAAGTTTCCTGTCGGGCCGTCCTTTTGGCTATCTTCTTATCCACTATCTTAAACCGCACGAAATCCACATCGAAAGGCACATTGGAATTGTTCGTCAGGGAAACATGGAAGAATATCAGGTCCTTATGCACATAAATGCCCTTCAAAAGAGCCTGCATCCCGAACTGCCTGCACCCGATATGCTTCACGGCCCTGCGGTCCAGCCGGTGGATGGTGTACATCACGCTGGCAATGACCATCGGATCTTCCTCACCCAGTTCCGTGACACGGATGGAACTGCCTCCCTTCTTTTCTCCCTCGTCCGGGTTCATCCACTGGTCCATATTGATATTCAGCGTGGAAGGCTCCTCCTTATAAACGACATTGAAGGAGAAGAAAGAGCCGTCGCCAGTAATAACCGAGAAGTTCGTCTCGCCCGGAAACTCCTTCACCGCTGCCTTGACACGCACCACATTCTCGACCCCGTCAGCTTTACCTGCGATGATATTGTTACTTCCCAGGTCCACGTAACGCACTTCCGAAGGGAAAAGGATATGCACCGTCTTACCGAAAGTGACCTCTATCTTATAAGGAGTGATATGCTGGTTATCCGTCAGAATCCTGACGGGATTTGGCGGTGTTTTTTCCTGTGCGAAACCGGATACCGAGGCCAGAACAGCCATCAATAATGCTATAAATACTTTCATTGTCTTATCTTTTTTATTAAAGTGAATACTCCGTTATTGTTTCTTTGTGACCAGCAGCACCTTATATCCGGCTTTCAGCGTCACCTTGACCGCACGAACCCGTCCGGCAATCAACCGCGTGCCGCCCTGCATGACTCCGCGCGTCAGGTCCATGACCACCTGCTGTCCGGCAGAACGTGCAAATGATACGCTGTTTCCCATACTCTCGCTGACCGTCCCTGCCGCATCCTTTGCCGCATTGCGAGTTTCCGATCCGGGAACGAAAATGCCTTTCTGCCCGTCGATATCGTAAGTCGCCAACTGCACGGGGATGATATTCCCCGCATACTCGATGCTGCTGATCAGGATATCCAGACGCTCTCCCTGAATGACCGCCGCACCCGTTACCAGACTGTTCTCCGGAACGGTAATACTTCCTGCCTGCAGAGGTTGCAGCAACCGGAGTTTTACCCTGCCTCCCTGTTCAATGGTCTGGCTCTCCGAGATGCAGGCGGCGATGGTATTCGTCCCCATTTGGTAGCTGCTCCCGACAGCAGTATTGAAGCCGTAATTCCTCTCGACAGTAAGCGAAGCTACAAAAGCGGAATCCGTAACCGACTGTGAAAGGCCGGAGGTCGTCTGGTGCTCCGCCCGCTGAACCGGAACAACTTCCGGCAGTTCTTCTTCGTCTACCTTTTGCTGAATAGTATCCTTGTCCGGATTCAGATACTTTGCCGCCATCTTGTAGGAACGCTCCATCAGTTCCTCACGGGTAGCCGCCTTGTTCTTTTCCTTTTCCGCCTTTTCCAGCTTTTTGTTCAGT
Source organism: Bacteroides sp. MSK.20.82 (assembly GCF_019052485.1). Taxonomy (NCBI): domain Bacteria; kingdom Pseudomonadati; phylum Bacteroidota; class Bacteroidia; order Bacteroidales; family Bacteroidaceae; genus Bacteroides; species Bacteroides sp. MSK.20.82. Next base: position 493,116 of record NZ_JAHQUN010000001.1, read on the forward strand.
TCGTCCACTTTTCTTTCCAAATCACTGTTTGCTGTCTCTTTGGGAGTCTCATAGAAGTCATCCAGCTGTCTGGAGATTTGCTCGTAGGTATTGACGGACTGTTGCAACCGGTCTCCGTCCTTTTCTTTTTCACCGGTATCGGATGATTTTCCATTATTCATCAGTGTCCCGGCAAGCTGCTCCAGCGATTTCATCCGGCTTTCTTCCTCTACTTCCGCCTGTTGCTTTTCATAAGCAGCGGTCTTCTTATCTACAAGTTTGGCAGTGGTAGGCTCCGGCACGTTCACATTGAATCCTGAATTTCCGGGAGCTTCCGTTCCGTTTTCCTTGCCGGTGGGGGCAAATATTCAGTACATGACTCCCAGGAAGACCAGCACAAAAGCCGGAATCACAATGAACTTCCTTCTTTTTTCCATCTCTTCCGGCGTGAGTTCCTTCTTCTCTTTTTCCGGTTCTTCCTTAAAGGCTCTGCCGTTTTCCGGCTGTACCTCTGTTTCTTCTGCCGCTTCGGGCTTTTCCAAATCTTTATCTTCCATTACTCGTGGGTTTTAGGGTGATACATTATACTGTCTTTATCCGCCCGGTGGAGGAAGTCCACCGGATGGACAAACGGCAACTCCTTTTGCGTGCCGTGAGAGAGAAAACGCCCGAAAGCGCGTGTTACCGTGATGCCGCATAGAACGGTACTGATAACCAGCATGCCCACAATCACTTCCTTACGCTCTTTTTCAGACAGTTCTTCGCAGGCGTTCTTCAGCTTTTCGCTGATCTCTGCTTTTATCTTTCTACTTTTCATTACCTTATTATATTAGCGTTCAACGGTCCTTATATCCCTGTTTTCCAAAATCTCAAAGCGTTCCGCCATGAAACCTTGCGGATTATTATCCGACCTGACCGTACTCTGCAGGAAGCAACGGGTGACCAGGGAACGCTCGGTGATATTGCTGTTTCGGATAATCATCTGCCGGGCAAAGGTGGTGATCCGGTACGGATAGTTATCGAAGTCGCACTGCATGCTGTCTACCAGAACGGTCTGGTTAATATTGCCACTGATCAGCCTGTTATAATAGCCTTTCTCGTTCCAATCCCGGTAATAACTATAAAGACTCTTGTCCGCCAGATACATGGCCCGGTTGATATTGGATTCGATAGCGGCCTTATCAGGAGCCAGCGTAAAGAACAGTTCATGCATGCGGCGCACATGTTCTCGGGCCTCCACCGGACGGTTCAATGCCGCATCCTGGGATAACGCCACCATAAGTGACTTGCCCTGATCCAGTACGTAGACCTTCTCCCGCTGCTGATCCGCAAAGAGGTAGGACTTTCAGATGGCATACGTAGTCAGCGAGGCACAAATACCCAGAAAGACCAACGTGAACAGGCGGATCTGCCTGAACGAGGATTCGATGTTTTTAAAACTTTTAAATTCCATAATTCTACTTTTATCAGTTTATCTTCAACTTTATTTCTTTAGCAGGACCGCACCGACATTCCCCGTCGAAGCACCCGCCGCAGCACCGGCTACATTGCTCACCTTGGATGCCGTGTTGTTGACATTCCGGTTATAGGAGCTCATGCCTCCCGCCTGGACGATCCAGTTCGAAACCGTCGGCACACAAAAATATCCGATAATGCCTATCACCATGAATATCAGATAAATGGCCGACGAACCGTCCACATCGATGATACTCATCGGATCGGCCATCAGGTTCATCTCTTCCTGCAGGATAAGCGTCTGTATCTTGGCAAGCATCGCCCCGAAAAGGTCTGATACCGGCAACCAGAGATAAACACTGATATAGCGTGCCAGCCATTGGATAAGCGTATTCTGCAGCCCGTCAAAAACACTCAGGGCAAAGGCTATCGGCCCCAAAATGCTCAGGACGATCAAGAAAAAGGTACGGATCGTGTCGATGACCAGCGAAGCGGACTGGAAGAGAATCTCCAGCAATTTGCGCATGACCATCTGGACAATGCCTTGCAGGGAGAAGGCATATGAAACCTCATACATGGTCTGCAAGGCCGTATGCTCCTCCTCGCTCCAGCCCATGTTGTCCAGTTCCGCGTCCAGCTCCTCATTGGAAGCGAAGACACGCCCGGTCATCATCGTCTTTGCCATCATGTCCGCACGGAGCTTATCCTTCTCCTGCTGGTACTTCTGCAAGTCAAATGTCTGGTCACGGAGCAGCATTCCGGTTCCCTGGACTATAGGGCTGAAGATGCCATTGAGAGTACCCAGCACCATCACGTCGAAGAAGAGGATACACATGCCCAATACGAAAGGTCGGAGCATTGAAAAGACATCGATAGGTTCGGCACGGGAGAGCGACTGCCAGACACGGTAGGCGATGTAGAAGAGGGCTCCCAGGGCAGCGAGTGCCATCGCCATGTCCATCATCGGATGGCAGAGTTTGGTCATCGTATCATACAGGTCCCGAAGAATCCGGTGCATATTTTCAAATGAAATAGACATTAACAACATACTATTCTGCTTTTAATTGAATGATTACCAGTAACGCTCATCTTTTCCGTACAGGTCGAATACCTGTTGCTGCTCGTTTTTCTCCTTGGCACGCAGATAGGACACATGCAGGTTCTTGCGGGTGTAGTAATTGGCCAATTCTCTATAATGTACCATTTCCCTATATACCCGGTTCACCAGGTCGATGCGTTCCTTGTCGTTCATGGACATGCCGGTGGGATTGATGATATTCTTCAGCTCGGTAATGCTGCGGCTGCTCTTCTTCATGATCGTGTTATAACCGGCAGCTATCGCATTCAGCTCCCGCTGGCTGAAATTCTTGTCGGCCAGCATCTTGCCGAAATTGTTCACGTAAATCTCGGAGATATTACCGAGCATCAGGACGGACTCCTTGACTTTCTCGCTACCGCTGATCAGGTCGTTCACCTTGCGCAGCTTGTTGTAATACTCACGCCCCTGCTCGAAAATCTTTGAGGTTTCCTTCCATGTGGAGAGAGCATTCTGCGCCGTTTCCGAGGTCTCCACTATTTCGTTGACACTGTTCACGATACCCTGGACGAGGTTGCCCGGATCGGACACCACCCACTGTGCCTGTACGCTTGCCGGTACTATAAAGGCCGACAGGACAAACAACATGCTTAAAATTCTCTTTCTCATTGCTTCTTGATTTTAATCGTTTATTTTTTCTTTTTCTTCTCTTTAGCCAGCACACGGATAGCCTGCTCCATATTGCCGCCCAGCTTCTCAGTCATTTGTGTGACTTCCAACTTTTCGGTTTCTTCCGTGGTATAGGTGAGATACTCCTCGACAGAGGTTTCTGTGGCATAGACAGCGGACTGGACACCTCCCAAGCCTATTCAAACTTCCTTATACTTCCGTGCCGGATCGTTGGACTGATTGATAGACAATATCTGCCCTTTCTCTTTGTCGGTCAATCCGAGCAGGGACTGTACGGAGTCAAACTTGTTAATATACTTTCGCTGATCCAGCAGAATCTTGCAATCGGCATTGTTGATGATGGTGTCTTTAATAATGGGACTTGATACAATATCGTCCAGTTCTTGAGTGACGACAACGGCCTCACCAAAATACTTTCTAACCGTTTTGTGTAGGCTAAGCACCCAGCGCCTTATCATATTTCTATGGTAGGTTTCCAAATGCTCGCCCCCGAACCGGACTTACACCTC